>NZ_JBEYEW010000004.1:0-378626 GCF_040634095.1 Streptomyces sp. NPDC007205
TATCAACATATCTGGCGTTGATTTTTGGCACGCTGTTGAGTTCTCAAGGAACGGTCGCTTCCTTTGTACTCACCCTCTCGGGCTTTCCTCCGGGCGCTTCCCTTCGGTCTTGCGTTTCCGACTCTATCAGATCTTTTCTCGATCCGATTTCCTCGGTGCTTTCCAGGTTCCCGCTCTCGCGTTTCCCTTTCCGGCGGTTCCGACTCTATCAGATCCTTTCGGCGTCTGACTCCCAGTCAGGGGGGTTTGTCTTCCCGGCCGCTGGGCCGTTCCGACGTCTCAAACCTTAGCGGATCCGCTCGGCGATTCCCAATCGGGTCACCGGGCTTCCCATTCGAATTGAATTCGGGCACGCCGAAATCAACCCGTGTGGGAGATCGTGCTGATGGTGTGAGGGGTGCCGCTCGGGGCGGCTGAGGTGTTGCTGCGGAACCGTTACGCCTCCGTGGCAACCCGAAGAACTTTACGGAACGGGGAGGGGTGTGTCAACCCGCCCCTGTCAAGATCTTTTCCGTGCCCTCAGTCGAGGTCGCTGAGGCGACCGCCGGCGTCCGGCTGGGCGTGCTCCACCCTGATCAGGAGCCTGGTCAGGACCTCGCCGAGGACCGCTCGCTCCGCCGGTGTGAGGTCCTGGAGCAGGTCCTCCTCGAAGACGGTCGCCAGGCGCATTGCCTCCAGCCACTTCTCTCGTCCCTCCGGGGTCAGCTCGACGATGACTCGGACGCGGTTGGACTCGTCCCGTTCCCGGGTGACCAATCCTTCGGAGACCATGCGGTCGATCCGGTGGGTCATCGCGGCCGGGGTGAGGCCGAGGCGCTTGGCGAGGTCGCCGGGGCCCATGCGGTAGGGGGCGCCGGAGAGGACGAGTGCCTTGAGGACCTCCCACTCGGCGTTGCTGATGCCGAGGGCGGCGGTCTGGCGGCCGTAGGCGACGTTCATGCGGCGGTTGAGCCGGGACAGCGCCGAGACGATCTTCTCGACCTGGGGATCGAGGTCCCGGAACTCGCGCTGGTAGGCGGCGATCTGCTCTTCGAGTGTCGGCTCTGTGACGTCGGGGGCTGTGTCGGCCATGGCCGCAGTATCGCACGCGGCAGCTTTGCCTTGAAGTCCTTCGATGTGTACTCTTTAGCTTCGAACTTTAGCTTCGAAGTCTTCACTCCTAACTACTGAGAGAGGTGAACGTGACCAGGGCGATGGGCGCAGCGATGCGCCGGATCCACGTGGGCAACGCACTCAGCGCGTTCGGGCTCGGCTTCACGGTCCCGTACCTGTACGTCTATGTGGCGCAGGTGCGGGGCCTGGGAGCCATGACGGCGGGACTCGTGCTCGCCGTCTTCGCCGTGGCCGCGCTGATCGTCCTGCCGTTCGCCGGCAGGGCGATCGTGCGGCGCGGCCCGCTGCCGGTCCTGCTCGCCGCCCTGGTCACCGCCGCGCTCGGCGCGCTGAGCCTGGGTCTGGCGAGCAGTGCCGCCGCCGTACTGCTGTCGGCCGCGGCGCTCGGCGCCGGGCAGGCCGTGATGCAGCCGGCGCTGGCGACGATGATCGTGGACTGCTCTTCGGCCGACACCCGGTCCCGGGCGTTCGCGACGCAGTTCTTCCTGCAGAACCTGGGGCTCGGCATAGGTGGCCTCATCGGCGGTCATCTCGTCGACACCACGCGCGTGTCGTCGTTCACGCTGCTGTTCGCGATCGAGGCGGCGATGTTCCTGCTGCTGGTCGGTGTGATGGCGACGGTGCGGATGCCGCACTCGCCGCGGATGGAGGAGGCCCCCGCGGGGTCGGCGAAGGGCAGCTGGAAGCAGCTGCTCGGGAACCGGGCGATGGTGCAGCTGTGTGTGCTGGGCTTCGTGCTGTTCTTCGCCTGCTACGGCCAGTTCGAGTCCGGGCTGAGCGCGTACGGCGTCGAGGCCGCGGGGATATCCACCTCCGCGCTGGGGACGGCCCTGGCCGCGAACACGCTGATGATCGTGGTCGCCCAGTTCGCCGTGCTGAAGTTCGTGGAGCGGCGTCGGCGGTCCCGGGTGATCGCCGGGGTGGGCCTGATCTGGGCCGTCGCCTGGCTGGCCGCCGGGTACGCGGGGCTGGGGCACGGCAGCCAGGAGATGGCGACGGCCGCCTTCGTGTCGACGTACGCGCTGTTCGGGCTGGGTGAGGCGATGCTGTCGCCGACGGTCGCGCCGCTGGTCGCCGATCTGGCGCCGGAGGGCATGGCCGGTCAGTACAACTCGGCGTTCGCGCTGGTCAAGCAGCTGGCGCTGGCCGTCGGTCCGGCGGTGGGCGGGCCCCTGGGCGCCTCGCTGCACGCGCCGTACATCGTGACCTTCCTGCTGTTCTCGCTGGGGATCACCGTCCTGGCGCTGCGGCTCGGGCGACGGCTCACCCCCGTACAGGACCGGCCGTGGCCGGCGCGCGGGTCCCGGGTGGTCACCCGTGGTGGGGCTCCTGCCGAGCCGGTTGCCGCGGAGGCGTGAGCCCCTCGTGGTCCGCGACGGCCGTCACTTTCGGGTGGCGGCCGTTTTCGCGTACGGGTCAGCGGGTCGCCGTGACCAGGCCGGCGGTGAACGGAGGCGTCGCTGTGCCGTCCGGGGCGGTGTGGTCGGCGAGCTGGTCGCGGATCAGCCGGGCGAGTGAGCTTTTGACACCGGTCGCGGGGTAGGCCCGCCGGTCAGTGCTTTCCCTTCGGCAGGACGAACTCGCACCACACCGCCTTGCCGCCGCCCGGAGTGCGACGGCAGCCCCAGCTGGAGGCGATCGTCGCCACGATCGCGATGCCCCGGCCGGACTCGTCGCCGGGTTCTGCGCGGCGGCGCCGGGGCAGATGGTCGTCGCCGTCGGTGACCTCGATGATCAGGCGCCGGTCGGTGCGGCGCAGACGCAGGCGCATGGGCGGGGTGCCGTGCTGGAGGCTGTTGGCGACGAGTTCGCTGGTGGCGAGGACGCCGAGGTCGTGCAGTTCGGCGGGGAAGCGCCAGCTGGTGAGGACGCCGGTGGCGAAGGCACGCGCGCGGGGGGCTGCTTCGACGCCGCCGAGGAGTTCCAGGGCGGCGTTGCGGAAGAGGTCGCCGTCGGGGCCCGTACGGGCGGGGTGCTGGAGGACGAGGACGGCGACGTCGTCGTCGTGGTCGGCGGTGACGCCGGCCGAGCGGACCAGGCGGTCGCAGACGACCTGCGGGGTGCCGGTGGCGCCGGCGAGGGCGCGTTCGAGTGCGGCGATGCCCTCGTCCAGGTCCTCGTCGCGGCGCTCGACCAGGCCGTCGGTGTACAGGACGGCGGTGGCGCCGGGGCCGAGGGCGATGGAGCCGGAGGAGTGGATCCAGCCGCCGGTGCCGAGCGGCGGGCCGGTGGGTTCGTCGGCGCGGGAGACCGTGCCGTTCTCGTCGCGGACCAGGATGGGCAGGTGGCCGGCGGAGGCGTAGACCAGGCGGCCCTCGTTGGGGTCGTGGACGGCGTAGACGCAGGTGGCGATCTGGTTGGGGTCGATCTCGGTGGCGAGGCCGTCGAGGAGCTGGAGCACCTCGTGCGGGGGCAGGTCGAGGCGGGCGTAGGCGCGGACGGCCGTCCGCAGTTGGCCCATCACGGCCGCCGCGCGCACCCCTCGCCCCATGACGTCGCCGATGACCAGGGCGGTGCGGCCGCCGCCGAGGGTGATCACGTCGTACCAGTCGCCGCCGACCGCGGCCTCGGTGCCGCCGGGCTGGTAGGTGGCGGCGATCCGGAGGTCGTCGGGCTGTTCCAGTTCCTGCGGGAGGAGGGAGCGCTGGAGGGTGACGGCGGTCTCGCGCTGGCGGCGTTCGCTGGCGCGCAGGCGTTCGGCGGCCTCGGCGTGGTCGGTGACGTCGGTGGCGAAGACGAGCACGCCGCCGTCGCGGTCGCCGTCCTCGGCGACGGGGGTGCAGGTGAAGGTGTAGGAGCGGCCGTCGTCGGCCTTGCGGGACTTCAGGGTGCGGGGCTTGCCGCTGCGCAGCACCTGGTCGAGGAGCGGGAGCAGGCCCAGTTCGGCGAGTTCCGGGAGCGCCTCCCGCGCGGGCGTGCCCGTGGGCCGTGCGCCGAAGGCCGCCGTGTAGGCGTCGTTGACGTAGCCGATGCGGTGGTCCGGGCCGTGCACGAGCGCGACGAGGGCGGGGACGCGGTCGAGGACGTCGCGCGCGGGCAGTTCGTCGACGGCGGGCACCGGGAGTGTGCCGTCGGCCGGCTGTTCGGCGCGGGCCGCGGGCACGGAGCCTTCCCCCCGCCGGTCCGGGGAGACCGGGGTCTCGGTCCGCGCGGCGGCGCGGCGCTGCGTTCCGGGGAGCCGGGCGCTCCAGCGCGTGAAGTTCACTTGGGAAGAAGCCTCGTGGGTGCTGTGGGCGGGTGGGTGGCCCGTCCGCGGACGTGGGGCAGTCTGGCAGGGGCGGCGCCGCGGCGACATCCGTCAGACGCCTGGGCGGGCCGGGTAGTTCCTGGGTCCGGTCAGGACGACCCCTTCGGGTTGTCCGAGGGGCTGTGAGGAGGCTTTCCACCGGCCGCGAGTTCGAACTCCGCTCGCGGATGTTCGAGTGAACCGAGCGAGACGATCTCCCGTTTGAAGAGCCCGGCGAGGGTCCATTCCGCCAGGACGCGGGCCTTGCGGTTGACGGTGGGCACCCTGCTGAGGTGGTAGACGCGGTGCATCAACCAGGCAGGGTAGCCCTTCAGCCTGCGCCCGTAGACCTGGGCGACCCCCTTGTGCAGGCCGAGGGAGGCGACCGAACCGACGTACTTGTGGGCGTACGTCTGAAGGGGCTCGCCGCGCAGCGCGTGGGCGATGTTGTCGCCGAGGACCTTGGCCTGGCGGACGGCGTGCTGGGCGTTCGGCGCGGTCTCGGTGCCGGGTTCGGCGGCGGTGACGTCGGGTACGGCCGCCGCGTCGCCCGCCCCCCAGGCGTGTTCCACGCCCTGGACGGTCAGCTGGGCGGTGCACTTCAGCCGGCCGCGCTCGGTGAGCGGCAGGTCGGTCGCGGCGAGCAGGGGGCTGGGCTTGACGCCGGCGGTCCACACGACCGTACGGGTCGGGAAGCGCTGGCCGTCGCTGAGGACGGCGACGCGGTCGGCACAGGAGTCCAGGCGGGTGTTCAGGAGGACCTGGATGTTGCGGCGGCGCAGCTGGGTGACGGTGTAGCTGCCCATCTCGGCGCCGACCTCGGGCAGGATCCGGTCGGAGGCCTCCACGAGGATCCACTTCAGGTCCTCGGGGCGGACGTTGTGGTAGTAGCGCGCGGTGTAGCGGGCCATGTCCTCCAGCTCGGCGAGCGCCTCCACACCCGCGTAGCCGCCGCCGACGAAGAGGAAGGTGAGGGCGGCGTCGCGGATCGCGGGGTCACGGGTGGAGGAGGCGATGTCCATCTGCTCGATGACGTGGTTGCGCAGGCCGATGGCCTCTTCGACGGTCTTGAAGCCGATGCCGTACTCGGCGAGGCCGGGGATGGGCAGCGTCCGGGAGATCGAGCCGGGGGCGAGGACGAGTTCGTCGTAGCCGAGGAGTTCGGCCGCGCTGCCCTCCTCGGCGGTGGCGAGCGTGTGGACGGCTGCGGTGCGTACCGCGTGGTCGATGGAGGTGACCTCGCCGACGACGACGTGGCACTGGTCCAGCACCCGGCGCAGCGGTACGACGACATGGCGAGGGGAGATCGACCCCGCGGCTGCTTCGGGAAGGAACGGCTGGTACGTCATGTAGGGGTCGGGGGTGACGACGGTGATGTCGACCTCACCCCGCTTGAGCTCGCCCTTCAGCTTCCGCTGCAGACGCAGGGCCGTGTACATCCCGACGTAGCCGCCGCCGACAACCAGAATGCGCGCACGTTCCTTCACCATCCCATGACGCACCCGGCGCAGGTGTTTGTCCACAGCCCCGGCAATTTGTGTGACCGGTGGCCGGGTGCCCGCGGGGCCGGGCGCGGTGTCCGGGCGGGACGAAAGGGAGCAGGTCAGCGGGGGCGGGCGAGGCGGATGGAAGGTGAGGAAACGGGACGTACGAGACCCGTACTCCGATCGGGGGGCGCACTGTGCGGAACCTGCCCCTTCTGAATTGACTCCCTCTCAACTATGTTCGTGTGTCGACGGGGTGTAGGGACTGTGGTCGAACGGGTGCCGCGACGGGCGGACCCGGTCGAGACCGACGCATGTTCCGCGCACTCCGCGTTCAGTGGCGGGGAGTCTCCGGGGGGAGACGTCATCACCGGGGGAACACATGCATGTTCAGGACACGCATTGGTCAGCTGCAACCGCGATCGCGTCCGGCGGTGGCGCGGTGAGCGCGGCGGCGGGCAACGGGCGCGCGGACGGGGCGCGCACAACGCCGTTGCGGGTGGATGCACAGCGCAATCTGGAGCACGTGCTGCGTGCGGCGCGTGAGGTCTTCGGCGAGCTGGGGTACGGGGCGCCGATGGAGGACGTGGCGCGGCGCGCGCGGGTGGGCGTCGGCACGGTGTACCGGCGCTTTCCCAGCAAGGACGTGCTGGTGCGGCGGATAGCCGAGGAGGAGACGGCGCGGCTGACCGAGCAGGCGCGGGCCGCGCTCGGTCAGGAGGACGAGCCGTGGTCGGCGCTGTCGCGGTTCCTGCGGACGTCCGTGGCGTCGGGGGCGGGCCGGTTGCTGCCGCCGCAGGTGCTGGTCGGCTCCGCCGGTTCGGCCGGGCCCGCCGAGGAGGCTCGGGTGCCTCAGCAGCGGGTGCAGCCGGCGAGTGGTGAGCTGCGGCTGGTGCCGGGCGAGTCCGCGGATGACGGCGGGGTCGGGGCGTTGCTCGATGTCGTCGGGCAGCTCGTGGAGCGGGCTCGGGCGGCCGGTCAGCTGCGGGCGGATGTGTCCGTGGGGGATGTGCTGCTGGTGATCGCCACGGCGGCGCCGTCTCTGCCGGATGCGGCTCAGCAGGCTGCGGCTTCTGCCCGGCTGCTGGATATCTTGCTGGAGGGGCTTCGGTCTCGGCCTGCGTAGGGGTTCGAGGGGCGGTCTCGGCCTGCGTAGGGGTTCGAGGGTCGGTTCCGGGTTGAGGGGTGCGGGGTGCGCGACACGGCCCCGCGCCCCTCACTCGTTCCGGTGGTGACCGGAGACCTGTGCTGACCAGAGCCCTCGGATGAGTGGATGCCGTGAACACACGGTCCTTGGGCAAAGGGCAATGTGACACCCTGAGCCGGTGACGATGGGCGTTGGCGGGCGGGACGAGTCACGCGGTGACGACGCGAGCGCGGAGGCCGCCGGGCTGACCCCGCCCCAGGTCCCGCACCAGGGCGGGCGTCCGGCTTCCCCCGGTGGGCGGAGCGTGCCCGCCCAGCGCGGGGGCAGTGTGCTGCCGCCGTCCCTGGAGATACCGCCCGACGACGGTGAGCTGGTCGAGCGGATGCGCGGCGGTGACGACTCCGCGTACGCGGAGCTCTACCGGCGGCACGCGGACTCCGTACGGCGGTATGCGCGCACCTGCTGCCGGGACGGGCACACCGCCGACGACCTGACGGCGGAGGTCTTCGCCCGGATGCTGCAGGCGGTGCGCGGCGGAGCGGGGCCCCAACACGCCGTCCGGGCCTATCTGCTGACCTCCGTGCGGCGCGTCGCCGCGCACTGGGCCAAGTCGGCCCGGCGCGAGCAGCTCGTGGACGACTTCGCCGTCTTCTCCCGGCAGGCCTCGCGTGCCTCCGAAGTGTCCGACGACGACGCATGGGACCCCGGCGCCGATGTGCGCGCGATGCACGAGGCCGAGCAGTCCCTGGCCATGCGGGCCTTCCGCTCGCTGCCCGAGCGCTGGCAGGCGGTGCTGTGGCACACCGAGGTGGAGGACGAGTCGCCGAGCGAGGTCGCCGTGCTGTTCGGGCTGGATGCCAACGGCACCCGGGTCCTCGCCAGCCGGGCGCGCGAGGGTCTGAAGCAGGCCTATCTCCAGGCCCATGTCAGCGCATCCCTCGCCGGCGACGAGGAGTGCGCCCGCTATGCCGACCAACTCGGCACCTATGCCCGTCGCAAACTGCGCATCCGCGCCGAGCGGGGCCTGCGCAAACACCTGGAGGAATGCGCCAGGTGCCGGCTGGCGGCCGCGCAGATCGAGGAGGTCGCCAGCGGTATCCCCGGCGTCGTCCCGGTCGCGGTCATCGGCTGGTTCGGGGCCGCCGGGTACGCCAAGGCGCTCGGGATCGTCGCCGGCAGCGCGGGGGCCGGGGCGGCAGGTGCCGCGGCGGCGGCCTCCGGCTCGTCCGGCGGTGCGGGCGGTGCCGCGGCCTCCGAGGCGCTCGGGGCGCCGGTGAAGGCGGGGATCGCGGCCGGTGTGGTCGCGGTGGCCGCCGCCGCGGTGGCGCTGGCCCTGGTGAACAACGGTCACCCACCGGCGAAGGAGGCGGTCAAGCCGTCGCCGCCCGCGCCCGTCGTGCGCTCCGAGCCGCCCAAGCCGCCCCCGCCGAAGCCGTTGCAGCCGTTGCAGCCGTCGAAGAAGCCCGCTCACGAGCCGGTCGTACCGGCCCCCGAGCCGGCCACTCCCATCCCCGCGCCGACGGCGACGCCGCAACCCACGCCGACACCGGCACCCAAGCCGACGCCCACGCCGACACCGGCTCCCGACCCCACGCCGAAGCCGACCCCGAAGCCCACGCCACCGCCGGCGCCCACCGTCTACGAGCTGAGCGACCTCGACTACGACCTCACCGGCGACGGCACCCGGCCCGAGATCCGGCTGGGCGCGAGCAGCTGGGTGTGGCAGCGCTACGGCATGTCGGTCGGCGGCACGCGGTACGCGCGCGGGGTGACCGTGCACGGCGAGTCCTCCGTCACTGTCGCCCTCAACCGGCAGTGCACCGCCTACGACGCACTGGCAGGCGTGGACGACATGACCCTCGGCCTCGGCAAGGTGTCCTTCTCGGTCTACGCCGACGGGGTCCGGCTGTGGCGGTCCGGGATGGTCAAGGGCAACGACCGGGCCGTGCCCGTCCATGTGGACCTGACCGGGCGCAGGACCGTACGGCTCGTCGTGCGGCCGCACAGCAACCTCTTCGACCGGGCGGCACTCGCGGACTGGGCGGAGTCCCGGTTCACCTGCCGGTAGCCGTTCTCAGCCGCGCTCCACGGCGGCCTTCGGCACGCCGAGTTCCCGCAGCACACCGGCCACGTCGAGGGACGCGCCCCGGGCGCACTCGGCCGCGTACCGCCCGGCTGGCAGGGCCGCACGGGCTTCGGACTGCACCCGGGCGGCCTCGCCGCGCTCCGGCTCGGGACGTGGATTGCCGTCGCGCCAGCGGTCCGCCGCGGCGAACAGCCGCACCGCACCGGCCAGATCACCGCACCGGGCCCGCAGCCCCGCGGCGCCGTCCACCAGCGATGCCGTGATCGCCTCGGAGCACCGCTGGGCCACGGCCTCGCGCAGCGCCTCCGCGAGGATCGGCAGCCCGTGCTCGGGGCCCGCGTCCTCGGCGGCGATGAACGCCTCGATGGTGCGCAGGGCCGCCACGAACTGCGGCGGCGGGGTACCGCCGCGTGTCACCACGCACGTGGCCTCGTACAGCTCGCGGGCACGAGCGGTCTCCTTCTGGTGCAGCGCGATGTGAGCGCGTAGCAGCAGTACGAAGGCGCGTGACTCCGGCACCGCGTAGCGGTCGGCCGCCGCTCCCGCCTCGTCCAGGGCGGCCAGCGCGGCCCTCGTGTCACCGGAGCGGTAGGCGATCTCGGCGAGCCGCGCCTTCAGGAACGGCGACTCGGCGTAGGCCCCCACCTCGTAGGCCAGGCGCAGCGCCTCCTCGTACTCGCCGCGTGCCTCGTCGAACCGGCCGCGCGCCATGGCCGCCTCGCCCGCCGCGCTGCACACCTGGGCGCGCATCCAGCGGTCACCGACCCGCCGGCTGAGCGTCCGCAGCTCGGCGAGGTCCTCGTCCACGCCCCGCAGGTTGCCCGCGGAGTCGACGATCGTGTGGGTGCGGTACATCAGGGAGACGCCGACCTCCCAGTCACCGCCGTACGCACGGCAGTTGGCGACGGCCCCGGTCAGTGCCGGGCCGAGGTCCTCCGAGCCGCCCAGGTAGTAGGCGGTCAGCGGCCAGACGATGCCCGGGAGGCGGGCGGCGCGGGGACCGCCGTGCTCGAAGGCGGCCCGGACGCGCGCGATGTACTCCGGGGCCCGGGGGTCGGCCCCGAGGTGCTCGGGGTTCGACTCGGAGGTCAGGAACAGGTCGAGCATCCGCAGGTCCATGCGCAGCTCCCGCAGCGGGTGCCCGGCCTCGCCGTCGGGGGAGGCGACGAGGGCGCCGATCGGGTCGGCCGACTGCACCAGGGCCATCAGCGCCTCCGGGTCGCCGGCGGTGTCCACAGGAGGCCCGGAGGGACGGGAAGCCGCGCGGGTGTCCAGGGCCACGCCCAGGCGCAGGACCAGCCGGACCCAGGACACCGCCTCCTGACGGTGGTTGCGCAGCCACCAGAACCAGCCGATGGCCAGGACGATCGCACCCGCCTCCGCCTCGTCGCCGGCGCGGACGGAGCGGTCCAGGGCCGCCCGGACGTTGTCCAGTTCGGTTTCCAGGCGGGAGATCCAGGGCAGCTGGTCCGCCGACCGCAGGCGCGGCTCGGCCTCCTCGGCCAGTGCCCGCACCCACGCGCGGTGCCGGCGCTCGGCCGTGGCGCGCAGGCCGGGGACCTCTGCCGCGCGCTCGGTGGCGTACTCGTGGATGGTCTCCAGCATGCGGTAGCGCATGCCGCCCGTGGCGTCCGGAGCGGCGACGACGAGGGACTTGTCGACCAGGGCGCCGATCAGGTCGGCCGCCGGGCCGGTGCACACGGCCTCGGCAGCCGTGAGGTCCCAGCCGCCGGCGAACACCGAGGCCTCGCGCAGCACCGTCCGCTCGCGCTCGTCCAGCAGGTCCCAGGACCAGTCGACGACCGCGCGCAGGGTCTGCTGGCGGGGCAGGACCGTGCGGCTTCCGGAGGTGAGCAGACGGAAGCGGTCGTCGAGCCGGTCGGCGATCTGCCGTGGGGTCAGCAGCCTGAGCCGGGCGGCGGCCAGCTCGATGGCGAGCGGCAGTCCGTCCAGGCGGCGGCAGATCTCCGCCACGGCCTCGGTGTCGGCGAGCACCGCGTCGGCGTCGGGGCGGACGGCCTTCGCGCGCTCGGCGAACAGGCGGTGCGCCTGCTCCGGGACGAGGGGCTCGACCGGGCGCACCGACTCACCGGGGACGCCCAGGGGTTCGCGGCTGGTCGCGAGGATCGTGAGCCCCGGGCAGTGGGTGAGGAGGGTCTCGGCGAGGGTGGCGGCCGCGCCGATGACGTGTTCGCAGTTGTCAAGGACCAGGAGTTGGCTGCGCGGGGCGCAGTACTCGATCAGCAGGGCGACGGGGTCGGCCTGCGGGGTCGCCAGCTCGTTGGTCAGCAGCACGGTCTCGCGCAGACCGAGGGCGCTGACCACCGCGCCGGGCACCGCCTCCGGATGGTCGAGCGGGGCCAGCTCGACCAGCCATGCCTGCGGAAGCCCTGCGGCGGCCTCCTCGGCGAGGCGGGTCTTTCCGGAGCCGCCCGGTCCGGTGAGCGTGACCAGGCGGGCCCTGTGCACATCGGAACGAATGGCCTCGAGTTCGGGTTCCCGCCCGACGAAGGACGTCAGACGGGGGCGGATGTTGCCGGTGCGCTCCGGGGGCGGGGCGGGGGCCGGCGTCGTCGGGGGCGTGGGTGACGTGGGTGGCTGTGACCGGGGTACCGGCTGCTGTGGTGGTTCCTGCTGGAGCAACGACGCGTGCAGGGCCTTGAGTTCCGGACCCGGGTCGGCGCCGAGGGTGTCGGCGAGGGTCCGGCGGGCGGACTCGTACGCGGCGAGGGCGTCGGCGGTGCGGCCCGTGTCGCGCAGGGCGCGGATGAGGAGGGCGTGCAGGGGCTCGTCCAGCGGGTGGGCCGCGGTGAGTTCCGTCAGCTCCGGTACGACGTCCGGGGCGCGGCCCACGTCCAGGGCGGCGGCGGCGCGGGCGCGGGTCGCCGCCAGGCGCAGGGCCTCCGGGCGGGTGGCGGCGGTGCGGTCGGGCAGGTCGGCGAGGGCGGGGCCGTGCCAGAGGGCGAGGGCCTCGGTGAGGGTGCGGTGGGCGGTGGCGGGGTCGCCCTCGGTGAGGGCCTTGGTGCCGGTGTGGGTGAGGCGCTCGAAGACGAACAGGTCGATGTCGTCCTCGGTCGCCTCCAGGCGGTAGCCGCCGGGGGTGGAGCTGACGGTCTGCCTGCCGAGGGCCCGGCGGAGGCGGCCGACGAGGGCCTGGAGGGCGGCGGCAGCGTCGCTGGGGCGGTCGTCCGGGTGGGCGTCGGCCCAGATCTCCTCGATGAGGGTTTCGGGAGTGGTGGTGCGGCCCGGGCGGAGGGACAGGGCGGTGAGGAGTGCGCGCAGGCGTGGGCCGCCGACGGGTACGGGGGTGCCCTGGTCGTCTGCCGCCTCGGTCACGCCCAGGATTCTGTACCGCACCCGGTCATTGTGGCGGGGGGTGCGGGGTGGGGCGACGGGGTTTCACCGAGGGGTGCTGTCTCGGTGCCCTGTGCTGCGGCTGGGGCGGGGTCGGGCGCTGCTCGCTGAGAGGTGCCGCTGCGGCGCCTCGGCGGCCGGCGGCACTGCGGCTCCCCCCGGGGCCCGGGGCACGGGGAACTGCGCGGCCGGCCACGGCGCGGCCGCAGACGGGTACGGCGGAGTACCGGCCCTTTGCAACCCTCCTCAAGCGCCGGAGGCCAGAGCTCCCCTCCTCGGCTGAATCCCGGAGGGCACCGCACGGGCGCGTGCCGGGGTTCCCGTCCAGCAGGTGCCTCGGCGGGAGAGGAGGCGGTGGAGCCAGAGTTCGAGGGAGATGAGGTCGGCCAGGCCGTCCAGGGGCAGGGGGTCGCCGGCGGCGGCGCCGCGGAGCGCCTTGCGGATGACGTGCGCCTCCACCAGGCCGGCGTCGGCGAGGAGGGGCGTGGAGAAGAGGTCCAGCAGGGGGTCGGCCGCCACGCGCAGGCCCGCGCGTGCCGCTGCCGCCGAGGAGGCGTGCGAGGGGGCGCCCCAGCCGGGCGGCAGGTCGGTGACGCCGGCGCCCTCCAGGACCGTACGGAGGATGGCGGCGCGGGCGCCGGGCTGGACGCGCAGGGCTTCGGGCAGGGTGCGGCAGGCGCGGACGACCTGGTTGTCGAGGAACGGCGCGTGCAGGCGCTGGGAGCGGATCTCGGCGGCCTGTTCCAGGACGCGCAGGTCGGCGGCGTAGCGGGCGAGGGCGGCACGCGCGCGGTAGTCGCCGGGACGCTGGACGCCGGTTGCCGAGCGGTCCGCCTCCGACTGGAGAAGAACCGATACTTCAGCCAGGGCCTCCCCCGTTAGCCAGCGGGCCGCCGGCCCGGGTCTGGCCCAGGTCAGCGCGGCGAGGGACGCGCCGACCGCCCCTTTGGGCTCGTCGAAGCGGCGCCGCATCAGCCGCTCGGCCAGCACCTCCAGGCCGGTCCGGTAGGGCGTGCGGGCGAGGCGGCGGGCGGCGCCGTACACGCGCGCGGGGACCATCACCGAGCCGTCGGCCTTGGCGAGCGCGGCGACCGGGCGGACCAGATGGCGCCGTTTGCGGTCCATGAGGAGGTCGGCGAGGCGGGCCGGGTGGGCGTCCAGGACCTGCCGGGCGCCGTGGCCGGTGAAGTGGTCGGCGCTGCCGGCGGCGAGCCGGGCGCGGTGCCGGGCGGCCATGACCAGCGAGGGCCCCGGTTCGTCGGTGAGGGGGCCGTCGAGGTCGGCGTACGGCAGGGTCTCCTCGGCGCCGGTGACCACCATGTGGTGCAGGCGGGGGTTGGCGGCGAGGGCTCCGGCGCGTTCGAGTTCGGCCTCGCGGCCGGCCACCGCCAGGTCGTTGAAGGTGACGGCGACGAGCCGTTCGCCCGCGCCGGTGCCGTGGCCGAGGAGCGTGCCGGGTCTGCCGGGCAGCCCGGCGGCCAGCAGCGCGAGGGTGCCCGAGGCGGGGCCGCCGGACAGGTCGGCGCCGATGCCGGGCGCGGGCATCCCGCGCCGGGCCCGCCGCTCGGCCGGGCCCATGCCGGGCACCGGCCCGGGGTCGAGGCCGGGCACGTGCCGCGGTGCCGACAGCCGGGTGCGGACCGCCTCCACGAGGGCGTCGCGTACGGCGTCAACGGCGCGTTCCGGGTCGGCGGGGGCGGCGGCCACGGCGAGGGAGGCGACCGGCTCGTATCCGGCGATCTCGCGCGCCCCGGCGCGCAGCACGAGCGCGTGCCCCGGCGGAACGCGCCGCACACCCTCGTACGGGGTGCTGTCGCGCACCGCGGCCGGTACCTCCGGGGCGGCGAGCAGGGCGGCCAGGTGGGCGAAGTCGAGGTTGGCCTCGATGAGGTCGGCGAGGGGCAGCGCGGCGGTGGCGTAGGCGGTGCCGCCGGCCCAGGGGGTGTGGAAGACCGGACGGGCGCCGGCGAGATCGCCGCAGACGGTGATGCGCCGGCCGGCCTTGACGACCGCCGTGTAACTGCCGGGCCAGGCCGTCAGATGGCGCAGTGCGCCCCCGCGCGCGGTGAACAGGCCGCGTCTGAGCTCGTCGTCGGAGGCGCCGCAGATGCCGAGGACGGCGATGTGGCTGTCCGCGTCGGCCCGCACCACGCGCACCTCGTCCGGGCGCCAGTCGCCGACGGCCCACAGTGGATCCGGGTCGCCCCACAGGAGATGGGAGCCGACCGGGTGCAGGGTCTCGCCGTCGTAACCGGTGGCGCCCGCGGTGCCGATCCCGGTGACGCCCGCGGCGGTGCTGCTCCAACCCACCAACCACCGCATCGACGCCTCCACAGGCTGTGGACAACAGTGCTCTGTACGAACCGGATCCCCATGCTGCCATGAAGGGCGCGCTGTGGAGGGGCGGCGGCACCGGCTTCGATCGAGGGACGCGCAACGGGGACCGAGACGAGTACGACTCGAATGCGCCCCCTGTACGCTCCCCCAAAACGCCCTTCGCGCCGTCAAGTTGCATGGTGGGGGCGGATGTCCACCGTGAGAGACGAGGGCGATTTTCGGCCAAATACGCAGAGCGAAGCGGGAGATGCGCACGCTCCGTACAGGCTTGCGCAGGGCGCGGCGGCGCGGACTACGCGCACAGTCCGGGAGGCGGGCATCGCCTCCCGGACCGGTCCGCCACCCGCGGGGATGAAGGTGGCGGTGTCCCCCAGCCCACTGGATCCAGTACAGCGGGCCGACCCACGCAAGAGCCATGGAACCGCTCCCCCGGTGGCCGGAGAAGAGCGCACGGACGGGCGCACGGCCACACGCGCGGGGGCATGGGGCGACAGGCCGTGCACGGTGCGTACAGGGCCGTACTTCCGTACGGACCACAATCCCGCCATCCGGAACAATGCCCCTTAACGCTTGGGATGCGGCGAACTACGCTGGGTTTACGAATGCCGCATGGTTATGCCAGCGCGGCAGCCGTCTGTGTCGAGGGGTGGCGCATGTCCAGGGAGCAACGCGGGCCGAACGAAAAACTCGGCGCCGTTCTCGCCCTCGCGGGAATCAGCAACGCAGGACTCGCACGACGCGTCAACGACCTTGGCGCCCAACGCGGGTTGACTCTTCGCTACGACAAGACCTCCGTGGCGCGCTGGGTGTCGAAGGGGATGGTGCCGCAGGGCGCGGCGCCGCACCTCATCGCGGCCGCCATCGGACAGAAGCTCGGCCGCCCGGTGCCGCTCCACGAGATCGGCCTGGCGGACGCGGATCCCGCGCCCGAAGTGGGCCTCGCCTTCCCCAGAGACGTAGGACAGGCGGTGAAGTCGGCGACGGAGCTGTACCGTCTCGACCTCGCCGGGCGCCGGGCCGGCTCGGGCGGCATCTGGCAGTCCCTCGCCGGATCGTTCGCAGTGAGCGCATACGCAACGCCCGCCTCACGATGGCTGATAACCCCCGCCGACAGCTCGGTCGCGCGGGAGGCGGACTCCGCCGAGGGCTCCGGCGCACCGATCAAAGTCGGCCACAGCGATGTGCGCAAGCTGCGGGAGGCCGCCGAGGACGCCAGGCGGTGGGACTCCAAGTACGGCGGCGGGGACTGGCGTTCGTCGATGGTGCCCGAGTGCCTGCGCGTGGAGGCGGCACCGCTGCTGCTCGGCGCCTACTCCGACGAGGTGGGCCGCGCGCTGTTCGGCGCCTCCGCCGAACTCACCCGGCTCGCCGGGTGGATGGCCTTCGACACCGGCCAGCAGGAGGCCGCGCAGCGGTACTACATCCAGGCGCTGCGACTCGCGCGCGCGGCGGCGGATGTGCCCCTGGGGGGCTACGTCCTGGCCTCCATGTCACTGCAGGCGACGTACCGCGGCTTCGGCGACGAGGGGGTCGATCTGGCGCAGGCCGCGCTGGAGCGGAACCGGGGGCTGGCGACCGCGCGCACGATGAGCTTCTTCCGCCTGGTGGAGGCGCGGGCACACGCGCGTGCGGGAGACGCGCAGGCCGCCGGCGCCGCGCTCAAGGCGGCGGAGGGGTGGCTCGAGCGGTCCCGGGAGGGCGACAACGATCCTTCCTGGCTCGGTTTCTACGGCTACGACCGGTTCGCCGCCGATGCCGCGGAGTGCTACCGGGATCTGAAGGCGCCCCGGCAGGTGCGGCGGTTCACCGAACAGGCGCTGTCGAAACCGACGGAGGAGTTCGTACGGTCGCACGGGCTGCGGCTGGTGGTTTCGGCTGTCGCCGAGCTGGAGTCCGGGAATCTCGACGCCGCCTGCGAGCAGGGGGTGCGGGCCGTGGAGGTGGCCGGGCGGATCTCGTCCGCGCGCACCACCGAGTACGTGAAGGATCTCCTGCACCGGCTGGAGCCGTACGGGGACGAGCCGCGGGTGGTGGAGCTGCGGGAGAGGGCGCGGCCGCTGCTGATGGCACCAGCATGACAACCGTCACCACCTGCGTTTGAAGGCATTGTCAGTGGCGCAGTGCACTATCGGGAGTGGAGGTGGTGCTCGGTGCCAGTCGGGGCGTACGACTGTGATGTGCTCGTGGTCGGCGGGGGGATCGTCGGGCTGTCCACGGCGTATGCGATCACACGGGCCGCGCCGGGCACCCGGGTCACCGTGCTGGAGAAGGAGCCGGGACCGGCCCGGCACCAGACGGGGCGCAACAGCGGGGTCATCCACAGCGGGATCTACTACCGTCCCGGCTCGCTCAAGGCGCGGTACGCGGTGGGTGGCGCCGCCGAGATGGTGAAGTTCTGCGCCGAGTACGGCATCGCGCACGCCGTCACCGGCAAGCTGATCGTCGCCACGGAGCGGGAGGAGCTGCCCCGGCTGCACGCACTCGTGCAAAGAGGGCGCGAGAACGGGATCCCGGTGCGGGAGCTGGGCGCCGCACAGATCGGTGAGTACGAACCCGAGGTGAGGGGGCTGGCCGCCATACACGTCGGGACCACCGGCGTGTGCGACTTCGTCGGGGTCGCCCGGCAGCTCGCGCGGGCCTCAGGCGCCGAGATCCGGTACGGCGCGCGGGTCGTACGGGTCGACCGGCGGCCGGAGCGCGGTGTGGCCGTGCTCACCTCGGCCGGGGATGTCGTACGCGCGCGCGTGCTGGTGAACTGCGCCGGGCTGTACTGCGACGAGGTGGCCCGGCTGACCGGGGACGAGCCCGGGGTGCGGATCGTGCCGTTCCGCGGGGAGTACTACGAGCTGGCGCGGCCGGAGCTGGTGCGGGGGCTGGTGTATCCGGTGCCGGATCCGGCGTTCCCGTTCCTCGGGGTGCATCTGACCCGCGGGATCGACGGGGGTGTCCACATCGGGCCCAACGCGGTGCCGGCGCTGGCCCGGGAGGGATACGGCTGGGGAGTCGTACGCCCCCGGGAACTGGCCGGGACGGTGGCGTGGCCGGGGTCGTGGGCGATCGCCCGGCGGCACTGGAGATACGGCGCGGGGGAGCTGCGCCGCTCGCTGTCGAAGGGGGCGTTCCTGGAGGCGGTGCGCAGGTTGCTGCCCGGGGTGGAGGCGGACGACCTGGTGCGGGCCCCTGCCGGGGTGCGGGCGCAGGCGGTGCTGCGGGACGGGACGCTGGTCGACGACTTCCTCATCCGGGAGGGGGCGCGGGCCGTGCATGTGCTGAACGCGCCCTCGCCCGCGGCTACCGCTTCCCTGCCGATCGGCCGGGAAGTGGGGCGCCGGGTGCTGTCGATGCTCGGCTCGCTGTAGGGCCGTACCAGGGGCTCCGCCCCCTGGACCCCGTTTCCCACCCGCCTGCCCGACTCTGCCGGCCAAGAAGGCGCCCTCGCAGCGCGCCGTAAAATCGGAAGCACTGTGTCTGACTTCCTCAACGCCCCCGAAGCCCCCTCGCCGACCCCCCACACCCCCGGCGTCTCCCTCCGGCATACCCGGGCCAAGGGGGAGCCGCGGTTTCCGGACGGTCCCAAGGCCGATCCCGCCGGGTCGCATTTCGAGCGGCGGATCCGGAGTTTCCAGCCGCGGCGCAGCCGGGTGACCGCCGGACAGGCGGACGCGCTGCAGCGGCTGTGGCCCCAGTGGGGGCTCGACATCGACGGGCAGCGGGTCATCGACCTCGGCGAGCTGTTCGGCAACGACAAGCCGGTCGTGCTGGAGATCGGGTTCGGTATGGGCGAGGCCACCGCGCAGATGGCCGCCGCCGACCCGGACACCAACATCCTCGCCGTCGACGTGCACACCCCGGGGCAGGGCAATCTGCTGGGGCTCGCCGACCGGAAGGGCCTGTGCAACGTCCGGGTGGGCAACGGGGACGCGATCATCCTGCTCAGGGAGATGCTCGCCCCCGACTCCCTCGACGGGCTGCGGGTGTACTTCCCGGACCCCTGGCCCAAGAAGCGGCATCACAAGCGGCGGCTCATCCAGCCCGAGTTCCTGACGCTCGCCGCGACCCGGCTCAGGCCCGGTGCGATCGTGCACTGCGCGACCGACTGGGAGCCGTACGCCGAGCAGATGCTCGAGGTGCTCACCGCGCACCCCGGCTTCGAGAACACGCAGGCGGACGGCGGTTTCGCGCCGCGCCCCGAGCACCGGCCGCTGACCCGTTTCGAGGGACAGGGACTGGACAAGGGACATGTCGTGAACGATCTGCTCTTCCGGCGCGTACCGCACAGCCAGGACCGATAGCGACCGATAGCGCGTACCGCATCGGGGCCGGTAAACGCTCCAGCCCCTCGCCCCGCCACCGTTAGGGTCGATGCCGTGGCCACCAGTCCTCCGTTTCCGACGTACCCCCCGGGCCCCGACGGCCTTGTGCTCCGCCATCCGCACTGGTGGCAGCGCAGGTGGGTGCGGTACGGGGCACTGATCACACTGCTGGCGCTGTCCGGGCTGGTCATTCTCGCGATGGTGCGCAGACAGACCGGTACGGAGGGGTTTCTCGTCGGGCTCGGACTGGCCGTGCTGCCCGTGCCGTGGCTCGTGGCCGCCTTCCGGTGGCTGGACCGGGTGGCGCCGGGACCCTGGCGGAACCTGGTCTTCGCCTTCGCCTGGGGAGCGTGCGCGGCGGCGCTGATAGCCATCGTCGCCAACAGCTTCGCGACCAGGTGGATAGCCACCGCCGATCCCACCAGGGCCGACACCCTGGGCGCCACCGTGATAGCGCCCATCGTGGAGGAGTCCGCGAAGGCCGCCGCCGTCCTGCTCGTCTTTCTCTTCCGCAGACGTGACTTCACCGGGATCGTGGACGGGGTGGTGATAGCCGGGATCACCGCCACCGGGTTCGCGTTCACCGAGAACATCCTCTATCTGGGTACGGCCTTCGGGACCGACCAGCTCAGCGGCGGCCGTGGCATCGCCTCCGTCACCGCCGCCACCTTCTTCGTGCGCATCGTGATGTCCCCGTTCGCGCACCCCCTGTTCACCACCCTCACCGGCATCGGCTTCGGCGTCGCCGCGCTCTCCGCGGAGCGGCAGCATGCCCGGCGGGTGCTGCTGCCGCTGTGCGGTCTGCTGCTCGCGATGAGCATGCACGCCCTCTGGAACGGCTCCTCCACCTTCGGCGAGCTGGGATTCTTCGCCGTCTACGGCGGCTTCATGGTGCCCGTGTTCGGGTTGCTGACCTGGCTCGCGATCTGGACGCGACAGCGGGAGCTGCGGACCGTGCGGGCGGAGCTGCCGGCGTATGTGATGGCCGGGTGGCTGGGGCCCGCCGAGCCGTTCGCGCTCGGGTCGATGCGGGCGCGCCGGGCGGCCCGTGACTACGCCCGCCACCACGCCGGGCGGCCCGCGGCGCGCGCGGTGGCGCAGTACGAGGCGTACGCGACGTCGCTGGCGTCGCTGCGGCACCGGGGGCGCAAGGGGAAGGGCGGGGCCGACTTCGTCGTACGGGAGCGGGAGCTGCTGGACGAACTGTGGAAGCGGAGGGAGGCGGCCCGGCCGGCTTTGGAGTACGCGGCCAGGGCGACCGTTCCGGCGCCGGTCTACTGGGCTCCGCAGTTCGGTCGTCCGGCGGTGCCGTACTCCGCGTACAACCCGTACTGGTCATAGACCTTCGGCTGCGAGGGTTCGGCACCGCCGGATCGCGGCGCCGTGGCTGAGCGCCGCTGCGGCGGGACAGATCAAGCCGACGCGTCCGTCAGCCTGGCCACGTCCTCCTCCGTCAGCTTCAGGTCCGCCACCCCCAGCAGCGCCGGGAGCTGGGCCACCGTGCGGGCCGAGGCGATCGGGGCCGTGATCGTAGGCTGGGCGGCCAGCCAGGCGAGGGCGACCGTCGCGACGGGGACCTCGTGGGCGGCGGCGACCTCGTCCAGGGCCGCCAGGACCTTCTGGCCGCGCTCGGAGCCGGCGTACTGCTCGGCACGGCCCGCGCGAGCGCTGTCGACCTTGGTGCCGGGGCGGTACTTGCCGGTCAGGAAGCCCGCGGCGAGGGAGAAGTACGGCACGCCGGACAGGCCCTCGCGGGCGGCCAGGTCCTGCAGCGCGCCCTCGTAGGTGTCGCGGGACACGAGGTTGTAGTGCGGCTGGAGGGCGACGTAGCGGGCCAGGCCCTCGCGCTCGGAGAAGTCCAGCGAGGCCTGCAGCCGCTCGGGGCTGATGTTGGAGGCGGCGATGTGCCGGACCTTGCCCGCCTTCACCAGCTCGTCCAGCGCGCCGATGATCTCCTCGACCGGCACCTCGGGCTTGTCGAAGTGGGTGTAGTAGAGGTCGATGTAGTCGGTGTCCAGGCGGCGCAGGGAGGCGTCGGCGGCGGCCTTGATGTTGGCCGCGGACAGGCCCTGGTACTCGGGGTGCTGGCTGACCTTGGTGGCGATGACGACGTCGGCGCGGTTGCCGCGGGCCTTGACCCACTTGCCGATGATCGTCTCGGACTCGCCGCCCTTGTTGCCCTCGATCCAGGCGGAGTAGGCGTCGGCGGTGTCGATGAAGTTGCCGCCGGCGGCCGTGTAGGCGTCGAGGACGGCGAAGGAGGTCTCCTCGTCGGCGGTCCAGCCGAAGACGTTGCCGCCCAGGGAGAGCGGGAAGACCTCAAGGTCGGAGGAACCGAGTTTGCGCAGAGAAGTCATGCTCTATGCCAACGCCGGCGATGGATGATCGCATTCCACCGCCGGCGAAGATCCCGCACATGGGGAAGTCAGGGGTTGAGGCCCTTGTCCCGCAGCCACGGCGCCGGGTCGATGCCGGCGGCCTGGCCGTCCGGGTGGACCTCCAGGTGCAGGTGCGGGCCGGTGACGTTGCCGGTGGCGCCGATGCGGCCGATGACCTCGCCGGTCGAGACCTTCTGGCCGACCTTGACGTTGATCGAGGACTGGTGGCAGAACCACAGCTCGGTGCCGTCGTCCAGAGTGAGGACCGTGCGGTAGCCGTAGGCGCCGGCCCAGCCGGCCTGGGTGATCGTGCCGCCGTGGACGGCCTTGATGAGGGTGCCGGTGGGAGCGGCGAAGTCGAGGCCGGTGTGGTAGCCGGAGGACCACATGGCCCCGGGCTGGCCGAAGGTGCCGGTGATCGTGTACGAGACGACGGGCAGCTGGTACTGCCTGGCCAGCTCGGCCAGGCGCTTGGCCTCGGCCGCCTTCTTGGCGTCGGCCTCCGCCTTCTCCTTGGCGGCGGTGGCCTTGGCGGCGGCCTCCTGCTCCGCCTTGGCCGCGGCGTCGGCGGTCTGCTTCTCGGCGGCGGCGAGCGTGGCGGCGGTGGCCTTGCTGTCGGCCTTGCCCTGCTGCTGCTCGGCCTGGGCCATGATCCGGTTGCGCAGCGCCTCGCCCGCGTCGGAGTCCTTGCTGTCGGCCGAGGTCACGCCGACGTTGCCGAGCGCGGTGGGGTGCTCCTGGTGCGCGTCGGAGGAGTCGTCGCCGAAGAGGTGGCCGACGGAGTCCAGGTCCGGCAGGGATATGGAGACCGGCGGCTTGCCGGTGTTGGCGCTGGCCATGCCGCCCGCGCCGACCGCGGCCAGTACGCCGACGCCGAGGACGGTGGAGCTGCGCGCGAAACCGCCGCGCTGCTTGGCGACGCGGTGCCGGCCGCGGACCGGGGCGACGGAGTCCTCGGTGGGGTTCCACTCCTCCCAGGGGCCCTCTTCGGCACGGTAGGCGCCGTAGCCGAAGGTCTCGGGCTCGGTCGGCGCGGGCATGGACGGGGCTTCTGGGGCAGGCCGGTTGGACGCCACTCGGGCGTACTCCTTTCCTTCCTCCGCCTACCGGGTTAGCTGACGGGTTCGGAGCAGGAAGGTCTCCTACGCGCGTATACCGACTGCGGCATTCGCGCGATTCACCCCAAGATGGTGGTTCCCCGGTTCCCTCGCAGGATTCGGCGCGTGCGCACGGAGCCGTCTCTTGTGACGGCTGGGACGACCGCGCTGCGTTATCGAACGTTAATAGACCTGCTGGTCACTTTCCAAGCCGTTCGGCTTGATCATTAACGATTTCACCCGTGGACTTACCGGCCAGGACTGCTGCAAAACGGGCGAGTTGACCGGCGTTCAGGAGTCTCGGCGTTTTTGATGGTGACTCAGATGTTATGCGCACGGCGGTCGAGCTGTCACCGTCGGTGACCTTGCCGGGCGGGGCCGGGAAACGGGTGTGCGCGCCGCCCTCCGCATGGGGTACTCTGGAGTCACAACGACGCGGGGTGGAGCAGCTCGGTAGCTCGCTGGGCTCATAACCCAGAGGTCGCAGGTTCAAATCCTGTCCCCGCTACTGAAGGCCCAGGGCCGGAATCCAGTGGATTCCGGCCCTGGGTGTTTTCAGCCCCCCAGCAGATGCCCGTTCGGCGCCTTGGCGGGTCCCGCCAGCTCCGGCAGTACGACCACCTGCGCACCCGCCCTGGCCAGGACCCCCGTACCGTCGGCCGAGGCAACGAACGTGTCCGGCTCCCGCCACGCGGTGACCACCCTGCGCACCCCCGCCCGCAGAATCAGCTCGGCGCAGGGCGCCGGCCGAGAGGCCCGCCGGGCACAGGGCTCCAGGCTGCTGTAGACCGTTGCGCCGGCCAGCCGGGAATCCGCCGGGTCGACCTTCGCCAGCGCCGCCTCCTCCGCGTGGACCACGGGGTCGTCGCCCTCCCGGGAATGGCCCCGGGCCAGCTCCGTACCGTCGGCGGCGACCACGACCGCGCCGACGCTGAACGCCGTCTCCGAGGGCGGGCACAGCGCGGCCAGGTCGCAGGCGGTGCGCAGCCAGTGGCGGTCGGCGGCGGCGGGGACCGGGCCGGTGCCGGGGGCCGTGGGCTCGTAGCGCATGAGGACCACGTCCTCGATGCGACGGGTCTCGGTGAGCCGCAGCCGGCCGGGCTGGTAGGCGCCCGGGCCGAACAGGCGGGGGGCGGCCGGGTCGCCGACGAACAGCGGCGCGAGCACCAGCTGGAGCTCGTCGGCGAGGCCCAGCTGGAGCAGCTGGGTGTGGACCGTACCGCCGCCCTCGACCATCAGGCGCCGTATGCCGCGCACCTCGTGCAGATTCCGCAGCAGGGCGTGCCAGTCGAGCTCGGGGCCGAGCGGGACGATGCCGGCGGTGCCGCCGAGGAGGCGTGCGGCCCGTTCGGCGCCCTGGTCGGTCGTGTAGACGAGTTTGTCGCCGCCGGTGTGCCAGAAGTGGGCGTCGGGATCGAGGTCGCCGGTGGCGGTGACGGTGACCTTCAGCGGGTACTCCGGCCGGCCCCCGGCCACCCGGGCCGCGCGGCGCTCGGCGGAGTTGACCAGCAGCCGTGGGTTGTCGGCGCGGATCGTGCCGGCGCCGACCAGAATCGCGTCGACGGAGGCCCGGACCGCGTCGACCCGGTCGAAGTCGGCCGGACTGGACAGCAGGAGCCGGTCGGGGCCGGTGTCGTCCAGGTAGCCGTCGAGGGAGACGGCGGCGGACAGCAGCACATAGGGGTACGACATCGGCGCGCTCTCCCTGCGAAGTGGCTCTTGGTTCAAGTTTGAAACAAACTTACACTGGCGGCATGACGACCCGCTGGCTCACTCCCGAGGAGCAGCGCGCCTGGCGCGCCTACCTGGCCGCCGCCCGGCTCCTGGACGACGCGATCGACCGGAACCTGCAGCAGACGGCCGGCATGCCGCATCTGTTCTACTCCGTGCTGGCCAACCTCTCCGAAGCACCCGACCGGCGGCTGCGCATGACCGATCTCGCCGAGACGCTGAAGATCACGCGCAGTCGGCTGACCTATGCGGTGACCCGCCTCGAGCGGGACGGGCTGGTGCGCCGCGAGGACTGCCGCTGGGACAAGCGCAGCAGCATCGCCGTGCTGACGGGCGAGGGGCTGGCCGTGCTGGAGCGTACGGCACCCGGACACGTGCAGACCGTGCGCGCCACTTTGTTCGACCGGCTCACACCGGAACAGGTCGGGCAGCTGGAGGAGATCTGCACCGGGATCGCGCGCGGGTTGCAGGGCGACGACACCGAGCCCGGGGCGGCGGAGGACGTGCCCTGGCGGCGCCGGTCGTCCTGTTCCTCGTCGGCCCCGCCCGCGTCCCCGGAGTCCCGTCCGGCCGGAAACTGATTGCTTTAAGTTTTAAGCGTGCAGTAGGGTCCCTGCGTGCCGCTGCTTCAAATCTGAAGCAACTTTCCCGGAGGGACCCGCATGCCCGACACCACCGCCGCCACGCCGCGCGCCCGCGTCCGGGTACCGCTGCGCTTCCACGACGGCTACAGCGTCGACGCCGAACTCGTCACCTTCCACGGCCTGGCCGACGGCCAGGAGCATGTCGCCGTCGTCCTCGGCGACCCCGGCCCGGTCCCGCTGGTGCGCCTGCACTCCGAGTGCCTGACCGGCGACGTCTTCGGCTCGGCCCGCTGCGACTGCGGACCCCAGCTGCGCGAGGCGGTCGAGCGCATCGCCGCCACCGGTGGCGTCCTGCTCTACCTCCGCCAGGAGGGCCGCGGCATCGGCCTCTACAACAAGCTCGACGCCTACGCCCTCCAGGACCAGGGCCTCGACACCTACGAGGCGAACGCCGCGCTCGGCCTGCCGGAGGACGCCCGCGACTACACCGCCGCCGCGCAGATGCTCGCCGCCCTCGGCATCGACGAGCTGGACCTGCTGTCCAACAACCCCGACAAGGCCGAGCAGTTGCGCACGCTGGGCGTCGTCGTACGGGACCGCGTGCCGACCGGTGTCTTCACCACGGCCCACAACGTCCGCTACCTGCGCGCGAAGGTCCTCCAGACCCGCCACACCCTCCCCCTGGCCGAACTGACGGAGCTGACCGCGGGCTGACGCTCAGCTCCGGCGGTGGCCCGGGAGGCGGAGGGCCGGCAGGGCCGGCAGGGTCGCCGCGACGGTGTACGCGGTGCGGAAACCGGCCGGGTGCAGGCCCGCCGAGCCCGGCACCACCGACAGCACGGCCGTGCCGACGGAGACGCCCAGCTGGGAGTTGATGCTCAGCGCGGTGCTCGCCGCGGGCAGCCCCCGGCTCGCGGTGGTCATCGTCGGCATCAGCACCATGCCGGTGCCGAGCCCATCACCATGGCCGATGTGACGATCCGCCAGGACGGGACCCCGGGTATCCCGGACTACCAGGCCAGCAGTGCCATCCCGAGGGCGGCCACCGCGATGCCGGCCGGGATCAGCCGGCGCGGCGCCACCGTGTCGATCCGGCGCGCCGCGACCTGCATCGTCGTACCGACCACGAGACCGACCGGCCCTCCCGCCGGCGGAGACGGACCGTCTCATCAGGGGCGGGGTGGCGGCGTTCCTGCGGGCCTACGGCGCCTGAACCCCCTGGGGAGTTGCCATGCCGTCGGCCTGCCGCGGCTGCTCGACGATCGGTTTCAGCCAGGCCTCGCGCCCGCCCCGCGCTGCGCGCCTAGCCGTTCGCCCGCCATCCCGGCCGTCGCGACACGGGCAAGTCACCCTGACGGACGCACAGAGGTCCGAGCGGGCCGACCGTGACGGCAAGGCCGCCGGTGGCCGGATCCGTTCGCTCTATATGCGCGGAATGAAATTTCCCGGCTACTCGCATTTTCGCAATTGCGGTCATCGGACTCGGCGGATACTGCTTTCGGGCCACGAAAACACCCGAATGCCGCACACCCCCGCCACCCGAGGAGCTCGTTAGGCGGTCGTGACACTGACTGAGAGGCTCGCGGCCGGGAATCTTCGCTCGGCGCTCACACTTCAGGCGGAACACGATGAAGGGGAGGGGTACTTTGACGGATGTTCGGATCTTCTCGATGAGTTCCTGAGGAGAATCACCCAGCTGGAAACCGAGTATCTGCAGGCGATGGTGGGGCTATAGGACTTACCTGATGGACAGGATGCAGGACGAAGACATCTTCAGCGACTCCGAGTTCAGCACGATCGAGATAGAGTGGGACCCGGTCGAAGAGCTGGCCCAGATGCTGTCCGCGGCGTCCGGCGCGAATCCCGAGCCGAGCCCGCCGCACGAACGGTCCAGCCACAGGCGGAACCGGCGGCGGATCCGCACGGAATCCCGCTCGCCCGAGAACAATCGCAGCGCTCACGTCACCCTCTTGATCGCGACGATCTCGGTGTGTGCAATCTGCATGTTGGGCTGGTCGTTTTCTTATTCTTATACCCAGCTCCGCGCCACCGCCTCTTCCGTACTGCCGATGAGACTGGCCCAGTGGTGGCCGCTGACGGTGTACGGACCGTGGCTCGTGGCCGCCCTTTCCATTCTGCGGGCCACGGTGCAGAGTCGGAGTGCGCGCAGATCCTGGGGTGTGCTGCTGGGCGCCTCCGCCATGGCCGTCGCCCTGTGCGTCAGTCATTCATCACATTCACCGCTTTCACTGATCATCTTCGGAATTCCACCGATCACCGCACTGGTGTGTTTCTGGGAGATCGTCGGGCAGGTCTCATCCAAGGTGTCCAAGCCCCGGCACGCCGCACACAGTCGGCGGAACTCCAAGCCGCAAGGGCCGTCGTTCGACACCCCTTGAAGTACGGCGCCCGGACCGGTTGCAGCCGGTCCGGACGCCGCCAAGGGTCACCGACCGTGTTCGTTCGACATGCGGAGCGTGCGGGTCTACGCAAGCCTGGGCTCACCCCCAAGACACCTGTCTTGCCGGAGGACCCAGAAAGGACCGTTCACCATGCGACACATCTCCGCCCTCTTCATCGCCGCGCTCCTTGCGGCACTTGCGATCCCCGCCGGTACCGCTTCGGCTGCCGACGGTCACGTCTGCGATGAGCACACGATTAGCAAGCTCTGCTGGTGACCTCTCCTTGAGCGTGGACAGGCCGTCGACCGTGGAGGTCACGGCCTGTTCGCGTACTCAGCCGCTGTTCTCCCACGAGAGTTCCACCCGCGGTTGAACCGAGAAGGATGAGCTCGGTGTTCGCGGTGAACTCTCGTCCCGATGTCATGGTGGTTCACAGCCTCCTGGAGTGGTGGCGAATGATCAGCGGACGGCTTCGGCCGCCGTGACGGAGTTTTCCGGAGCAGAGCTGCTCCACGACGCACGGGCGACGGTGCAGGGAAGACAGGCGACCAGGACAGCGGCGCGGGGGGCCGTTCGCCGGGGCGGCGAGCAGACCGACGAGCGGTGGGCCGAGGACGAAGACCACTTCCATGCCCACGGATTCGAGCGAGTTGGCCGGACCGCGAAGATGTTCCGCGATGTCGGCCTTGGCCCACAGCGCCCTCATGCCGGCTCCCACGGGCAGGGCGGTCGCGCCGGTGATCACGCACCCCATGACGAACCCCGGGAGACTGTGCCCAGTCGCGCTCCACAGGGCCGTCGGGGTGCCCAGGACGCTGGTCACCGCCAGCAGGGCGAGCACCTCCGCCCGCAGGGAGCCGGGGGTACGGAGCAGCGACCGGTAGGGATTCACGTGGTGTCCCGCCGCAGCCAGGTCACACGACCGTCGTCAGCCACCGAACCATCCGCCCCAGCCTGCGGGCGATCAGCAGGCCGCGGGCACATCCGCTCACGCATCGCTCACGCAAGCCCCCGGAAAAGAGACAGCGCCCGAGCCGACCGAAGCCGACCCGGACGCTGCGTAGCAGGTCAGAGGGGGTGAACCCTCCCCCGCATCCGTAGGCCCTGTGGGACTCGAACCCACAACCAATGGATTAAAAGTCCACTGCTCTGCCAATTGAGCTAAGGGCCCAGGCGATGTTGCCTGTCCGAGCATAGCCGGACGAGGCCGAGTCTCCGATCGGGTATCGGTGACCCGGCCGCGTCGGGTGGGGTTCGGAACGGGAAGAGCGGGCCGGATGATCACTTTTCGACCAGTGTCGGAGCGGCGGCCCGCTCCCCGCCCAGGAACCAGTGGCGGGCGGAGGCCAGCCACCAGGCCGCGGCGAAGCCGAGGACGACCAGGACGGCGACGGGGGCGTAGTTGAAGGTCTTCCAGGTGACCGGGGAGACCTGCGGGAGCATGAAGAGGATCGTGATCACCACGACCCACGTCACCGAGACGACACCGACCAGGGACGACCAGCGGCCCAGGTGCCACGGCCCGCGTTCGAAGGCGGCGCCCCTGCGGACCCGCAGGAAGGTCGGGATGACGTACGCGATGTAGAGGCCGATGACCGCGATCGACGTCACCGCCGCGTAGGCCGTCGAGTTGATCAGATAGGGCAGGCCGAGGGCCAGGGCGCCAAGGGCGGCCAGCCAGACCGCCGCCACGGGGGTGCGGGTGCGCGGGCTGACCGTGTGCCAGACATGGGAGAACGGCAGCGCGCCGTCGCGCGAAAAGGCGTAGATCATGCGGCTGTTGGCCGTCACCGACGCCATGCCGCAGAAGAGCTGGGCGCCGATCACGACCAGGAGCAGCAGTTTGCCCGTCGTCGCTCCCAGGGCGTCCAGGAGGATCTGGGCCGGGGGCGCGCCCGTCGGGGACGTCAGTTCCCCGTCGTAGGACTGGATCGCGAACGTGAAGCCCAGCAGGAGCACGAAACCGGCGATCCAGGACGTCCAGATCGAGCGGACGATGCCCTTCGGGCCCGCCGTGGACGCGTCGTGGGTCTCCTCGGTCATGTGGGCGGAGGCGTCGTAGCCGGTGAAGGTGTACTGGGCCATGAGAAGGCCGAGGAGGACGACGTACGGGCCGCTGCCCCAGCCCGTCCCGTTGACGAAGTGCGTGAACACGAACGACGCCGTCTGGTGGTGGTCGGGGACGAGGGCGAGGGCGGCGACGATCACCGCCACGCCCACTACGTGCCACCACACGCTCACGCTGTTCAGGAACGCGACGATGCGCACCCCGAAGGTGTTCAGCAGGCCGTGGAGGACGAGGATCGCCGCGAACAGCAGGACCGTGCGGACCGGTGTCACCTCGAAGTCGAACTGGAGGTTCAGGTACGCCCCCAGGAAGGAAGCCGCGCCGAAGTCGATGCCCGCGGTCACCGCGACCTGGCCCAGCACGTTGAACCAGCCGGTGAACCAGGCCCAGGCCGCCGCCGAGCGGGGTGGTGCGAGGCGGTGGGCCCAGAAGTACAGGCCGGCCGAGGTGGGGTACGCCGAGCAGATTTCGGCCATCGAGAGGCCGACGAACAGGGTCAGCAGGCCCACCGCCACCCAGCCCCAGGTGATCACCGCGGGGCCGCCGGTGGTCATGCCGAAGAGATACAGGGTCAGACAGCCGGACAGCACCGAGATGATCGTGAAGGAGACGGCGTAGTTGGAGAACGCCGACATCCTGCGGGCGAGGACCTGGGTGTAGCCGAGCTGGGCCAGCCGCTCCTCGTCCGAGAGGCCGTGGCTCCCGTTCGCTCTCGCATCTTCTGTCATGCCCCCAGCAATTCCCCCCGTGGGGGCGTGACATGCGTCACCCGGTGACTGAAAAGGGCCCGTACGACCGAAGTCGTACGGGCCCTCATCGGGTCACTCGGCGTCAGCCGTTGCGCTTCCAGCGCGGCTTGTCCTCGCGGCGCCCGAAGGAGCCGTTGCCGCGGTGGTCGTCACGGCGGCCGTAGGGGCGCTCGTGGCCGCCGGAGCGGAAGCCCGGGCGGTCGTCGCGGCGGTCGCGGTTGAACGGACGGTCGCTGCCCCGGTGTCCACCGCGCTCGTCCCGGCGGAAGCCGCCACGGTCGTCACGGCGCTCGAAGGAGCGGCCACTGCGGTCGGTGCGGTCGGTGCGGTCGGTGCGGTCGGTGCGGTCGGTGCGGTCGCGGTCGAACGGACGGCGGTCGTCACGGCGCTCGAAGGAGCGGCCACCGCGGTCGTCACGGCGGTCGAAACCGCCACGGTCGTCACGACGCTCGAAGGAGCGGCCACCGCGGTCACCGCGGTCACTGCGGTCGGCGCGGTCACGGTCGAACGGACGGCGGTCGTCACGGCGCTCGAACCCACGGCCGCCACGGTCGTCACGGCGGTCGAAGGAGCGGTCGCGGTCGAACGGACGGCGCTCGTCACGCCGCTCGAAACCACGGCCACCCCGGTCGCCACGCTCGCCACGGTCGTCACGGCGCTCGAAGCCACGCTCGCCACGGTCGTCACGGCGGTCGAAACCGCGCCGCTCCCGGCGCTCGTACGGTGCCGAAGCCGCCGGGCGCTCCTCGCGCTCGGTCTCGCGCACCACCGGTTCCTGGGCCACGGCGAGCTCCTCGGCCGCCGTCGCCTGCGCCTCGGCCACCGCGGCCTCGGGGTCCTCGCCGCGCTCGCGGGCGACCCGGGCCACCAGCCGGTCGGACTCCTCGCGCAGCTCGGTCGCACGACGCTGGGCGCGCTCCAGCTGCTTGGCGAGCTGGGCGACCTCACGCTCGGCCTGCTGGGCGGCGTTGGCGGCGGACTCGGCCTGGACCTCGGTCATGGAGCGGGCGCCGGTGATCTCGGCGACCTCCGGGTCGAAGGCGCCGGCGCCCTGGATGATGTGGCGGGCCGCGTCGACGCCGGCGTCCTCCATCAGGCGGAAGATCTGGCGCCGCTGGTGCGGCAGGGAGAGGGAGACGACCGTGCCGGTACGGCCCGCACGGGCGGTACGGCCGGCACGGTGCAGGTAGTCCTTGTGGTCGCCGGCCGGGTCGACGTTCAGGACCAGGTCGATGCCGTCGACGTGGATGCCGCGGGCGGCGACGTCGGTGGCGACCAGGACGTTGACGTAACCGTCCTTGAAGTCGGCCAGCGTGCGGGTACGGGCGCCCTGGGTCATGCCGCCGTGCAGCGCGTCGGCCTTCACGCCGGAGTCGCGCAGCTGCTCGGCGACGCGGTCGGCGCCCAGCTGCGTGCGGACGAAGATGATCGTGCGGCCCTTGCGGGAGGCGATCGCGGCGGTGACCGGCGCCTTGTCCTTGGGCTTCACGATGAGGATGTGGTGCGACATGGTCGTCACCGCGCCCTGGGCCGCGTCCACCTCGTGCAGGACCGGCTCGTTCAGGTAGCGGTCGACGAGGGTCTTGATCTCGTTCTCCATCGTGGCGGAGAAGAGCATGCGCTGGCCGCCCGCCGGGACCTGGTCGAGCAGCTCGGTGACCTCGGGCAGGAAGCCCAGGTCGGACATCTGGTCGGCCTCGTCGAGCACGGCGATCTGCACGTCCTCGAGCGAGCAGGCGCCGCGGTTGATGATGTCGCGCAGGCGGCCCGGGGTGGCGACGAGGATGTCGACGCCGCGCTCCAGAGCGTAGATCTGGTTGCCCATGGAGGTGCCGCCGCAGACGACCTTCATCTTCAGGCCGACGACGTCGCCGTACGGCTGGAGGGCGTCGGCGACCTGCATGGCCAGCTCGCGGGTCGGGGTGAGGATGACCGCGCGGGGCCGCTTCTTCTCGGTGCGGCCGCCGGCCAGCTGGGCCAGGGTCGGCAGACCGAAGGAGAGGGTCTTGCCGGAGCCGGTGCGGCCCCGGCCGAGGATGTCCTTGCCGACCAGGGCGTCCGGGATGGTCGCCGCCTGGATCGGGAAGGGGGTCGTTACGCCGTTCTGCGCGAGCTTGCGCACGACGCCCTCGGGGAGGCCGAGGTCGGCGAAGGTGGTCTGGGGGGTCTGGGTGGTGTCGGTGGCCTCGGGGGCCTCGGTGACCTCGGTCGTCACGTCGACGAGTTCGTTCTCGAGCTCGTTCTCGGACACGACGATCTGATCAGCACTGGACACGGACATGCGAATGCGAAACCTTCCGGAGTCTCTTCGGCACGCGCCCGTCAACTCCGTGATTCGCTCACGACCGCCTCAATGCGGTCCGCCACGGCAAAGGAGAGTACGCGCCACACGGCGCGCTCTGTGGTGGCGCCGGGCAAATGGGATCAAACGATCTACCACCATACGCACCCACCACCCCTGAAGGCAAACCGAGCCTCATCGTCGCAGGTCACCCTGGCAGCCGTGGGTCGGCTCGACGCCCGCCGGCCGGCTCGGCAACGCCGGTTCACTCAGCGCCCGCAGGTCTGCCCGGCGCCTGTGGGCCGGGCCGGGCCGAGCCGGTGCGGCGCGGGTCCGTTCGTCGTCCGTCCGGTCGCTCACGCCGGTACGCCGGCCGTGGGCGCCGGCTCCCGCTGGACGAGCTGCGGTCCGGTCCCCTCGTGCGCCGAGGAGGACGGCTCGGCGGACGGCGGCTCGGAGGTCGCCGGGGGCGGGGTGGAGGAGGGGGGCGGCTCCGGCGGGGCGGAGGTGACCGGCGGGGTCGACGGGGCCCTGGTCGGCTCCGGGTCCACGGGCTCTGCGGTCTTGCGGGGTTTCGCCGGGGCCGCGGGGGAGCTGTCCTCGCCGGACGGGGTCGCCGACGCGGAGGCCCGCTTTTCCGGCTTCGCCTTGCCGTCGTGGCCGTGCTTCCCGTCGACCGCCGCGCCGTTGTGACCGAGGCCGCCGGCACCGGCCACCGGGCCGCCGTCGGGCGCCTTGCCGCCGTGCTGCCCCGCCGAGTGCGAGGGCCTGGCCGGGCCCGCGGCGTCACCCACGTTCACACAGCCGGCGGCAGCGGCGAGGGCCAGCACCGTGACGGTGAGCCGGACGGGTACGGGCAAGGGGCGCACGGCGGCCACCTCCGAGGCGAGGAAAGGAGTCAACCTCCCCAACTCCCGCTACCCACAAGAGGACACGCGCCCCACCGGCATCCCCGCACGCATCACCGCTCAGCCACATATCCTCCACGGCCACCGCCCGGTCAGCGCGACGCGCCCTCCGCTCACCCATGGCCTCACCCATAGCCAAGGGCGTGCAGTCGGGCATCGTCGATGCCGAAGTGGTGGGCGACCTCGTGCACCACGGTCACCTCGGCCTCCGCGACGACGTCCTCGCGGCTGGTGCACATTCTCAGCGTGGGCCCGCGGTAGACGGTGATCCGGTCCGGCAGCACTCCCGCGTACCACTCGCCGCGTTCCGTGAGCGGCGTCCCCTCGTACAGCCCCAGCAGCTCGGGGTCGTCGGCGGGCGGTTCGTCCTCCACGAACACCGCCACGTTGTCCATGAGCCGCGTCAGCTCCGGCGGGATCCGGTCGAGCGCCTCGGCGACCAGTTCCTCGAACTCCTCGCGCGTCATCTCCAGCACACGGCCATTGTCCGGTACGCGGCGCTCGCGGGAACGTCCCCGACAGGCCGGGCGAGGCCCGTACGAGGCCGAAGGGGGCCGTATGTCCGCATATCCGCACCGGGCCGTGGGCATACGGCACCAATGGTCCGCGTCCCGGTCGCAGCACTCCGCACGATGACGAACCGCATGACGATGACGAACCGCACGCCCGCCGCCCGCCGCGGCAGCCGCTCCCTGCACGCCCCGGAACTCGTCCCCCGCCCCCGCCCCTGGCTCCGCGCCCTCGGCCTCACGTCCGTCGTCCTGCTCGGCGCCTGGCTGGGCCTGCTGATCGTGGGGAACGTACGGACCCCGGTCGGCCCCATGAACACGACGATGGCGCTGCGCCCGTCCCTCACCGGCGGCACGAGGATCAACATCTCGCCCCTGGGCGCGCTCTCCCTGGACAGCCATGTGGCACCGGTCCGCCTGGACGTGAACGTGGACCAGCTCGACCCGCTCCGCTCCCAGGCCCTGGTCGACCACCCGGAGCGGATCTCCGGCCTCCAGGACGAGGTCGCCAAGGACGTCGAGCACGGCACACTGGACCTGGCCCTACGCTCCTGTGTCGCCGTGGTCGCCGGTGCCACGGCCCTCGGCCTCGCCGTCTACCGCAGCCCCCGCCGGGCCCTGGCCGCCGGCGGTCTCGCCCTGGCCCTGCTGGCGGCGTCCGGGGCGAGCGCGTACGCCACCTGGAACCCGAAGTCGATCCTGGAGCCGAAGTTCTCCGGGCTGCTCAGCTCGGCGCCGCAGGTGGTCGGCAATGCGCGCAGCATCGTCACCGATTTCAACGTCTACCAGCAGGAGCTGGCCCGCCTGGTGACGAACGTGACGAAGCTCTACGACGTCACCTCCACGCTCCCGGCCTACCAGCCGGATCCCTCCACCATCCGGGTCCTGCACGTGTCGGACATCCATCTCAACCCGGCGAGCTGGAAGATCATCTCCTCGCTGGTGGAGCAGTACAAGGTGAACGTGATCGTCGACTCCGGCGACACCATGGATCACGGCACGGCGGCGGAGAACGGCTTCCTGGACCCGATCCGGGACCTGGGGGTGCCCTACGTCTGGGTGCGGGGCAACCACGACTCCCGCGCCACCCAGCGCTATCTGGAGCGGATGAAGAACGTGCGCGTCCTGGACGACGGCCGGGCCCAGACCGTCGCGGGCCTGCGGTTCGCGGGCATCGGCGATCCCCAGTTCACCCCCGACCGCTCGGTGGTGCCCGGCGGAGACGCGGCCGAGCAGCTGGCCGGCGACCGGCTGGCCGGCGACCTGCGCGACCAGCGGGCGGCCGGGAAGCCGGTCGATGTCGCGGTCGCGCACGAGCCGGTCGCGGCCCGTGAGACGGACGGCGAGGTGCCGCTGGTGCTGTGCGGCCATCTGCACCACGAAGGGGACGAGAAGCTCCCCTACGGCACCCGGCTGCGCATGGAGGGCTCCACGGGCGGAAGCGGGCTGCGTGCGGTGGAGGGCAACTACCCCGCCCCCATCGAGGCCTCGATCCTCTACTTCGACCGCGACAGCCGCCGCCTGCAGGCCTGGGACGCGATCAAACTGGGCGGACTGGGCGAGTCGACGGCCGAGGTCAGCCGCCACCTCGCCGACGAGGCCCTCGGTCATCGGCACCACCGCGAGCAACCGGGCGCCACACCCACCCCGACGGCCCCCTCGCGCACCTCTTCCGCGCCCTCGCCGTAAACCGTTTTGGCGATACTCCCCGCCATCCCATATGCTTCTCACGTCCCCGACGCGCTGAGAAGCGCCCAGGCGGGCCGATAGCCCTCATCGTCTAGCGGCCTAGGACGCCGCCCTTTCAAGGCGGTAGCACGGGTTCGAATCCCGTTGGGGGCACGCAACACCGTGTGCAACACTGTTGCACGCAAGCTTGGTCCTGTGGAGCAGTTTGGAGTGCTCGCCACCCTGTCAAGGTGGAGGCCGCGGGTTCAAATCCCGTCAGGACCGCTGGTGTTTCACGTGAAACACCGTGGCTGGGTAGCTCAGTTGGTACGAGCGTCCGCCTGAAAAGCGGAAGGTCGCCGGTTCGACCCCGGCCCCAGCCACAGCCAGAAGGCCCCGTTCAGCGAACGGGGCCTTCGTCGTTCAGGGCTGGGCCGCGCTGACCTACAGGGGGATCCGTGACAGACGACTTCCAGGGGTTCGACATCGCCCGGCGCGGATACGACCGCGCCCAGGTGGACGCCTATCTGACCCGGCTGGCCTCGGGTACGGCACCCGAGGCGCCGCCGGTCTTCGAGATCGTCCGGCGCGGATACGACCGGGCGCAGGTGGACGCACGGATCGCACAGCTGCTGCACGGGGGACCAGGGAGATGAGCCAGGGTCCAAGACGGTGAGGTCGATCGCGCCGCCCCCTGGACAACGCGGCAAATCGTTCGCGTGTTTTTCGGACGGGGTGCGATCCTGGATCGCGTATGTCTACGCATCCCGCCCCCGCCCTCGGCGCCCTCGCCCCCCGTCTGACCGAGCTGTCGCTGCGCGACGCGCACCGGCTCGGCCGGCGGCTCGAGGGCGCGCGCAAGATCCGTAAACCGGAGGCCCGTGCCGCCGTCCTCGTCGAGATCGAGGCCGAGATCGGCAGGGCCGAGGAACGGATCGGTGAGCGGCGTGCCCGCGTGCCCGCCGTCACGTACCCCGAGCAGCTGCCGGTCAGCCAGAAGAAGGCCGAGATCGCGGCGGCCATCCGCGATCACCAGGTCGTCATCGTCGCCGGTGAGACCGGTTCCGGAAAGACCACGCAGATCCCGAAGATCTGCATGGAGCTGGGCCGTGGCGTACGCGGCATGATCGGGCACACACAGCCCCGCCGTATCGCCGCCCGGACCGTGGCCGAGCGGGTCGCGGACGAGCTGAGGACGCCGCTCGGCGAGGCCGTCGGCTGGAAGGTGCGGTTCACCGACCAGGTGAACCCGGACGCCACGTTCATCAAGCTGATGACGGACGGCATCCTGCTCGCCGAGATCCAGACCGACCGCGAGCTGCGCGCCTACGACACGATCATCATCGACGAGGCCCACGAGCGATCCCTCAACATCGACTTCCTGCTGGGTTACCTGGCCCAGCTGCTGCCCAAGCGGCCGGACCTCAAGGTCGTCATCACCTCGGCCACCATCGACCCCGAGCGTTTCTCGCGGCACTTCGACGACGCCCCGATCGTCGAGGTCAGCGGCCGGACGTATCCGGTGGAGGTGCGCTACCGGCCCCTTCTGGAGGAGGAGAGCGACGACGCCGACCGGGACCAGATCACCGCGATCTGCGATGCGGTCGAGGAACTCCAGGCCGAGGGCCAGGGCGACATCCTCGTCTTTCTCTCCGGCGAGCGGGAGATCCGGGACACGGCGGACGCGCTGGAGAAGAAGAAGTACCGCTTCACGGAAGTACTGCCGCTGTACGCCCGGCTGTCCCACGCCGAGCAGCACCGCGTCTTCCAGCCGCACACCGGGCGCAGGATCGTTCTGGCCACCAACGTCGCCGAGACCTCCCTCACCGTGCCCGGCATCAAGTACGTCATCGACCCCGGCTTCGCCCGGATCAGCCGCTACAGCCACCGCACCAAGGTGCAGCGGCTGCCCATCGAGCCGATCTCGCAGGCCAGCGCCAACCAGCGCAAGGGCCGCTGCGGGCGGACGAGCGACGGCATCTGCATCCGGCTGTACGGCGAGGACGACTTCCTCGCCCGCCCGGAGTTCACGGACGCCGAGATCCTCCGGACGAACCTCGCCTCCGTCATCCTTCAGATGACCGCGGCCGGCCTCGGCGACATCGAGAAGTTCCCGTTCATCGACCCGCCGGACCACCGCAACATCCGTGACGGCGTCCAGCTGCTCCAGGAACTGGGCGCGCTGGACCCGACCCAGAAGGACGTGCGCAAGCGGCTCACCGACACCGGCCGCAAGCTCGCCCAGCTGCCCGTCGACCCGCGCCTGGCCCGCATGGTCCTGGAAGCGGACAAGAACGCCTGTGTCCGCGAGGTGATGGTCATCGCCGCCGCGCTGTCCATCCAGGACCCGCGCGAGCGCCCGGCCGACAAACAGACCCAGGCCGACCAGCAGCACGCCCGCTTCAGGGACGAAACGAGCGACTTCCTCGCCTACCTGAACCTGTGGCGGTACGTCCGCGAGCAGCAGAAGGAACGCGGCTCCAGCTCCTTCCGCCGGATGTGCAAGCAGGAGTACCTGAACTTCCTGCGCATTCGCGAATGGCAGGACATCTACACCCAGCTGCGGACGGTCGCCAAGCAGATGGGCATCCACCTCAACGAGGAGGACGCCCCGGCCGACCGCGTCCACGTCTCGCTCCTCGCCGGCCTGCTCTCCCACATCGGGATGAAGGACGTACGGGACGGCAACAAGAACGAGTACCTGGGCGCCCGCAACGCCAAGTTCGCGATCTTCCCGGGCTCGGCGCTGTTCAAGAAGCAGCCCAAGTTCGTGATGTCTGCCGAGCTGGTGGAGACGAGCCGGCTCTGGGCGCGGGTCAACGCGAAGATCGAGCCCGACTGGGTCGAGCCGCTGGCCGGACACCTGCTCAAGCGGACGTACAGCGAACCGCACTGGGAGAAGGACCAGGCGGCCGTGATGGCGTACGAGAAGGTCACGCTGTACGGCGTCCCGATCGTCGCCCAGCGGAAGGTCAACTACGGCCGGATCGACCCGGAGACGAGCCGCGAGCTGTTCATCCGCAACGCGCTCGTGGAGGGCGACTGGCGTACGCACCACAAGTTCTTCGCCGACAACCGCAGACTCCTCAGTGAGGTCGAGGAACTGGAGCACCGCGCCCGGCGCCGGGACATCGTCGTCGACGACGACACGCTCTTCGACTTCTACGACCAGCGGGTGCCCGAACACGTCGTCTCCGGTGCGCACTTCGACTCCTGGTGGAAGGGGAAGCGGCACGAGCAGCCGGACTTCCTCGACTTCGAGCGGGAGATGCTCATCCGGGAGTCGGCGGAGGCGGTGACGAAGGCCGACTACCCGGACTCCTGGCGGCAGGGGCAGCTCACGTTCCGGGTGACGTACCAGTTCGAGCCGGGCGCGGACGCGGACGGTGTGACGGTCCACATCCCGCTCCAGGTCCTCAACCAGGTCACGGCCGAGGGATTCGACTGGCAGATCCCGGGCCTGCGCGAGGAGGTGGTGACGGAGCTGATCCGCTCCCTGCCGAAGCCGATCCGCCGCCACTACGTGCCCGCGCCGAACTACGCGAAGACGTTCCTGGAGAAGGCGGTGCCCCTGCAGGAGCCGCTGACGGTCACCATGGCCCGTGAGCTCAAGCGGATGGTCGGCGTGCCCTTCGAGGCGGACGACTTCGACTGGTCCAGGATCCCCGACCACCTCAGGATCACCTTCCGGATCGTCGACGAGCGGCGCCGGAAGCTGGCCGAGGACAAGGACCTGGAGGCGCTGAAGCTGCGCCTGAAGCCGAAGGCCCGCGAGGCCCTCTCCCAGGCGGCAGCGGCGACGGCCTCCCGTGAAGGCGGCGAGTCCCTGGAGCGCAAGGGCCTGACCGACTGGACGATCGGCACGCTGACCCGGGTCTTCGAGACCCGCCGGGCCGGCCAGCCGGTCAAGGCGTACCCGGCGCTGGTGGACGACGGCGACACGGTGTCGGTACGGCTCTTCGACACGGAGGCCGAGCAGGCCGAGGCCATGTGGAAGGGCATCCGCCGTCTGATCCTGCGGAACATCCCGGTGAACCCGGCGAAGTTCGCGTCGGACAAGCTGACGAACGCCCAGAAGCTGGCGCTCTCCGCGAACCCGCACGGCTCCGTGCAGGCGTTGTTCGACGACTGCGCGATGGCGGCGGCCGACAAGCTGATCGCGGACTTCGGCGGCCCGGTGTGGGACGAGGAGTCGTACCGGAAGCTCTACGACAAGGTGCGCGCGGAGATCGTCGACACGACGGTCCGTGCGGTCGCCCAGGTGCAGCAGGTCCTCGCGGCCTGGCAGGCCTGTGAGCGCCGTCTGAAGGCCGTGCGCAGCCCCACGCTCCTCGCAAACCTGACGGACGTCCGCAAGCAGCTGGACGCCCTTGTGAAGCCCGGTTTCGTGACGTGGGCGGGCATACGACGCCTCCCCGACCTCATGCGCTATCTGGTGGCCGCGGACCGGCGCCTGCAGCAGATGCCGACGGGCGTGCAGCGGGACACCACCCGCATGGAGAAGGTCCACGAGATGCAGGACGAGTACGCCTGGCTCCTGGAACAGCTCCCCCAGGGCCGTCCGGTGCCGCAGCAGGTCCTGGACATCCGCTGGATGATCGAAGAACTCAGGGTCAGCTATTTCGCCCACGCGCTGGGCACCGCGTACCCCGTCTCCGACAAGCGGATCGTGAAGGCGATCGACGCGGCCATAGCGTAACCGCTCGCGCACAGGGGGTGAGTTCGACCAGGCGGCCCCACCTCCTGTACAGTCTCTTCTCGCAGCGCAACGCAGCAAGCCGAGCGCCGCGAAACCTGGTCCTGTGGAGCAGTTTGGAGTGCTCGCCACCCTGTCAAGGTGGAGGCCGCGGGTTCAAATCCCGTCAGGACCGCATAAAAGAAGGGCCCGCATCCGGCAACGGACGCGGGCCCTTCCGCATGTCGTCAGCTCCCCGGTGCCCGCCGGCGGAGCTCCGCGCCCTTGACGGCGGCACATCGCGCCGGTACCCAAGGACCAGGGCCCGTTCCCCTGTGCGGTCCGCGGAGGTGGAGTATGGCGGCATCGGCCAGGCACGAGACGCGGGCGCTGCTGAGGGCGCACCTGTCGGCTGCCTCGTCCTACCGGCATCTCACCCGCCACTGCCCCATCTGTCGCCACCTGCTGCGGCTGGCCATGGACGCCGGCCCCCGGGGCGGCGCGGAACCGCGCGACGGGGAAGCCGAGGACGAAAGTCCCCGCAGCGCCTGACCGATGCCGGCCCCAACAGCCCGCCCCGCGGGGGACGCTGGAACCGGTCGCTCCACTAACGCACACATGCCGTCGGCAACAACCGCCGCGCCGTGTGACGGGAGTCACCGCATGAGTTTTTGAAAGGCCGGTACTTACCCCTGGCCTACAACTGGTCAATTTAATATGTGCAATTGCACCGGCCCCCGGGGTCATGCACAGCGGTGACGACAGCCCTGCCCAGACTTCGACAAGGCCGCTCACATCAGTCCGTCCAGCGCCCGACCAGCGCACAAAAAAGATCGCGCTGGACCCGGCGGAGTCCAGCGCGATCTACGACGCACCCTGTGTCGCTGCCTACAATGTTCTCTTCGGCTGGGGCGAGGGGCCTGTTGGGGCAGGTCCCGCGTCGCTTGGAGCTAGGGTTCCGGGCGCCTCGACAGGCTGGGGGACCAGCCGCATTGCCCGGTTATGCGAGGGTTCAGGCCTCGCTGCGCTGCTGCGGGATGCCCGCGAGCAGAGCGCGGACCTCGGCCTCGCGGTAGCGGCGGTGCCCGCCGAGTGTACGGATGGACGTAAGCTTGCCGGCCTTCGCCCACCGCGTGACCGTCTTGGGGTCGACGCGGAACATGGTGGCGACCTCAGCGGGGGTCAGCAGCGGCTCGGCATCAGGGGTGCGAGCGGTCATGAGCGGCCTCCTCGGGAGAACCGAACCTTCTCGGTTCTTTCCTCTAAATTCTGCACCTTGACCCGCGTTGCCCGAAATGGCGGACGCGAGTCGAGTCGGTTATAGGACGAACGGCTTGTCCTCGGCACTACAACTACACCATCTGTCCAGCCGCGTCGGCCAAACCGATGGAATTGCCCTCCCAGGTGTTCATCAGCGACGGATGCCGATGGACCATGCCATAGCGGACAGTCACGCCACTGTGACGATCAGTCACAGGGCGATCAGGAGTCACCAGACCCCCCAAAGCGTGCAATGCTGAGAATCCGCCCACAGTGGAGCATAGTTGGACGGACGGAGCCCTCCCCGGACTCCTTGTCCTATTTTGGCATGAGGGGCGGCACTTAGGGCAAGGCTCTTGTAAGTGCTGTCCGTCACCCTTGAGACAAAAGTCCAGATCGAGACCAACGCCCCGTCAGATGGGCAAGTGCCGTAGACCGTACGTCGTTCGACGCCGTTCGAGCCGTGACGTACGTCACTCGGTTACGTCACTCAGTTCGCGGAACGCCGGTCCCGGACCGCCCGCCACCGCTCCGCGAGCCGCACATAGACCTCTCCGGCCGCCGCCCCGTCCCCCCGGCGCAGCGCCTCGATGCCCTCGGCCACCTCCGCCGCCGAGTGGTCGCCCTCCAGCTCGCCGGCCGGCAGGACGTGCACCAGGCCGCCGTAGTCCAGCTCCACCAGGGAGCGCGGGTGGAACTCCTCCAGCCAGCGGCCGACGTCCAGCAGGCCGTCGATCAGCGGGCTCTCCTCGACGGTGTCCCTGAGCGTGCGCAGCGCCCGCGCCACCCGGCGCCGGGCCTGCACCATCGGCGTGCGGTAGCGCAGCAGCGGCGGCACCTCCGCGGTGCCCTTGTCGTACCGCCGCTCCTCGTCGGAGACCAGCACGAACCAGTTCAGCGGCACCTGCCAGGTCGCCGTACGGATCCACGGGCGGGCGTCGGGGTTGCGGGCGAGCCAGCGCTCGTAGTCCTGGGCCGCCTGGCGGCGTACGACCGGGGGCAGCACCGCGTCCAGGACCGGCGCCGGAAGCTCCTCCGCCAGTTCGCCGAGCGCCTGCCAGCCGCGCAGCCGGGTCCGCCAGGGACACACGCAGACCACGCCGTCGACCTCCGCCACGAACGCGTCGCCACTCTCGTGCACCGGTACCGCGACCGGCGGGGTCGGCAGCAAGTCGGCCAGGGAACGGCGCAGTTCGTCCTGGTAGGAGGGGCGGTCGGAGCGGCGGGCGTAGCGCGCCCAGTGGCTGCGCTCCGGCTCCGGGAAGGCGGCCAGCGGCTCGTACACGCGCAGGTACGCGGCATAGGGGACGACCACGGAGGACACCTTCGGCACGCCTGCTCCCTCCCCATCGGGCCCCGCTCGAAAACCGCTGCAAAACCACTGCAAATCGTGCCACGGTCATGCGTGCACCAGAGGCCCAGGAGAGTGATCCTGAACACTGCACGGATGGTGGTCGCGCCAAGGCTCTACGCTCATGCCACGGCACCCCGCCACCCGTACGGGGTCCGACCCCACTCGCCGCTCTTTACACAGGAGTCACCACAGTGACCGACGTAATTGGCGCACCTGCTGATGTCCTGCACACCCTGTTCCAGTCGGACCAGGGCGGCCATGAGCAGGTCGTGCTCTGCCAGGATCGCGCGACCGGCCTGAAAGCCGTGATCGCCATCCACTCCACCGCCCTGGGCCCGGCCCTCGGCGGCACGCGCTTCTACCCCTACGCGACCGAGGCCGAGGCCGTCGCCGACGCCCTCAACCTCGCCCGCGGCATGTCGTACAAGAACGCCATGGCCGGCCTCGACCACGGCGGCGGCAAGGCCGTGATCATCGGCGACCCGGAGCGCGACAAGACCGAGGAGCTGCTGCTCGCCTACGGGCGCATGGTCGCCTCGCTCGGCGGTCGCTATGTCACCGCGTGCGACGTCGGCACGTACGTCGCCGACATGGACGTCGTGGCCCGCGCGTGCCGCTGGACCACCGGCCGCTCTCCCGAGAACGGCGGCGCCGGGGACTCCTCGGTGCTCACCGCCTTCGGCGTCTACCAGGGCATGCGCGCCTCCGCCCAGCACCTGTGGGGCGACCCCTCGCTGCGCGGCCGCAAGGTCGGCATCGCGGGCGTCGGCAAGGTCGGCCACCACCTGGTGAAGCACCTGCGCGACGAGGGCGCCGAGGTCGTCGTCACGGACGTACGCGCGGACGCCGTCCAGCGGATCCTGGAGCAGTACCCGGCCGGTGTGACGGCGGTCGCGGACACCGAGGCGCTGATCCGGACCGAGGGGCTGGACATCTACGCCCCCTGCGCGCTCGGCGGCGCCCTGAACGACGACTCCGTCCCGGTGCTCACCGCCCAGGTGGTGTGCGGCGCGGCCAACAACCAGCTCGCGCACCCGGGCGTCGAGAAGGACCTGGCCGACCGCGGGATCCTCTACGCGCCGGACTACGTGGTGAACGCCGGCGGGGTCATCCAGGTGGCCGACGAGCTGCACGGGTTCGACTTCGACCGGTGCAAGGCCAAGGCGGCGAAGATCTTCGACACCACGCTGGCCATATTCGCACGTGCGAAGGAAGACGGGATTCCGCCGGCCGCCGCGGCCGACCGGATCGCCGAGCAGCGGATGGCCGAGGCGCGCGCGGGACACGCCGCGCAGTGACCCGGTCGCACAGGTGAGCGGTACCCGTCGGCGGGAACTTCGAGAGAACTCTCACTTCCACCGGCGGGTCGTTCCCCGATAAGTGGTTAAAATCGCCACTGACCAGCGAGGACGGGGCGCCTCGAAGGTCCTGGGCACACGCGCGTGCTGCGGGCGACGTACCGTATGGGCGTGGGCTCAGGTACCGTGGAAGCCCTACGGACCGGCCTCTCCGCGGAGGGTCCGTTCCAGATCATGAACGCGTGTCAGACTCTGGGGCCATCAAGCCCCGTCACCGAGGGGGTCGAGCCATGGGGCGCGGCCGGGCCAAGGCCAAGCAGACGAAGGTCGCCCGCCAGCTGAAGTACAACAGCGGTGGGACTGATCTGTCACGGCTGGCCAGTGAACTGGGCGCATCGACTTCGAGCCAGCCGCCGAACAGCGAGCCGTTCGAAGACGATGAGAATGAAGAGGACGATCTTTACTCTCGTTACGCCGACCTCTATGGGGACGACGACGAGGATGAAGACGACGGGCCCTCACAGCATCGTCGCGGCGCTTGACCTTGCACTGAGCACTTGTCCGGTCGGTGGCACTGCCACCGACCGGCTTCTGTGCTACCCGCAGGTTCAGCCGGCGTAGTCTCCGACCATGTCGGCGCCGGTCGTCTTCTCGCCCCGCTCGGTGATCTCGCCGGCCACCCATGCCTCGACACCACGGTCGGCCAGGGTGGCGAGGGCCACCTCGGTGGACTCCTCGGGCACGATCGCCATCATGCCGACGCCCATGTTGAGGGTCTTCTCCAGCTCCAGGCGCTCGACGTTCCCGGTCTTCCCGACCAGGTCGAAGATCGCGCCCGGGGTCCAGGTGGAGCGGTCGACGGTGGCGTGCAGCCCGTCCGGGATGACGCGGGCCAGGTTGGCCGCGAGCCCGCCGCCGGTGATGTGCGAGAAGGCGTGCACCTCCGTGGTGCGGGTCAGGGCGAGGCAGTCCAGCGAGTAGATCTTCGTGGGCTCCAGCAGTTCCTCGCCGAGGCTGCGGCCGAGCTCCGGGACCTCCGTCTCCAGGGCCAGGCCCGCCGTGTTCAGCAGGACGTGGCGGACCAGGGAGTACCCGTTCGAGTGAAGCCCGGAGGACGCCATGGCGATCACCGCGTCACCCTTACGGATGCGATCCGCGCCGAGCAGCCGGTCGGCCTCCACGACGCCCGTACCGGCGCCGGCCACGTCGAAGTCGTCCTCGCCCAGCAGACCCGGGTGCTCGGCCGTCTCGCCGCCCACCAGGGCGCACCCGGCGAGCACACAGCCCTCCGCGATGCCCTTCACGATGGCCGCGACACGCTCGGGGTGGACCTTGCCGACGCAGATGTAGTCCGTCATGAACAGCGGCTCGGCGCCGCACACCACGATGTCGTCCATGACCATGGCGACCAGGTCGTGGCCGATGGTGTCGTAGACGCCCATGCGGCGCGCGACGTCGACCTTCGTGCCGACGCCGTCCGTGGCGGAGGCGAGCAGCGGGCGCTCGTAACGCTTGAGGGCGGAGGCGTCGAAGAGCCCGGCGAAGCCGCCGAGGCCGCCGAGGACCTCGGGGCGCTGGGTCTTCTTCACCCACTCCTTCATGAGTTCCACGGCGCGGTCGCCCGCCTCGATGTCGACGCCCGCCGCTGCGTAGCTGGCACCAGTTGTCTCAGACATGACTGTGAGAGCTTTCGTGTCGTCCTGCGGGATGTGCAGGGTGTTACGGGCGGCGGATCGCGTCGGCGGCGGCCGTCGCGGCCGGGCCGGCGGCCAGCTCGGTCTCCAGCAGCTGCTTGCCGAGCAGCTCCGGGTCCGGCAGCTCCATCGGGTACTCGCCGTCGAAGCAGGCGCGGCACAGGTTCGGCTTGGCGATCGTGGTCGCCTCGATCATGCCGTCGATGGAGATGTAGGCGAGCGAGTCGGCGCCGAGGCTGGTGCCGATCTCCTCGATGGTCATGCCGTTGGCGATCAGTTCCGCGCGCGTGGCGAAGTCGATGCCGAAGAAGCAGGGCCACTTCACGGGCGGCGAGGAGATCCGGATGTGGACCTCCGCGGCGCCGGCCTCCCGCAGCATCCGCACCAGGGCCCGCTGGGTGTTGCCGCGCACGATCGAGTCGTCGACGACGACCAGGCGCTTGCCCTTGATGACTTCCTTCAGCGGGTTCAGCTTCAGGCGGATACCCAGCTGGCGGATGGTCTGGGACGGCTGGATGAACGTACGGCCGACGTACGCGTTCTTCACGAGACCCGCGCCGAAGGGGATGCCGGAGGCCTCCGCGTAGCCGATGGCGGCCGGCGTGCCGGACTCCGGGGTCGCTATGACCAGGTCCGCCTCGACGGGGGCTTCCTTGGCGAGCCGGCGGCCCATCTCCACGCGCGAGAGGTACACGTTCCGGCCGGCGATGTCGGTGTCCGGGCGGGCCAGGTACACATACTCGAAGACACAGCCCTTGGGCTTCGCTTCTGCGAATCGGGAGCTGCGCAGACCGTTCTCGTCGACGGCCACGAACTCGCCCGGCTCGATCTCGCGCACGAAGCTGGCGCCGCAGATGTCCAGGGCCGCGCTCTCGGAGGCGACCACCCAGCCGCGCTCCAGGCGGCCGAGGACCAGCGGGCGGATGCCCTGCGGGTCACGGGCGGCGTAGAGGGTCTGCTCGTCCATGAAGACGAGCGAGAAGGCGCCCCGCACCTTCGGCAGGACCTGGTGGGCGGCCTGCTCGATGGTGAGCGGCTTGCCGTCCTCGTCGACCTGGGCGGCGAGCAGCGCCGTCAGCAGGTCGGTGTCGTTGGTGGCCGCGACCCGGGTGGAGCGGCTGTTGTTGTCGTTCGGCAGCTCGGCGACCATCTCGGCGAGCTGCGCCGTGTTGACCAGGTTGCCGTTGTGGCCGAGCGCGATCGAGCCGTGCGCGGTGGCGCGGAACGTCGGCTGGGCGTTCTCCCACACGGAGGCGCCGGTGGTCGAGTAGCGGGCGTGTCCGACCGCGATATGACCCTGGAGCGAACCGAGCGAGGTCTCGTCGAAGACCTGGGAGACCAGGCCCATGTCCTTGAAGACGAGGATCTGGGAGCCGTTGCTGACCGCGATTCCCGCGGATTCCTGACCCCGGTGCTGGAGGGCGTAGAGCCCGAAGTACGTGAGCTTTGCGACCTCTTCACCCGGAGCCCAGACACCGAAGACGCCGCAAGCGTCCTGGGGGCCCTTCTCGCCGGGAAGCAGATCGTGATTGAGTCGACCGTCACCACGTGGCACGCCACCGAGTGTAGGCGAGGTCGACCACTGGTCCGAATTGGGGAATACCTGTCGGCGCTGCCGTGACCGGCACAGCGGTCGCGATCACCTTGTCGGTTTCCGCGTCTGCGCAGGTCAACGCGGGGCGCTTGGTGCCCGCGCGACCGTCGGGGGTCTGCCCCGCAGTGGTCTCAGCCGCTTTTCGCCCGATGCGCGAGTGAGGCGTCGCACATCATTCGGGCGCGCTGCGGCTGAGGTGGATGCGGTCGCCGTCGCCGTCGGTGAGCGTCAGCTTCCCGTCGTCGGTCTTGGCGACGAGGGTGCCGGTGGTGAGCGCGCGGGCGAGGGCGCGCTCGAAGTCCATGCGGTCCGGGGCACAGGCCATCCTGGTCATACGCAGGTCGCCGAAGGTGATCCGGTCGCCGTGCACGGTGGCCCGGGCGCTGAACTGGTTGCAGCCCAGGTTGCCGGCCGCCTTGCCGTCCTCGTCGATGCGGAGGCGGGCGACGGCGGGCGCGTGCCGGGCCGTACCGCCGGCGGTGAGGCTGTCGACCCGCCAGTCGATGCCGGTCACCCGTGACTGCTGGACGCCCACCGGACCACTGTCCGCCTTTCCGATGCCACAGGCCACCGTGAGCGGGACGAACACGGCGGCCGCCGTCAGGGTCATGCGCTGCTTGTACCGGTTCATACGGGTACGACGGACCAGCGGTACGAACGGTTCCGCTGCCGGGGCCTACGCCATGAGCGGCAGCAGGCCCCCGAGGTCCGCCCGCTCCCCGCCGGCGCTCACCTTGGCCTCCTCAAGGGCGTCTTTCCAGGCCAGGCGCCCGGTGGCGAGCCGGACCCAGGTCAGCGGGTCGGTCTCGACCACGTTGGGCGGGGTGCCGCGGGTGTGCCGGGGCCCCTCGACGCACTGCACCACGGCGTACGGCGGCACACGCACCTCGGTGGAGCCGCCGGGCGCCTTGACGGCGAGGGCGTCGGCGAGCAGGCGGGTGGCGGTGGCCAGGGCCTGACGGTCGTACGGCACGTCCAGGCCGGGCACGGCGGCGTTCAGGTCGTCGGTGTGGACGACGAGTTCCGCGGCCCGGGTGACCAGATAGTCGTCCAGAGGCATCGCGCCGGCGCTCGTCCGGAGGATCCGGGTACCGGGGTGGTCCGCGAGCAGAGCGCGCAGGGAGTGCTCGATGTCCGCGAGGTAGGCATCGAGGTCGGGGTGTTCGGCGGCGATGTCCCGGGTGAACGCGTCGATGGCGTCGGCGTTGGCCGCGGTGGCGAAGGGCCAGTCGAGCACGACGGCGTCCGCCTTCGGCGGCTCGGGCAGGGCGAGCGCCCGGTGGATCGCGGTGAGCGCCATCCCGATGTGCGCGATCAGGTCGCGTACGGTCCACTCGCCGAGCCGGGTGGGCAGCGCGAGCTGCTCCCGAGGGAGGCCTCGGACGGCTTCCCGGACATGTCCGAACTGGGCGAGGACCGCGGCGCGGGTCCTGACGGGGTCGTAGCTGCGGGCACGTTTCCTGGCCGGGGGCATGGCGGTGAGCCTATGCCCTGACCGCGTAGTCCTTCAGGCCGTTTTCGACCAGGGCAAAGGCCTGCCGGGCGCGTTCGGCGGCGTCGGCGACCACCTGGTCGACGGTTTCACCGGCATCGATCCGGCGGTGGTGCTCCACCTTCAGGTCGCGCGCGGCATCACCAGCTCCTCCGCCAGGCTGTTCCTCATCCCGGTGGCCATCCGGATCATGGCGGTCGGTGTCGCCACCGGCCGACTCACACCGAACGCGGCTGGTCCGAGCGCACCTTTGTGATCAGCGGCGCCTCCGTGGCCACAGCGGCTCCTCGGCCAGCTGATCCAACTGGTGCAGGAGGCCGCACCCCGCCGCCAGCTCGGCGTCGCCACCACCGCCATCGCTTCTTCCAGGCCCTCGGGACGGCCGTGGGCGCCTCGCTCTTCGGCACCCTCCTCGACCGCCTGTACGACGGCCCCGGCGACATCGGCTCGCTGGCCGCACTGCGGGGCGCGGCGCACTCCGCCGGGGTGGAGGCGTACGTCTCCGCGATGGACACGGTGTTCCTGTGCGGCGCCGGGGTGATGGCGCTGTGCCTGCTGCTCGCCCTGCGCCTGCCGACGGCCGGCCCGGCCGAGGCGGAACCGGCGAAGGAACCCGTCACCGCATGAGACAGGCCCCGCCCGGCGTCCCGGACGGGGCCTTCACCGGCGTACTACGACTACGCCAGCAGCGCCGGGATCGTCTCCTCGTGCGCCTTGCGCAGCTCCTCCAGCGTGAGCGTGAACTCGCCCTGGACCTCCACGGCCTCACCGTCCACGACACCGATCCGGGTGGCCGGCAGGCCCCGCGCGCCGCACATGTCGTTGAAGCGGACCTCCTCCGAGCGCGGCACGGCGACGATCGCCCGGCCGGCCGACTCGGAGAGGAGGAAGGTGAAGGCGTCGAGGCCGTCGGGTACGACCAGACGCGCGCCCTTGCCGCCGAGCAACGCCGACTCCACGACCGCCTGGACCAGACCGCCGTCGGACAGGTCGTGCGCGGAGTCGATCATGCCGTCGCGGGAGGCGGAGACCAGGATCTCGGCCAGCAGGCGTTCCCGCTCCAGGTCCACGGCCGGGGGCAGGCCGCCGAGGTGGTCGTGGACCACCTGGGACCAGGCCGAGCCGCCGAACTCCTCACGGGTGTCGCCGAGGAGGTAGATCAGCTGGCCCTCCTCCTGGAAGGCGACCGGCGTGCGGCGGGCGACGTCGTCGATCACGCCCAGGACCGCCACGACCGGCGTCGGGTGGATCGCCGCCTCGCCCGTCTGGTTGTACAAGGACACATTGCCGCCGGTCACCGGGGTGCCCAGCTGCTGACAGGCGTCCGCCAGACCGCGCACCGCCTCCGCGAACTGCCACATGACCGCCGGGTCCTCCGGCGAGCCGAAGTTCAGGCAGTCCGACACCGCGAGCGGCTTCGCGCCCGTCGTCGCCACGTTCCGGTACGCCTCCGCCAGGGCCAGCTGCGCGCCCGTGTACGGGTCCAGCTTGGCGTAGCGGCCGTTGCCGTCGGTCGCGATGGCGACGCCGAGGCCGGTCTCGTCGTCGATGCGGATCATGCCGGAGTCCTCCGGCTGGGCCAGAACGGTGTTGCCCTGCACGAAGTGGTCGTACTGGGACGTGATCCACTTCTTCGACGCCTGGTTGGGGGAGCCGACCAGCTTCAGGACCTGGGCCTTGAGCTCCTCGCTCGACGAGGGACGCGGCAGCTTGTTCGCGTCGTCGGCCTGGAGGGCGTCCTGCCAGGACGGGCGGGCGAACGGGCGCTCGTACACCGGGCCCTCGTGGGCGACCGTGCGCGGGTCGACGTCGACGATCTTGCCGCCGTGCCAGTAGATCTCCAGGCGGTCGCCGTCCGTCACCTCACCGATGACCGTGGCGATCACGTCCCACTTGGCGCAGATCTCCAGGAAGCGGTCGACCTTCTCCGGCTCGACCACCGCGCACATGCGCTCCTGCGACTCGCTCATGAGGATCTCCTCAGGAGACAGGGTCGAGTCGCGCAGCGGGACGTCGTCCAGCGTCACGCGCATACCGCCGGAGCCGTTCGACGCCAGCTCGGACGTGGCGCAGGACAGACCCGCCGCGCCCAGGTCCTGGATGCCGACGACCAGCTTCTCCCGGAAGGCCTCCAGGGTGCACTCGATGAGGAGCTTCTCCTGGAAGGGGTCGCCGACCTGGACCGCGGGACGCTTGGACGGCTTCGCGTCGTCGAAGGTCTCCGAGGCCAGGATCGACGCGCCGCCGATGCCGTCGCCGCCCGTACGGGCGCCGTAGAGGATGACCTTGTTGCCCGCGCCGGAGGCCTTGGCGAGGTGGATGTCCTCGTGCCGCATCACGCCGATCGCACCGGCGTTGACCAGCGGGTTCCCCTGGTAGCAGGAGTCGAAGACGACCTCACCGCCGATGTTGGGCAGGCCCAGGCAGTTGCCGTAGCCGCCGATGCCCGCGACCACGCCCGGGAGCACCCGCTTGGTGTCCGGGTGGTCCGCGGCGCCGAAGCGCAGGGGGTCGACCACCGCGACCGGGCGGGCGCCCATCGCGATGATGTCGCGGACGATGCCGCCGACGCCGGTGGCCGCGCCCTGGTAGGGCTCGACGTACGACGGGTGGTTGTGCGACTCGACCTTGAAGGTGACCGCGTAACCCTGGCCGACGTCGACGACACCCGCGTTCTCACCGATGCCCACCAGCAGCGCGTCGCTCTGCGGTGCCTTCTCGCCGAACTGGCGCAGATGGACCTTGGAGGACTTGTACGAGCAGTGCTCGGACCACATGACGGAGTACATGGCAAGCTCGGCACCGGTGGGCCGGCGGCCGAGGATCTCGACCACGCGCTCGTACTCGTCCTTCTTCAGGCCGAGTTCGGCCCAGGGCAGCTCGACGTCGGGGGTCGCGGCCGCGTGCTCGACCGTGTCCAGAGGCGTCCGGCTCATGCGTTGACCAGCTTCTTGAGGATCGAGGTGAAGAAGGGGAGGCCGTCGGTACGGCCCGTACCGATCAGCGGCTCGACGGCGTGCTCGGGGTGCGGCATGAGGCCGACGACGTTCCCGGCCTCGTTGGTGATGCCGGCGATGTCCCGCAGCGAGCCGTTGGGGTTGTGGTCGAGGTACCGGAAGACGACGCGGCCCTCCGCCTCCAGCTTGTCGAGCGTGTACTCGTCGGCGACGTACCGGCCGTCCATGTTCTTCAGCGGGATGTGGATCTCCTGGCCCTGGCGGTAGTCACCGGTCCAGGAGGTACCCGCGTTCTCCACCCGCAGCTTCTGGTCGCGGCAGATGAAGTGGAGGTGGTCGTTGCCGAGCATCGCACCCGGGAGGAGGTGGGCCTCGGTGAGGACCTGGAAGCCGTTGCAGATGCCGAGGACCGGCAGGCCGGCCTTCGCCTGCTCGATGACCGTCTCCATCACCGGCGAGAACCGGGAGATGGCACCGGCCCGCAGATAGTCGCCGTAGGAGAAACCGCCGGGAAGAACCACGGCGTCGACCTGCTTGAGGTCCTTGTCCTTGTGCCACAGGGCGACCGGTTCGGCGCCCGCGAGGCGGACCGCGCGCTGGGTGTCCCGGTCGTCGAGGCTGCCCGGGAAAGTGACGACGCCAATACGAGCGGTCACTTGGCCGCCTCCGCGACTTCTTCCACCTTGACGGTGAAGTCCTCGATCACCGTGTTGGCGAGGAAGGATTCCGCAAGAGCGTGGATGCGGGCGAGCGCGGCCTCGTCAACGGGCCCGTCAACTTCCAGTTCGAAACGCTTTCCCTGACGTACGTCCGAGATCCCTTCGAAACCCAGACGCGGCAGCGCACGCTGGACCGCCTGGCCCTGGGGGTCGAGGATCTCCGGCTTGAGCATGACGTCGACTACGACGCGTGCCACTGGCACTCCCGGTGTGTGGTGCTGAGCAGGTTCCTTCAGACTACCCGCACAAAATTTCTACGCGAGTAGAGTTGTAGGAAACTACGTGAGGCGCATCACGATCGGGTGTCGAAGCCGTACCGCCGTGAAAAGTTCTGGGAAAGTTCGACAGTCCGCGCCGTCCGCCTATTGTGTCCGGACACGCGGGCGGATTTAGTCGGGCTTCACTTTGCATTGCCGGGCACTGTACAAATGAATTGGCAATAGCCGATACTCGGCACGTCATCGCCGTTGAGCTGTATCGACGTGCCGCACGAAGGGACCGATATTCGTGGCGCAAAAGGTCGTGGTCACGCTCTTTGACGACATCGACGGCTCGGAAGCGGCGGAAACGATCGCCTTCGGACTCGACGGCAAGTCGTACGAGATCGACCTGAACGAAACCAACGCCAAGAAACTGCGCAAGGCGCTCGCGCCCTACGTCGAGGCCGGCCGCAAGCGGTCGCGCTCCGGCAAGGCGTACAAGCAGACGGAGGTCGCCCCCGACCCGGCGGCCGTCCGCGCCTGGGCCCAGGCCAACAAGATGGACGTCCCGGCCCGCGGACGCATCCCCAAGAAGGTCTACGAGGCCTTCAGCGCCGCGCAGTGAAGCCCGCGAAGGGGCAGTCCTCAGGGCCCGTCAGCGGACCCTGAGGGCTGTGCACTTGGGCATACCGGGCAACAAGGGGAGCCGACTTGCGCGACCCCCCTGTTGATCAGCTAATGTCTGGAGCACGCCGAGGGGCGAGGCCGAAAGGGCCGAAACCCCGAGGATCGTGCGGGTGTAGTTCAGTAGTAGAACATCCCCCTTCCAGGGGGAAGGCGCAGTGTGCGATTCCTGTCACCCGCTCTGGCACCGGTCACAACCACTCTGGTGGATCAGGTAGGCTGGTGCTCGCACCGATCGGTGGGAGCCGGTCGGGAGCAGTGCGGACGTAGCTCAGTTGGTAGAGCGCAACCTTGCCAAGGTTGAGGTCGCGAGTTCGAGCCTCGTCGTCCGCTCCAGGGAAAGCCCCGGTCATCGCGACCGGGGTTTTTTGCGTGTGCCGCTGACACGTTCCCTGTATGCCGCTGACACGTTCCCCGTGCGGCTCTGACATGTTCCTGCACGCCTCTGACATTTGTCATGCCGAGCGATGACAGCGCGCACTGCCGACCCGGCCCTGGCGCCGGGACGCTGGCTTCATGCACTACGACGAACACGAACACGTGATCACGTCATGAGCACCCCGGTACGGCTGCTGCTCGCCGACGACGAGCATCTGATCCGCGGCGCGCTGGCCGCGCTGCTGTCGCTGGAGGACGATCTCCTCGTCGTCGCGGAGGCGGCCAGCGGACCCGAGGCGCTGGCGATGGCGCGGGCCCACACACCCGATGTCGCCGTGCTGGATCTCCAGATGCCGGGCGCCGACGGTGTGAAGGTCGCCACATCCCTGCGGGCCGAACTGCCCGGCTGCCGGGTGCTGATCGTCACCGGGCACGGGCGGCCCGGCCATCTGAAACGGGCGCTCGCGGCCGGTGTGCGGGGGTTCGTCCCGAAGACGGTCAGCGCGCGGCGGCTCGCCGAGATCATCCGGACCGTGCACGCCGGAAGCCGTTACGTCGACCCGGAGTTGGCCGCCGACGCGATCTCCGCCGGGGATTCCCCGCTGACCGCGCGGGAGGCCGAGGTGCTGGAACTGGCGGCCGACGGAGCACCGGTCGCGGAGGTCGCCGAGCGGGCCGCGCTGTCCCCGGGGACCGTGCGGAACTACCTCTCCTCGGCCGTCACCAAGCTCGGTGCGGAAAACCGTCATGCGGCGGTGCGTCTCGCACGGGAGCGAGGTTGGGTATAGTTGCTCTCGCGCCACGGCGCAACGCGGACGTAGCTCAGTTGGTAGAGCGCAACCTTGCCAAGGTTGAGGTCGCGAGTTCGAGCCTCGTCGTCCGCTCGGGAGAAAGACCCCGGTCCACTGGACCGGGGTCTTTTCGTGTCTCTAGCTCCAGCTCATGCCCGTGAGGCGCTCGTACGCCTCCACGTACTTCTGCCGGGTCGCCGCCACGACCTCCTGCGGCAGCGCCGGCGGGGGCTGCTCGCTCTTGCGGTCCCAGCCGGACGCGGCGGAGGTCAGCCAGTTCCGGACGAACTGCTTGTCGTACGACGGCTGGGCGCGGCCCGGCTGCCACTGGTCGGCCGGCCAGAAGCGGGAGGAGTCCGGGGTGAGGACCTCGTCGGCGAGGACGAGGGAGCCCCCGTCGAAGCCGAACTCGAACTTGGTGTCGGCCAGGATGATGCCCCGCTCGCGGGCGATGTCCCGGGCGCGGGAGTACACGGCGAGCGTGGCCTGGCGCAGCTGGGCGGCGGTCTCGGCGCCGACCTGACGGGCGACCTCCTCGTAGGAGACGTTCTCGTCGTGCTCGCCGACCTCGGCCTTGGTGGCCGGGGTGAAGATCGGGGCGGGGAGTTCGGAGCCGTCGACGAGGCCTTCGGGGAGGGCGAGGCCGCAGACCGTACGGGACTCGTCGTACTCGACCAGGCCCGAGCCGGTGAGGTAGCCGCGGGCCACGCACTCGACCGGGACCATCCTCAGGGACTTGCAGACCAGCGTGCGGCCCGCCCAGTCGGCGGGGGCGCCTTCGGGCAGCTCGGTGCTGATGACGTGGTTGGGGGCCAGGTCGCGCAGCTGGTCGAACCACCACAGGGAGAGCTGGGTGAGGACCCGGCCCTTGTCGGGGATCTCCGTGGGCAGCACCCAGTCGAAGGCGGACATGCGGTCGCTGGCGACCATCACGAGGTCGCCCGCCTCGTTCTGGTACAGCTCGCGCACCTTCCCGGTGTGCAGGTGCACCAGGCCCGGAACCTGGATCGGCTCGGGCTTTTCTACGAATCCGGACACGGTTCCTCCCCGTGGTTTCGTGCAAGTGCCTCGATTCTCCCGTATGCGCTGGTCCGCCGCGGCCGGGGGGTCGTCAGTCGCGTTTGCAGATGCGGTCCAGCAGGTTCGCGGTGGCGCGCTGGATACGGGGGTCCACATGGCCGGGGCGGTCCAGGGCCGGGGACCAGGCGAAGGTGCCGGAGGCGAAGACCCAGGCGCCGGAGGGGGCGCGGTAGAGGGAGGTCTCCTGGTGGCGCAGGGCGCCCTCGCTGTCGGTGTACGGGGAGTGGGCGAGCAGGATGCGCTCGTCGTGCTCGGGCAGCGGGGTGCGCGGGAAGTACCGGTCGGCCTCGCCCGCGACCAGGCCCTCGATCTCGTCGCCCTCGTGCGCGCCCGTCGCCTCCCACAGCCAGTGGCCGGCGTTGCGGACGATCAGCGGGTGCGGCTCGGGCACGCGGCCCGCGTACTGGATGCCGACCAGTTGCTGCTCGGGCCGGTCGACCTCGCGCCACAGCACCGGCTTTCCGGGGCCCTTGCGCTTGCGGCAGGTCAGCAGCCGGTTCGGCACGCCGGACGGGGACGGGCCCAGCTCCACCTGCCAGTACATGGTGTTGGCGGAGAGGAACACCAGCGACGTGCCCCGGTCGCGGGCGTCCTCGACGGCCCGGCGCATCGGCACCGACCAGTACTCGTCGTGGCCGGGGAAGACCAGGCCCCGGTAGCGGGTGGGATCGACGCGGCCGGCGTGCAGATCACGGGCTTCGGCGTAGGCGAGGTCGTAGCCGTAGCGCTCGGCCCAGCGGATGAAGTCGTAGGCGTGCCCGACGTGCAGCGGCAGGCCCGCGCCCGCGTAGGGGCGGTCGAAGGAGACGGTGGTCGCCGCGTCGGCCTCGCCGAGCAGCCGGCCCTTCTCGTCCCAGGCGTGGTAGAGGCTGGCGCCGGTGCGGCCGTCCTCCGGATACAGGTTGTACGCCTGCCAGGTGATGTCCGGCAGCAGCAGGAGCAGGTCGGCGGGGTGGTCGTCGCGGACCGTGAACGGCACGTGGGAGCGGTAGCCGTCGGCGGTGGTGAGGACGGCCACATAGGCGCCGATGCGCCAGTGGGAGGGCACCTGGAGCCGCCAGGACAGCCACCAGTGGTGGCAGGAGACCGTGCGGTCGGCGGCCAGCGGCGGGAGCTGGACGATGCCGGACAGCCGAGGGCTGGTGGTGATCTTGGAGGCGCCGTCGCCGCCGTAGTGGCCGATCCGGTAGACGTCGACGCTGAACTCCTGGGGCGGGTCGACCGTGACATGGAAGTCGATCGCCTCGCCGGGCCTGACCGCGCCGGTGGAGGTGAAGCCCTTGATCTGGCGGTGCACGTCGTCGGCCGCGCGGGGGCCGGTTCCGCCCGCACGCGGCGCGGGCACCCGGGGCCTGCCGTCGGTGAGCTGCTGCGGGCCCGGGTCGACGTACCAGGGCACGACATGACCGGTGTCGTCGAAGTAGCTCTCACTTCCGCGCAGCCAGGGCACCGGACCCTGGCCGAAAGGATCCGTGACGGCGTGCGCGAGAGCTCCGGACTCCCAGCGGCGAATGTGGTCCGAGGCCATGGCCGTCCCCTCCCTCATGCCCCCGTGTCGTCCTGTCTCGGTGGTGCTCGACGTGCTCGGTTGTACGCACCGGACTCGGCCGTGCTGTCGTATGTCGCACGCCTTTGCCAGGTGCGTGGTCGCTCCCAGCACATCACATAACGCACGGGCTCGGTCACTACTCGTTGCGAATTGACCTGAACTGGAAGACAAGGCTCCCGTTAAACGAGCCGTACGGGCTTCTCGGGGCGTATCCCGGACGCGGCCAGCCAGTCGCGCAGCGGACCCGGGTCTCCCTCCTCGACGAGGCTGAGCACCCTGGGCGTGAGATCGGCGGCCCGCTCGCCGCCCAGCAGCAGGGAGGGGCCGTCCAGCCAGTCCAGGGCGGGGACCGCGCCGGCGGTGTCGACGGCCGCGCAGCACACCATCGCCGTGACGTGGTCGGTGAGCAGGTCGCGAGCGGTGCGCGGAGGCTGCAGCGGGAACAGGGGCAGCCCGTCGTCGTCCCACAGGACGCTCTCGGGGCTCCGACCGGTGGCGGTCGCACCTCCTGGCACACCGGACTCCTCCCGGGCCAGCGCGGCGGTGAGGCCGGCGGCGACGGTCGCACTGCGGGTTGCCTGTGGCGCCTCGGCTTCGCCCTCGGCGTCCGGGTTCCCACCGGTACCTCCGGGACCGATTTCGTCGTCGGGGGCGGGTGGCCCCTGCGGGGTGCACTCGCCGTCGGCGGCTAGCAGCCCGTCGTACGGGGGTTTCGGTGCTGCTGCTTCCAGGCCGGGCTCGGTGAGGTGGTCCAGGACGCGGGCGAGGGTGGGGCCGCCGGGGTCGGGGGTCGCGGGGTCGAGCGAGGGGCGGACACCGAGGGAGTCCAGGACGCGGTGCAGACGGGCCGCGTCGGCGCGCCAGGTGCGGTCCACGACCTCCTCCGGGTACGCCTGCCAGTCCACCGGCGCCCAGTCCGGGCCGGACTCCGCGGGACCTCCGTGGAAGAGCCGCGCGGCGAGCAGCGAGGCGGCCTCGTCCACCGCGCCGGGCTCTTCCAGCAGGTCGCAGGCGGGGCGCTCGCCGAGCCGGGAGGTGAAGCCCTCGGCCAGGCGGTCGCGCCGTGACAGCTCGGTGAGCGCCGCCACCACGCCCGCGTCCAGCCCGGAGGGCCAGCGGCCCATCCGCCAGGCGGGCAGCGCGACCCGGGTCAGCAGCCGGTCCCAGCCGGCGTAGGCGAGGCCGACCTGCTCCTGGGCAACGATTCTGAGGCCGTAGTCGACGGCCTGGGCCCGCTCGGCCGCCGCCGCGGCGACCCCGCGCTCCATCTGCGTGGCGTGCTCCCGGCAGCCGCGCAGCAGCAGCCGGGCCACCCAGCCGAGGACCGCGCACACCCCCCGGGTCAGCGGGCAGCGGCCGGATGTCGAGGCGACCGCGACCGCCGCGTCCAGACCGCGCACGAAGCGCCGGGCGGCTGCTATGTCCGGGTGCGCGGAGGGGCCCGTACCGGCGATGACCGGGGCGAGGACCGCGCGCAGCTCGCCGACGCGCATCCACCACAGGAACGGGGAGCCGATGACGAGCACCGGTGCGACGGGGATCCGGCGGCGGCCCGGGCCGGCTATCTCGTCGGGCGCGGGGCGCGGGGGCGGGCCGTGGGCCGCGTGCGTGCGGTCCTCCAGCCAGCTGTCGCAGTCCGGGGTGAGCGCTATGGCCGAGGGAGCCGGGACGTCCAGGCGCTCGGCGAGGTCGCGCACCATCCGGTACAGGTCCGGGGCGGACCGCTCCGGGACGGGCACCGTCGGGCTGACGGCGGGGCGGGCCCGGGCCACGACCAGCGCGATACCGGCGGCGGCCAGCAGCACCAGCACGGCGAGGACGCCCACGGCCCACCGGGCGGCGTCCCAGCCCGGGCCGACGAAATGGCCGGTGGACACGCCGGTCAGCAGGATCACCGCGGCAGCGGCGGGCAGCAGGGCCACGCCCAGCGCGCGGCCCCGGACCCGCAGTACGGCGAGGGCCCGTGAACGCGCGGCCTGCGCGCCCGCCTCCGCACCGATTCCGGTCACGTGCCGACCTCACCCCCTCGCTGCCGATGCTGTGCCGACCTGGTGGTGCTCACTCCCCCACTGTGACACCCGCCACTGACATCGCAATGCCGGTGGGCCAAGTGCCGGAACGCTTGCGCGGCACCCTAGTTGGGGCTTCGGCCCCCGTCAGCCGTATGGGCCATTGCTCACTCGATGGAATGGCTTTGGTCAGAGGTGGGTGACAGACAGCAAAGATCAGGCCCCGGATTCGAAATCCGGGGCCCGGGTGTGGTGCCGGTGACAGAAGGGCAGGTCAGGCGCCTGCCTGCGCCGCCTTCGCGGCGATGTCGGTGCGGTGCTGGGAGCCGTCCAGACGGATCCGGCCCACCGCCCGGTACGCCCGCTCGCGCGCCTCGGCCAGGTCCTTGCCGGTGGCGGTGACGGACAGCACGCGTCCGCCCGCGCTGACGACGGCGTCACCGTCCTGCTTCGTCCCGGCGTGCAGGACGTACGCGTGCGGGGCGTCCTCGGCGGCCACCTCGTCCAGACCGGTGATCGGGTCGCCGGTGCGGGGGGTGCCGGGGTAGTTGTGCGAGGCGACGACGACGGTGACGGCCGCGTCCTCGCTCCAGCGCAGGGGCGGCAGATCGGCGAGGTTGCCGGTGGCGGCGGCCATCAGGAGGCCGGCCAGCGGGGTCCTCAGCCGGGCCAGCACGACCTGGGTCTCGGGGTCGCCGAAACGGGCGTTGAACTCGATGACCCGGACGCCGCGGCCGGTGATCGCCAGGCCCGCGTAGAGCAGGCCGGAGAAGGGGGTGCCGCGGCGGTGCAGTTCGTCCACCGTCGGCTGCAGGACCGTCTGCAGCACCTCGTCGACCAGCTTCGGATCGGCCCACGGCAGCGGCGAGTAGGCGCCCATGCCGCCGGTGTTCGGACCCTCGTCACCGTCCAGGGCGCGCTTGAAGTCCTGGGCGGGCTGGAGCGGTACGACCGTCTCGCCGTCGGTGATCGCGAAGAGGGACACCTCGGGGCCGTCGAGGAACTCCTCGACGACCACGCGTTCACAGGCGGCGGCGTGCGCCTTGGCCGCGTCCAGGTCGTCGGTGACGACGACACCCTTGCCGGCGGCGAGACCGTCGTCCTTGACGACGTAGGGGGCACCGAAGGCGTCCAGGGCCTCGGCGACCTCCTCGGCCTTCGTGCACACGTAGGAGCGGGCGGTCGGCACCCCGGCCGTCGCCATGACGTCCTTGGCGAAGGCCTTGGAGCCCTCCAGCTGCGCCGCCTCCTTGGACGGGCCGAACACCGGGATGCCCGCCGCGCGCACGGCGTCGGCCACACCGGCGACCAGCGGGGCCTCCGGGCCGACGACGACCAGGTCGGCACCGAGGCCGACGGCCAGCTCGGCGACCGCCTTGCCGTCGAGCGCGTCGACCGGGTGCAGCTCGGCCACCTCGGCGATGCCGGCGTTGCCGGGGGCGCAGTGCAGCGCGGTGACGTCGGGGTCGAGGGACAGGGAGTGGCACAGGGCGTGTTCGCGGGCGCCGCTGCCGATGACGAGGACCTTCACGGGGTCAGCCTAATGGCAAGGTCGCCGAAGACCGGGGCCCGGGTTTGTTGGACTTTCCTCCAAAGGCCCCGCGCTGCTCCGGCCTATTCGTTGGAGAACTCCTCCACCACCGTCGCCCCCAGCTCCTTGACGATCAGTTCGTGGCCGGAGAGGGCCGACTCGTCGAGGTCCGGGTCGTCGTCCTCGGGGATGTCGTCCTCGAGGGAGACGGGCGGCGGCTCGGGGGCGGCCATGGGCCGCGGGGCGGAGGTGGGTGCGGCAGGAGCGGCCGCACGGCCGGACTGCGCGGGTGCGGCCGGCTGTGAGGCCGCCTGGGAAGCCGCGGGGCGGGGAGCGGCGGAGGCGCCGTAACCACCGCCTCCGGCGGACGTGCCGCCGTAACCGCCGCCTCCGCCGCCGCCGAAGCCACCGGTGGCCGGAGGTACGGACCCGCCGCCGGACGGATCGACGACCGCCTCGATCTTCCACTGCACGTGGAACTGCTCGGCCAGCGCCGCCCGCAGCACGTCCTCGCTGCCACTGCCGGCGAAGTTGTCCCGGGCACCGGCGTTGACGAAGCCGAGCTGGAGGGTGGTGCCGTCGAAGCCGGTCACCTGGGCGTTCTGGCTGAGCAGGATCCAGGTGAAGCGGCGGCGGTTCTTGACGGCCTCCAGGATGTTCGGCCAGAGCGCACGCGGGTCCAGGCCGCCGACGGGCGCGGCTGCCGCCGGACCCGGTACGGGTGCCGCCGGAGCCGCGGGGGCCGTCTGCGCGGGGCCGCCCGCCTGGTGCTGCGGCGCAGCGGGCGCCCGGCCGGGGGCCTGGCCCTGCTGGCCGCCCTGCTGACCGCCCGCCGGTGCCGCGGCCGTGGGCCAGCCACCGGGGCGCCGGCCGCTTCCGGCGGCAGCGGCAGTGGGCCAGGACCCGGGAGCGGCGGCGGGCGGGGTGGAGGCACCGGAAGGGGCCGGGGAAGCGGGTGCACCAGGGGCGTGGGACGGCGGCACCGGGGCCTGGTCGGCGGGGGCCGTCGAGGCGGCAGGGGTGGGCGCTGCCGGAGCTGGGGCGGGTGCTGTGGGGGCAGGGGTGGGTGTTGTTGGGGCTGTGGGGGCCGCGGGAGCAGGGGCGGCTGTGGGGGCAGGGGCGGCCGGAGCCGGGCCGCCGGGGCCGGGACCGGGGCCGCCAACGCCCGGACCAGCGACACCAGGATCACCGGGACCACCGGGACCACTAGCACCACCGGGACCACTAGGACCAGGACCGGCAGAGCCAGCGACGCCAGGGCGGCCTACGCCGGGACCACCCGCACCCGGACCCCCGGCTCCCGGACCGTTGACTCCCGGACCCCCGGCTCCCGGGCCGTTGGCCGCGCGTACGGCCGCGCGGGCCGCGGCGGGGCCGCCACCGGGCGGCACGGGAGCGCCCGCGGGCGCTCCCGGAGCACCGCCGGGCGATGCCAGGGCGCCGACGGCATGGGCCTCGGGTCCGGGGACGTACCCCATGGCGGGCGCACCGGCGCCGCCCGAGAAGTGGACGCCGCGTTCGAGACGGTCGAGGCGGGCCATCACGGACCGCTCGTCGCCGTAGGCGGCGGGGAGCAGCACGCGCGCGCAGATCAGTTCCAGCTGGAGCCGGGGCGAGGTGGCACCGCGCATCTCCGTCAGGCCCGCGTTGACGAGGTCGGCGGCGCGGCTCAGCTCGGCGGTGCCGAAGGTGGAGGCCTGGGCCTGCATCCGCTCCAGGACGTCGGCCGGGGCGTCGAGGAGCCCCTTCTCCACGGCGTCCGGCACGGCGGCCAGGATCACCAGGTCCCGTAGCCGCTCCAGCAGGTCGGCGACGAAGCGCCGCGGGTCGTTGCCGCCCTCGATGACACGGTCCACGACCTCGAAGGCGGCGGCCCCGTCACCGGTGGCGAAGGCCTCGACGACGGAGTCGAGGAGAGAGCCGTCGGTGTAGCCGAGGAGGGAGGTGGCCATGGCATAGGTCACACCCTCTTCCGCGGCGCCGGCGAGGAGCTGGTCCATGACGGACATGGAGTCACGCACGGAACCGGCGCCGGCGCGCACGACCAGGGGCAGCACGCCCTCCTCGACCGGGATGTCCTCCTTCTGGCACACCTCGGCGAGGTACTCCCGCAGGGTGCCGGGCGGGACCAGCCGGAAGGGGTAGTGATGGGTCCGGGACCGGATGGTGCCGATGACCTTCTCGGGCTCGGTGGTGGCGAAGATGAACTTCAGATGCTCCGGGGGCTCCTCGACGACCTTCAGCAGCGCGTTGAAGCCGGCCGACGTGACCATGTGGGCCTCGTCGATGATGTAGATCTTGTACCGGCTGCTCGCGGGGCCGAAGAAGGCCTTCTCCCGCAGCTCACGGGCGTCGTCCACGCCACCGTGGGACGCGGCGTCGATCTCGATGACGTCGATCGAACCGGGCCCGTTCCTGGCCAGGTCCTGGCACGACTGGCACTCCCCGCAGGGCGTCGGCGTGGGACCTTGCTCACAGTTCAGACAGCGAGCGAGGATCCGCGCGCTGGTCGTCTTGCCGCAGCCGCGCGGACCGCTGAACAGGTACGCGTGATTGACCCGGTTGTTCCGCAGCGCCTGCTGCAGCGGGTCGGTGACATGCTCCTGCCCGATGACCTCGGCAAAGGTCTCCGGGCGATAGCGGCGGTACAGCGCGAGAGACGACACGCATACGAGGTTATAGGCGCCCACCGACAACCGGCCCCGGCCGCGGACACCCCGGCAAACGCAAGGGCCCCCCACGCACCCGCCAGAGCCGACCTACCCTTGCTGCCTTCCGGCCCTGGGGGAGTTCAGTCAGATAGCGCCGCGTGAGGGGCTGCGCCCACAGTACCCGATCGCGGCCCGCGGGCTGTAACGGATGCGGACCTGCCGGAACGGGTTCGCGAGCACTCCCCTCGGTCATGTAATGTTTCCGGCGGAGGATTCGCCTAGAGGCCTAGGGCGCACGCTTGGAAAGCGTGTTGGGGGCAACCCCTCACGAGTTCGAATCTCGTATCCTCCGCCAGTGCCTCACCGGGCACGATGTCGAAGGGCCCCACCTCAGGGTGGGGCCCTTCGACGTTGTCCTCAGACCTCGTTGTCCTGGTTTTTATCCACAGCGGGTTTCTCGGGGCGTCCCCAGATGGCTTCGGCGATCTTCCGAGCCACGTCCTTGAGCATGGCGTCCGGCACATGCAGGTACCGCGCCCGCATCCGCGCGGAGGTGCCCGGCTCCCAACCCATGATCTGATCGATCACGCGGTCAGGGGCCCCGAGCAGCATGAGCACGGTGGCGGCGGTGTGCCGGGCATCGTGAAGGCGGGCGTCCCGCACGCCGGCGTCTTCGAGCAGCCGCTTCCAGTCGTGGTAGTCCGTGTTCGGGCTCAGCGGCCCACCGAGTGGCTTGGTGAACACGTAGTCCGACTCGACCCACAGGTTGCCGGCGGCCTTGCGCTCGCGTTCCTGCACCTCGGCGTGCTGTCGGAGCATGGCGACCAGCGGGCCCGGGAGTGGCACCGCACGGCGGCCCGCCCGGGACTTCGTGTTCTTGGTCTCCCGCCGGACCTGCACCCGGTTCGGGCAGTACCCGGCCGCTGCCCGACTGCAGGGCGAGGCTTCCGGGCACCCGTGCCGGTACTTCGGACGCAGCCGGTTCCGGCGCAGCTTGAGGTACTCGTTGTCCAGGTCGACATCAGACCACCGGATTCCGAGCGTCTCGCCCTGCCGCAGGCCGAGCGCGAGCATCCACCGGGCACTGTTCCGGCGCTTGTTGACCTCGATCAGCAGACGCTGAACCTCTTCGAGGGAGTAGGGCTCAACCTCCGCTTCCTCTTCCTCGACCCGGGGCGGCTTGGCGAGCGCGGCGGCGTTCTTGGCCGCATGGCCGCGCCGCACGGCTTCACCGAGGGCGGTGCCGATGGTGCGGTGAGCCTGGTGAGCCGTGGCGGGGCTTGCTCCCGTTCTTCTGCATCCGGCGGTACAGGCTTTCCAGGTGCTCGGGCTCCAACCGGTCGATGCGGTGCTTGCCGACGCCGGGGACCAGGTGGACGCGCACCGCCACCTCGTAGCCCGCGTACGTGTTCTCGCTCACGACCGGCTTGGCGATGTTCTCGACCCAGTGCCACAGCCACTTCTCGACCGTCCACGGCTTGCCGGGCTGTCGTGCCGAACCCTCGTCGCGCTGCTTCTCCAGCCGCCGGACTTCCTCGACCAGGTCCTTGCGCGTGGGTCGCGTCAGGTGGCGGCGGTACGGTGTCCCGTCGTCCTTGTAGCCCATCGGGACCCGGGCGTGCCAACGGCCGTCCTTGCCGAAGTAGATCGCCGATTCACCGTTGGCCCGGCGGGTGCGCTTCTTCTCTTCTGCCACAGGCAGGCTCCTGTTTCGTGCTGTCGGGATGGAGCCGGGGCGGCGGGCTGTCCTTGTCCGGGAGTGCCACCGCCTCGGGTGTGGTCAAGCGGCTCGCTGTGCCGCACGTCGGCGAGCGACGTACGCGGCTGGCGCGTCGGCGGGACACGGCGGAGACGGCCGACGGGGATGGACTCCAGCTCTCCGGAGCGGATGAGCTGGTAGCACGTGGTCCGCCCGATGCGGAGTCGGCGGGCGGCCTCTTCGACCGTGAGGAGAAGAGAACTAACCGGCCGCACACCAACGGCGGCCCACTCGACGGGTACACGAAGCCGGGCCTCCCCGAGAGGAGGCCCGGCTTCAATGCGTTGGACGGGCCCTCAGCCGGCTGGAGCGCGCAGGAGCCGGTCGCGTGTACTTTCGGGCAGCATCCGGCGCAGGACCGGTGCGCTGGAACTGAGGGAGTCGGCGAATGCGGCGACGAGGTCGTGCGGCACTCTGCTGCTGTACGAAGCCGCCCACAGGTAGCCCGCGCCGAGCAACGGCTCGGCCCACGCCTGCCACCAAGCCAAGGCCGCCTCGTCAGCCGCGGCCACCAGCGCCAGTGGATCGCCGTCCTGGATGAGGGGCGGCACCTCGCCGAGGCGGACGTGGGAGGCGAACGTCGGATCCACCGCTCCCGTGCCGGGGTGGTCGACGTCACGCAGCCACCCGTGCGCCGCAACAGCGTCGAGGACCAGCTCGGGGCCACCGCACGGCAGGGCGGGCTGATCGCGGGCGTCGAGCGCGGCAAGGAAGCCGGCGAGGATCTCCCCTGGCACCTCGGGGATGAAGTAGGCCGACCACTGGGCGAGCGGGCTGCTCGGGTCCGTGCGAGCGGACACTTGCCAGGCGATCGGCAGGTTCCCCAGGTGGAACGGCTCGTCCGGCAGGACCCACTGCGCCCACCGCAGGGAGTCGGGGCTGAAGTGCAGGACGGTGCTACGCAGGACCTGACGGTCCTCCGGCGCCTCATCAGGCTCCTGGCGCCCGCGGACGATCGTCAGGCTCGTCCAGCCCAAGTCGGCGAGTGTGTCAGCGACGGCGTCGTAGAGGCGGCCGTCGTCACCGGCCAGGTGCCGGGGGCCGACCCAGTACGCGGACGGGACACCAGCCGGAGCAGGTGGATCGATCGGGAGATCGGGATGCAGGTACGCCTCCAAGGGGTTGGGGGCTGGGGCTTGATGCCGCCAGCGGTGCGTAAAACTGGATGGATGTGCCGGGCCGGCTTCGCGGCGGCCTCGGGTGGCAGATGGCCGGGCTAACCCGTCTCGCCCTCACCAGCCAGACGACGGGCTCCTCCAGCGGCGGCGACTCGTGCCGCTGCGTGTCACACGCGCTGGGAGGTCTCCAGCACGCGAGCGACCGCGGCGGCAACAACGTCCGCCGGCGTCTCGGTGTCGAAGGACATCTGGTAGCCGCGCACCTTGGCCGTACCGGTGACGGCGATCTTCCCCCCCTCGCCGTCGGTACCAGGACGGCCGGACGGAAACCATCCGAGATAGAAGGATCCATCCTTCGAGTTGACGTGCACGTCCGCGCGGTCGTCGACGACCAGGACGAAGTCGTCGGCGGAGAACTGATCCATCACGAGCGTGGCCTGGCCCGGGCCGAGCAACCACTCACGCAGCCGCAGGGCCTCGACGGTGGTGGAGAATCCGGGACCCTGGGGTGCCGCAGTCACAGGCAATCACCCCTCTGACCTGGTGTTTTACGAGAAGGTCGTCAAGGTTCACATGCCCTTGAGGCGCTTACCAGCTATTCGTGGATCTTTACTGTCTGCCCCCGGCGAACTGCGGCACTCTCGGACGACGCGGCAGGGCATTCCGAGCAGCAAGCACCCGACACCCGCCCCCTTCTAGGGTGACGTGCGGCACGGCGGCGTCTTCGGCATGCCCGTGCCCGAGACGACGTTGGCCTGGGCTCCGCTCGGACCGGAGTCCTGGTAGCCGGCTCCTTCCGGACCGCTCCGCAGGCCGTCACGTCGTCACGGATCGAGCTGAGAGCGATGGGCCTCCAGTCACCGTCATCCTGCAGACAGAGATCCCTTTCCGTTCCAGGTCGCGCTGGTGATTCAGATGCTTACGGACTGCTCGGGCGCGACCGGCGTCGTCACGCCGACGCGCACAGCACCCGTGGCCGACGGGGCGACCTGAGCCACGCTCCCGTCACTGGCGTTACGGGCGATGAGAGCAGGAGCGCCGGTCGCCGCCGGGACATGACGCACTGACCAGCCCGCCGCCTCGAAGTAGGTCTGCACGCGCGCCATCGCCTGAGCCATTTCTTCTTCTGTGAGCGGCAGGGTCGACCAGGTGTGGTGGACAAAGGCGCTCTCGGATTGTTGGTAGGCGCTGACTCCGTCTCCCTCCTGGGCTGGAGCGTGTCGTACGTGGAGTGCGTCGTAGATCCGGCTGGAGTGGGCGAGAGCCAGCTGCGCGGCGTGCTCGTCGACCTGCGTGCGGTGGAGGGCTGTGGAGTCGGTCGTGAACTGATCATTGGCGCTGCTCGAGAAGCATGGTGAGGTCACACCGATGGAGGCGAGCCCTTCGCCCGTGGCTCGGTTCACCACACCGGTGATGGCGTCCATCCAGAAGTCATCGGGTTCGGTGCGCATGTTCACGTGGGGGAATGGTTTGGACCAGTCCGCGTCCGACGACTGAAACTTGTAGCCCAGTTTCACCCAGGCGTCTCTTGCCTGCCGCACCAGCGACTTGGCCTCGCTGCTCGGCACTCCCGTCAGCTTGTACGCGAGACGGACCTGCAAACGATCATCAGGACCGCCGTCGTCCCGGGCGATACAGGCTCCCACCGGTGCGGGGCCGATACGCTCGAGTTTCGGTTTCGGTGACATGCCGTCCACCGCCTGGTGAATGATTTCCTCTGCGCGCTTGGTTGCCTGCTGCTCGTTCATCGCGACATGCTTCGGCGTTGCGGCGCCGTCTCCTTTCCCACCTTCGTGTGCCCCGCACGCTGTAACAGCAACCAATGCGGTCAGCAGTGTCCCGATCGACATCAGTTTTCGCGGCTTCACGGGGTTCCTCCGGTTACGATCTCCGCCATATTGTCCAGGGAATCGCCCTCCCAGTACTGGGAGTGAGCGGGCATGCCTTCCAAATGCCAGCCGGGAAGGTGTCCGTTGCCGACCTTGAAGGTGTGCCCACCGTACTCATCGGATGTCGGGTCGGTCCCGTACATGGCCGAGTGGTCGTCGAAGAGGCGCCTGTATGCGTTCGGGTTCAGGGGGCCCAGCATTCCTGCCTGCGGCGGGACCATATTCACCAGGTCGTTCTGAGCGGTTGCCGCCCAGACGTGGTCTGCGGGAATGTTCAGGTCCTTGGCGTGGTTGACACCAGTCCCCGGGCTTCCAACCAGGATCGCGTTGTCCACCGGCAGGTCCGGGTGGTCGCGCATGGTCTCGCCGGCCACTAGGGAACCGTAGCTGTGGCCCAGGAGAGTCGAGTTCGCATGCCCTCCGTGATGGGAGGTTTCAAGGCCGGTCAAAAAGTTACTCAACGACTCTCGGGCGTTATCGGCCCAACTGGTGTTGTAAGTCGCATCAGGTACGAGGCTCTGCGGGGCATCGTAGCCAAGCCAAAGGATCGATGCAGTCGAATGCGTAAAGTCCGTTCGCGCCGCTTTTCCCTGAAGCGCTTCGGCCCTTGAAATGAGGCCGTCGACACCACTCAGATTCGCCGTAGTTCCCGGCACGTACGTCACCACATTATCGGCAGTGTCCGGATTTCCAATGGATACAACCGCATGCCCGATGTTCTTGTTGTCGAATCCTAGCAGGTAAGGCCGAGTCCCCTCGTCCCCGGTGAAGTTGTCATAGCGTTTCTGAATCGCGTCCATTCCGTCGATCCGACCCTGCAATTCCTCGCGCTTCGCTTCCCATTTCTGCCAGGCAGCTTCGCTTTCAGGGGTCGTGACAGGGACATCCACCTCTCCGCCCGTGTTGGGATTGAGCTGGTGAATGGTCTGATAGCGGGCCGGCTCCTTGGCCATCCAGGCGTCCAGTTCGACCTGGGCGGCGCCTCGGGTCTCAGCCAGCACGGTTCGGTTCGCCTCATCACGCACGGTGGCAGGAAGGCCGTCCATCCACCCGATCGAGTCAGGGTGGACGGCCACGTAGTCAGCCCGCTGCTGGTCGGTAAGGCTCTTCCACCACTGCGCGTTTTCCTTGGAAGTGCCGTGCTTGGGCGGTTCCTTGATCGAATGCAGGTAGTCCTCGGCCCCCTGGAGTACGCCGGCGGTGTCCTGCTTGACGTCGACCCAGTCCCGGTCGGAGACGGTCAGGTCATCGTCGGCCTTCAGCGCCCGCAGCTTCGGCGCCCACTTCTCGTCGGCCGCCGTAGCCTCTTTGAGGGCGTCGGCGATGCGGTCGGCGTACTCCTGGGCGTACCGGGCGTTGGGGTTGAATCTGGCTGCTTGGCGGCCGATCGCATCTGCGGCCGGGTCCCCGATCAGGGCGGTCATGGTGCCGCCTTCCGGGACTTTACCGTCGGTCTTATCGCCGGCCGGCGGGTAGCTAACCGAGCCGTCGGAGTTCACGGTGAAATTCTTGGCATGCGCGTCCTCGACCGCAGCATCCAGCTTCCTCTTGGCCGCCTCCATGTCGTACGCGAACCCGTCAAGCGCCGTGCTGATGAGGCCGCATTCGACCTGCGTGTAATGGAAGTTCTTCGCCAACTCCTGTAACTGGCCATCAGCCGCGGTCGCGGCCTCCCCCTCGTTGGCCGACTTCATGGCAACGAGTATCTGCAGGTCGATGCGGTCCTTGGCTGCGCTGGCCATGTCGCTCACCGCCCGGAACCCGTTCGCCGCATCCGAGTACTCGGACGGCTTCAGTGCCTTCAGCGTCGTGTAGTCCATGAGATCCGATCACCGGCCCTTTGCCTGACCGCCGACCGCCGACGTGTCCTTGTACTCCGTCTTCAGCTTCGCGATCTCGGCGCTGATGGCATCGTCCGTCCTGAGCTGATCGTTGCCCACCTTCTCCAGCAGATCGGACAGCTTCCCGCAGCGCCCGCTCACATTTCGGATATAGCTTTCCCAGGACGTGTGGACCTCGTGCTGGGCGGCGGCGGTCAGGCACTCGGCGTCCTTGCCGAGGCCCTTCTGAGCGTCCTCCAGTTTCGCCAGCGCCTTGCTGATGGTGACCCGTAGGCCGCCGACGTCGGCACCTGCCTTGGACCACGCGGCCTTGTCGGACCTGAGTTTGCCAGTCACGCCGCCTCCCCCGCCCACGGGCTCAGCCAAGTGGTCGATCTGCATCCGACCGGTGCTCCGCTCTGCCGCGGCGGCCTTGAGCTGCTCCCACTCGTCCCACGCCATGCGTGGCCCCTCCCGTGTCTCGTCGTACGTCGCAGAGATGCTGTGAACACGCGACCGCAAGGCTGCGGTGGTCGAAAAGCACAGTCGTAACGCTGCCTCGAGTGACCCATCCGTATCGGCCATCAGCCCGTCTGAGTACGCGTACTCAGACGGCACCCGGTCATCGATCGGACGGGGGGAAGCTGTTCGGCGGCACCGGGGGGGTGTGCAGCGGGGGCGTGCCCCCTGGGGCGCCGTAGTGCGAGTGGCCGGGCGTTGGGAGTGGTGCTGTGGTTGTCCGACGTCGGCGAGCGATGGCGGCAACCGTGATCGCGGCTCCGAGGAGTACGACAGCTCCGACGCCCAACGCAATCCAGATGGTGTCGGCATCGGATGCGGAGGATGCCGCGGCTGAGTTGCCATTACTTGCCGGCGTAGCGGCGCCTCCGGTCTGGGAGGCTTTCGGAGATGTCGGATTCGGCGCCGCACCCTTGGGGTCCGGGAGCGGATACACGTTGGCGGGGCCCGGGTCGCCGGGGTTTTGGAGGGCGATTCGCGGACGGACGATGCCGTAGCCGATGGAGTCGTTGCGCTTGGCGCCGTCCGTGGGGGCGCCAATGGTGTTGAGCATGACGCGGAGGACCTGGTTGTTGGTCCAATCAGGGTGCTTGGACCAGATCAGGGCGGCGCTGGCGGAGGCGAGGGCGGTGGCGTCGCTGGTGCCGTCGGTCTTGCAGAAGCCCGTCGTGCTGGTGCAGGCGGCGACCATCCCAGCCCCCGGAGCGGACATGTCTACCTGAGGACCGTACTCGGACCACGGGGTACGCCGAAGGTCCTTGCCCACCGCGGCCACGCCGACGACACCGGGCGTCGCCGCAGGGTATTGGACCGGATTGCCTTTGTCGCCGCTGTTGCCGACGCCGGCGAAGACCAATGCTCCTTTGCCCAAGGCGTACTTGACTGCTGCGGTTACGCCGGGTGAGCCCTCCTCCGCTCCCATCGAGATGTTGATGACCTGTGCACCCGCGTCCGCCGCGTAACGAATCGCCTTCGGGAGCACCTGGTTGAACTGCTCTATGGACGCCGCCTCGTTGGCCGACGTTGTGGACTTCGGCATACGTACCGGGAGGATCTTGGCCCCCGGTGCGAGCCCGAAGGCGCCGTTTCCGCCGTCAGCGGCTCCGGTCCCGGCGATGAGACCCGCCATGCCCGTTCCGTGACCGTCGTAGTCGGAGTGCTCGTCTCCTGGCTGGCCCTCGGCGAAGTCCTTTCCGCGCAGGACGCGCCCCTTCAGGTCAGCGTTGTCCGCGTCCACTCCTGTGTCGATCACAGCGACCGTGATGCCCTTGCCGGTGCTTGTGCGCCACATCTGCTCCGCCTTCATGGCGTCAAGGAACCACTGCTGCGCACGCATCCCCTCGGCATGCGCCGGCTGCCCCACGGCACCTACCAGCAGCAGGCCCAGCACAGCCGATGCTGCGGCCCTGCAGCGACCGAGTCGGGTCCTCTTGAAGAGCATGGCGTTCCTTCGCTGTTCGCGGGCGATCACTCAGAGGTCGGACGAGCCGAACGGCGGTCGTCCTTCCGAGTCCGCTGCTCCTTGGCCTGGCGACCGCCCAAGGCGGCCGCGGTGCTGCGCAGTCGGTAGGAAGGTGCTGAAGATGCCTGGCACGGAGTCGCACTGGCCGGGCTGTTACCTGACCGCTTGGACGTGGGCGCACCGCCCCCTCGCACAGGAGCTCCCGAGTTCAGGGACCCGCTGGCCTCTTCCACCGCTGACGGGCGACCCGTGCGAGACGACGCCTGCGTGCTGCCACCGACAACCCCTCTGATCGGAGATGCGGGGCGACCACTAGGAATCCCGGCCGAGCGGCCAACTGGCCGGGGTGCAGGGCCACCACTGCCTGTCGTAGGACGCCCCACTGGCCCGCGGACAGCCGCAGTCGGACCCTCCGCGCCCACCACCGTTCCCCGGGGGATGGCCCCCGTCGACCGACCGGTAGGAGGCACGGTCGGACGGCCCCCGACAATGCCGTTGCCGCCACCGCTCGGCACTCGTCCAGGATTTGGCGACGGAACTTCCTCGCCTGGTGCCAAGGGCGTCCGTCCGGAAATCGCCGCCCGCCCCGGCCCTTCCGGGCCGGCTGACATTCCTCCTCGCTGCAGCGGACCAGTGACGTCTCTACCCGGCGTCACCGAGCCGGTGACCGGCCTGGCCGGCCCCACCGGCCGCGCAGGCGTTCCGGTGCTGCTTCCGAACGCAGGAGGGATGATCGGAGGCTGCGCTGGAGCCGGGGCGTCGGCCCGACCGGCGTCAGGGAGACCACTAACCGGGCCCACCGGCGTGTGCGGCGCATGAGGCAACGTGCCCACGGAGTCGATGCCCATCCGGGAAGGCGGCTCGGCCTCCGTCAACCGAGGATGCTGCGACAAGCTCGCGTGATCGGGTGAAGCCACCGACCGCGATACCGAGCCGGAGGTCGAGTGTGGTGCCAGTCCCTGGTCGGCTGCATGCGAGGACACGCCACTCTCCGTAGGAACATGAGACACGCTGCTTCTCGCCGGGCCGACGACGCTGCTGTCCCGGTCCAATGCACGGGATCCCGACGGCGGCACGATCGCTTTCGGCGGCGGCGGAAGCTTCGGCCGCTCCAGCCTGTTCATCTGCGTGGCCGACCACTCATAGGTCTGCCCCAGCTTCCGCATCTGCGCAGCCGCCTCGAGGCGGAGCTTCTCCTTGTGCGCCGCCAGTGCGGCCAGCTCACTCCTGGACTTGGCGCTGACCGCCGCCGCGTCCGGGTCGTTGTGCGCGGTCTTCGCAGCGTCCAGGTTCGCCTGCGCGCCCGTGGTGTCGCGCGGAATGGATGTCTGCGCCTGCGCGATCGCCCCGGAAGCCTCCCTCAGCCACTTCCCAGCGCCTTCGCTGAAGTCACCAAGTCGCAGGGTGGCGTTGGCCAGGTCGGCGGACCAAGTGCGGAACGCATGGGCGCCCTCGCCCTTCCATTCCACCCACTGGGGGCGGACCTTTAGCTCCTCGGCGATCTTACGGATCTCCTCGGCTGCCGCGGTGAGCCGGTCCCCGGCGGCTTGCACCATGCCGACGTCGGCCTGGTCGAGCCACGCCAGCATCTGCTCGTGGCTCATGTCCTCGAAGGACGTGCCGCCGGATTCCTTGCGAGGCATCAGAACTCCCCCCTCCCCATCCGTTCCACCAGGTCCATCAGATCGACCCGCCCGCGTCGCCGCGCGCTGGCACCGGCGTCGACGACTGCCCCGTCTGCGTTCCGTTCCCGTCGCCGTGGCCCTTGCCGGGCCCCTCAGGGTCGTAGCTGCCGCCGTAGTACTTCGTCGTCTCCACGCTGATCGCCGCCATGCGGTTGCGGACGTCCAGGTCCACGTTCTGGTAGCCCTTGTGCGAGGCCATGACCGCGATGTTCATGCCCTCCATGGAGTCCGACAGCAACTTCGACAGCGTCTCCAGCTCGGTGATCACCGTCTCGTACGCGCTGAACAGCCCGGCCGCCTCTACCCATGCGCCCGCCCCACCGCCGAACTGATGGCGTGCGAGCTGCTCCTGCCCGATCTTGCCCGGACCTGCCTGCGACCCCTTCAGGTCGTGGATCAGGGCGTCGACGCGCTTCTGGAAGGTGGTGAAGGACGACAGCTCCGTGGCCACATCTGCAACGGCGTCACGTGCCACATCGAACAGACCGGACACCCACGACGAGGTGCCTGACGCCGACCCGCCATCGCTCGGCAACACAACGCCCTCCCCGCTCCGTCGGAACAACCGAACGCCCGGACTCGCACCAGCAACTCTAGCTACCAGCAGTGACAGCCCACAGTCGCCCTGTAGCGGGGAGCGACCGAGAACAAGCCCTCCGTGCGGGGATGCTCCGCCTGCAGCCAGAGAGGCCGGCGACTCGCCAGGCATGTCACCACCCAACACTCAGGCGTGATGGAGCGCATGAGCACTTGTACTCAGATGCGGGCGCTCGGCCGTTCTAATGGCCGATACCCGACAGTGGGTGGCGCAGAGGTGACCTTGACCCGGTCCGTTACGACTGGTCCGCTTAACTGCGATGTGGCGTCGAGATCAGCGCGATCCGGGGGTGTGTACGTGATCTGGGTCCACGTGTATGTGCCGTACCAGCCAGCTCGCTGCTCACTTCGCACCGCAGCACGAAGCGTGCCCAGGTCAGGAGCCTCGCGGGATCGGGATACGCCGCCGCCGAGACGCCTGTCGCACGGCAGCACAGCGGAGCCTGGGGCATGAGGATGCGGCGCGGTGCGGCGCTCGCCGTCGTAGCCGGTGGCGGCGCGGTCACCACGATACTCGTGGGCCTGGTGACGAACGCGGTATCGGCGCAGTCTCACTGGCCGTCCTGGCTGGGCTGGCTACAGAAGCATCCCTGGCTGTCGTTCGTCATGCTGGGAGTGGTCGCGGCCGCGCTGACGGCGGTCCTGGCCGTGCTGGACGATCGCCAGCCCTCGGGGCAGGAGCCTGAGCCTGTGCTCCGACCGGACGACGGCGCCGGGCCGCCCGGCGCCGCCCTGGTGCTGCGGTCGCTGCCTCGCGACACCTCGGCGTTCACCGACCGGTCCGCCGAGCTCGAGTCGCTGGTCCGGTCGGTCCGTGCTGCGCAGGAGACCGGCGAAGGTCTCCCGGTCCACGTGATCGACGGGATGCCGGGTGTCGGGAAGACCGCCTTCGCCGTGCACGCGGGGCACGTCCTCTCGGAGCGGTTCCCGGACGGACAGCTCTTCGTGAACCTCAACGGGCACACCCCCGGACGCAGCCCCGTGCAAGCCACCGAGGCCCTGGCCTCCCTCCTCGCCGCCGCTGGCGTGCCGACGCAGCAGATCCCCGTCGGTGACGACGTCGGAGCGGTCACGGAGGCCCGGGCGGCCATGTGGCGCAGTCGACTCGCTGGGAAGAAGGCGCTGCTCATTCTCGACAACGCGGGCAGTTACCGGCAGCTGGAGCCACTGCTCCCAGGCGGTAGCGAATGCCTGGTGCTCGTCACATCTCGCAAGCGGCTGGCCGCACAGGAGGAAGTGGTGCTGCCGGTGGAGGCACTGCCACCGGATCACGCGGTGGATCTGTTCGTACGACTCAGCGGCCGGCCGGCCGATGCACTCGACCGGGACGTGCTCGGGGAACTGGTGCGGCTGTGCGGGTACCTGCCGCTCGGGGTGTCGCTGCTCGCCGCCCGGCTGCGGCATCACCCCTCGTGGAGCGCCGCGGATCTACGCGCGAGGCTCGTTGCAGCGCGGGACCGGCTGGGCGAACTGCGGGCCGGGGAGCGTGCGGTCGCCGCGACGTTCGACCTGTCCTATCAGGACCTCGCAGCGGAGCTGCAGCGCTTCTTCCGGGCCCTCGGTCACTACCCCGGTACGGATCTCGACGCGTACGTCGGGGCAGCGCTCGCCGCGCTCACGGTGGCGGACGTCCGCCACCAGCTCGACGCGCTCTACGACGCCCACCTGATCGACGAGCATCCTGGAAGCCGCTACCGGCTTCACGACCTCCTACGCGATTACGCCCGCGGTCTCGCTGACGAAGGAGACAGCATGGACCACGTACAGGCCGTTCGGCGTGTGGGCACCTACTATCTGGCAGCGCTCGCCGCCGCCAACGAACACATCGTCCGAAGCGGTGCGGCGGCCCGGCACCCGCCAGACGACGCAGAACAGGCGGAGACGCCGCCCTTGGAATCGCGTTCGGCAGCACTGAGCTGGCTGGAAGCCGAGCGGCCCAACATCCTGGCCTGCATCCGACGGGCGAACGCCCTCGCTCTGTACGACCTGGTGATCCGTCTGGCGGCGGCCATGGCGCCCTTCCTCCGCCAGGCCGGCCCCTGGGACCAGGCCGTCGGGCTGCACCGGACCGCAGCCGAGGCCGCCCGCCAGACCGGCGACCAGCAGGCACTGGCCGGCGCGCTGACCGAGCTCGGCGTCATACGGCGCTTCATGGCCGCCTACCCCGAGGCGACCGAGGCCCTCAACGAGGCCGTGACGCACTACGACGCGGTCGACGACCGGCGCGGCAAGGCGGACGCCCTGAACCAGGCCGGCATCGTCTGGTACCTCACTGCGGACAACGACGCCTCCGCCCTCGCGCAGACCGAGGCCCTCGCCCTCTACCGCGAGGTCGATGACCGGCTCGGACAGGCCAACGCGCTCGCCGACCTCGGCATGGTGCGCCGCCAGACCAGCGACTTCTGCGCGGCCGTCGAGGCCCAGTCCGAGGCCCTGTCGTTCTACCGTGGGCTCGGCGACCGGTACGGTGAGGCCAACTCCCTCCGGGATCTGGGCGTCGTGCACTGCCTTATGGGCGAGTACGAGCAAGCGGCGCAATGGCACCGCGAGGCGCTCGGCATCTACGAAGAACTCGACGACCGGGTCCACCAGGCGTACGCCCTCAATGAGCTGGGCGTCGTACGGCGGCTCACCGGAGATCTCGACGGCGCGCGCGAATCCCACACCCGGGCCCTGGAGTACTTCACCGAACTCGGCGAACGCTTCGGGCGCACGAACTGCATCCGCCATCTCGGCGTACTGGACCGTCTGACCGGAGACGCAACGACGGCGATCCGTGAGCTCGAAGAAGCCCTGGAGGCGTACCGCGACCTCGGCAGCCGCGGTGGCGAGGCCGCCTCGCTCGGCGAGCTGGGGGCCGCTCGCGCCGCTGTCGGTGACCGAGATGGTGCTGTCGAGGCTTTCGAGCAGAGCCTCGGCATCCTCCGCGAACTCGGCGATCGCTGTGGTGAGGCGGAGGTCCTGAACCACTGGGGAACGCTGCTTCGTACGTCCGACGACCTGGGCGCGGCGTGCCGCCGCTTCGAACAGGCACTGGCGTTGGCCCAGGCCATCCGTTGTCCGTTGGAAGAGGCACGGGCGCTGGAGGGAGCAGGCCGCTGCGACTCGATGATCGACGGCCCCGAACGTGCCGAGCGGCCGCTGCGCGAAGCCCTGTCCATCTATCGGCAGTTGGGCGTGAGTGCGTCGGCTGACGACATCGAGCGTTTCCTGGTGTCGCAGGTCGGATGAGCCAAGCCCGTGGCCGGTTTCCCTGTGTTGTGGTGAGCGGCCGGACTGCTACGTTGCCAGCCGTTCTGTCGCCTTCAACCACCGCCGTCGCACCGCGCCCGTCCCGTCTTGGGCACGTCCTCCACGAGGAGCGTTGAATGCCGTCACGTACGTCCCTTTCCACGTCGCACGCCATGGCCCCCACCGGTCAGCGGCCCGTCCGAGGCAACGTAGTCCTGGACCGCGTCGCCGCCCGAGTACAACAGCGCCGGGTGGCCGAACAGGCAGCGACGAACCGCGTCGGCGACGGCGCCCACGCCGCCTCGCTCGTCTGGCCCTGGCCGTTCTGAACACCTGCCATCGATGACGAGGCTCGAAGTCGCCGTTCCCTTCCGGACATTCATCCTCAAGATCGCCAACCGCTGCAACATCGACTGTGACTACTGCTTCGTCTTCAACTCCAAGGACCAGGCGGCGCGGCACCTGCCTGCCCGGATGGGCCTGGACATAGCCCAAGCCGCAGCCCGTAGGATCGGCGAGCACGTCATGGCGCATGGCCTCCCATCCGTCCACGTCGTGCTGCACGGCGGAGAACCGCTGCTCGCCGGTGTCCGGCACATGGCCGACCTCCTCGCTGTTGTTCGGGATGGGATTCCGGCGAGCACCGAGGTGCACTTCGAGCTCCAGACCAACGCGACACTCCTCTCCGAGGCGTGGCTGGACCTCTTCGAGCAGCACGGCGTGGTGGTGGGCGTCAGTCTCGACGGGCCGCCGGCCGCGAACGACCGGCACCGGCTCACCCACCATGGGCGATCCAGCTGGGCCTCCACCGTGCGCGGCATCGAACTCCTGCGGTCCCGTCCGCACCTGTTCGCCGGACTCCTCGCCGTCGTAGACCTGGCCAATGATCCGGTCGAGGTCCACGACTACCTGGCATCCTTCGGGCCTCCGGTGATCGACTTTGGCTTCCCGCACGGGACCCACGACGACCCGCCCCACCGCAACGACGCGAGTATGCCCGAGTACGGGCTCTGGATGAGCCAGGACTACGACGCCTGGCTCGACCGCCCCGACCACCAACACAGCGTCCGGATGTTGGAGGACATCGTCGCGCTGAGCTCCGGCGTGCGCAGCTCGGTGGAGACGCTCGGGCTGGCTCCACCCACCAGCGTCGTGGTCGAGTCCGACGGCAGCATCGAGGGGGTGGACACCCTCCGCTCCGTCGAGGAGGGCGCCACCAGCCTCGGGCTCGACGTCTTCAACGACTCCTTCGACATTGCCGTCCGCCACCCCAAGCTCCGGCACCGCCAGCAGGACGGCACAGTCGCACTCGCCGAGGAGTGCCAGAGCTGTCCCCTGGTGGCGGTGTGCGGCGGCGGATACCTGCCGCACCGCTTCAGCACAGACCGTGGGTACCGCAACCCATCCGTCTACTGCGCGGACCTGGCGTATCTCATTCGGCACGTCCAGGGTTCTCTACAGGGGTACGGCTGGGAGCTGGATGCTGCCGCGCCGGCCACCCCCTGACCGCACCGCCGCCCGCCCGAGGCTCACTCCGCACGAGAGGAGCTGTACGCCGATGACCGTGACGATCCGGCCGGCCGAGAAGAACGACGTCCGACAGCTGGCCAGGCTGATCGAGGAGATCGAGCGCTTCTACGGCACCGCGGATGCCGACATCCAGCCGTTCGACGAGCGTCAGGCACAGGTCGAGGAGGCGCTCTTCGGGTCGCCGCCTCTGGCTTCCGCCCTGGTGGTCGAGGACGAGGCGAGCGACATCGTGGGCCTCGCCGCGTACTCGTTCCTCTGGCCGAGCGCCGGTTCCACCCACTCCCTCTTCCTCAAGGAGCTGTACGTCCGTGACACCCTGCGTCGGCAGGGCATCGGGGCCCAGCTGATGAGCGAACTCCGTGACCTGGCTACGGCACGCCCCGGTTGCACGCGCCTGGAATGGATGACGGACCGGGTGAACTCGGACGCCCGCACCTTCTACCGATCGCTCGGGTTCGAGGAGGACAACGAGAAGATCGTCTACCGGATCGGCACCGGCACGATGTGAGGCTCTGAAAGGGCATCGATGAAGTCTCAGCACACGCCACGGCGTGCCTGGCACAAGAGTTCGTACAGCGGGAACGAGGACTCGTACTGCGTCGAAGTAGCCGACTTCCCCAACGGAATCGGCATCCGGGACTCCAAGAACCCCGACGGACCCGTGCTGCTCTTCGACATGCCCGACTGGGCAGGCTTCGTCATAGCCGTCAGGGCGGGACAGCTCGGCTCCTAGCTGTTCCGGTGTTGTCCGGACAAGAGAGGGTGTCTCCTCGACGGATACCTCTCCTGGGCCGACCCCGGCGCCGACCACTTTCGTAGTACCTGCCCCCGCGGGCGCGGCCGCCAGCAACACGGGACGGCAGGCAACACAGCGGTGCGAGGAGTACGAAGGAAGGCTGCCGATCAAGTAGCGCGCTTCAACCAGTGGCCACGTCCGACAAGACCTCCGCCAAGCGGTCGGCAGCATCCGGACGTCCCAGAGAGCGGGCCTGCTCCGCCATGTGCCGGCGCTCGCCAGGTGAAGAGATGAGCGGGGCGACAGCGTCACGAAGCCCCTCGGGCGTGACCGCGCCCCCCCAGGAGAGCGACAGCGGCGCCGGCCTCCTGAAGATGCAGAGCGTTGTGCTCCTGCTCGTTGCCCGCCGACGTCGCGAGCGGGATCAGAACGGACGGCTTACCCAGGGCAGTGAGCTCGGCGATCGTGCCGGCTCCGCTGCGGGAGATCACGATGTCGGCGAGGGCGAGGACGTCGGGGAGCTCCGGGCCGACGAAGTCCGTGACCAGGTAGCGGTGCCGAAGGTGGCTCGGGAGCTCGGTCGCGTACCGGCGGGACTCCTCGATGGACGTGGCGCCGCACTGATGACGTTGGCCTGAGTGAGTAGCCACGGCAGGACCGCGCGGACGATGGTGTTGATCTGGACGGAGCCCTGGGCGCCGCCGCCCCCGTCCGTGCGCGTCGTCCCGTTCCGGCCGCCGACTCGTCACGCCGTGCCCCCTTCCAGTGAAGTGGCCTTAACCACTTGCCTGGCATTAGCCACTCATGCTCTGCAAGCACTTCGACGCAACTGCCCGCGAAATCAGGTGAGCGGGTAGCCCTGTTCGAACGCCCAGCGATGCGGCGGGTAGGTGGCTTCGGCGAACTCCAGCGGCCGGTCCTGGAGGTCGAAGACGACCTGATGGGCGATCAGGACAGCTGAACCGGGCTCAAGTCGAAGGTCAGCCGCTTCTTCGTCCGTCGCAGACCGGGCACACACACGGTCCTCGGCATAGCTGCCCTGGCGCCCCGTCATGTTCTCGACGTACATCAGGGTGCCCTCTTCGATCCGTTCAGGATCCAAGAGCTTCGGGGCCCTTTGACCGACGTCTGGCGCGAACCACGAGGTGGACAGGGTGATGGGCCCGTCCTGGTTGTTGGTCACGCGACGCCGATGCACGGCCCTGCGATCCTTGGTCAGCCCCAAGGCCTCGGCCACGTGGTCCGGTGCGTCCGCCCAGCCGGCAGACGTGATGACGGCGTACTCGCCGGGGGTGTGGATCTTCCCGGTCTGGCGAGCGCGGCCGTACAACTCCCGTGCCCGTCGGTTCACTTCAAGACTTCGGACGTACGTCCCCGATCCCTGCCGCTTCTCTACCAGGCCCTGATGGCTGAGTGCCTCCAGCGAGCGGGCGGCGGTAGGCCTGGACACCTTCCAGTCCGCCGCGAGCTGTCGTTCGGACGGAACTTCGTCCCCTGGCCGCAAGTCTCCTCGGAGAATCTGATCCCGGATGAAGTGGGCGATCTGGAGATACTTCGGTTGAGCCTCCTCAATCTGAGGCATGCTCCCTCCCTGTCCAAGTGGCTATGGCCTCTAGCCACTATAGGGTGGGTGGCCAACGAAACCCGTAGGCTTGTTGGCATGACGCGGTTGATCGTCGCAGCAGGAGGAGGGGGCGACGCTGTCGCCGCCGCAATGCTTGACGCCGCCCTGTATGCCGACGAGGACCAGGCCGTGATCCTCACGTACGCGTGGGACCGCTTGCTCATCGACCCGGTACCGGGACCGCGAGGAGCCCACGACTTCACCGGCCTCAGCCAGATCACCTCCGCCGTCTCGGCAGTGCCGGCCGAAGCCCGCCCGGTCGCCCCGGCAGGATCCACCCTTCCGCGACTCGCGGCAGAGCTCCCGCACACCTTCGCACTGCTCGACCCCCACCAGGGCGCCGAGGGCGTCACGCGCCAGCTGGAAGAGCTGATCAGTCACCTGAAGCCGGAGTCGATCGACCTCCTGGACGTCGGCGGTGACATCCTTGCGCGAGGCGACGAGCCGACACTGAAGAGTCCGCTCGGCGATGCCCTCACCCTGGCTGCCGCCTGCCAGGTGAACGCGTCCATCCGCCTGTTGGTTGCCGGGCCCGGCCTGGACGGCGAACTCCCCGCAGACGACCTTCGCCCGGTGCTCGGTGCTGTCGTGCACACCTTCACGGCGAAAGACGTAGAGCCGATCAGCGGGGTCCTTGAGTGGCACCCCTCCGAGGCGACGGCGATGCTCGCTGCAACAGCCCGCGGAGTCCGGGGCACCTGCGAGGTCCGAGACGCCGGCCTTCCCGTGCCGCTCACCGACGAGGGCCCGACGGTGCACGAGGTCGACCTGGACGAAGCGCTGAGCCGCAACACCCTGGCCCGCGCCATCATGACGACCGCCACCCTGGACGAGGTTGAGGCCTACAGCCGCGAAATCTGCGGCTTTTCCGAGATCGACTATGAGCGCAACAAGGCCGCGTGGCTGAAGGACCAGCCGCCGGTGCAGCTCGACGCCGAAGCCGTATTGCCCCGGCTCGACCAGTTCGAGACGGAGGCCCACAGCCGAGGAGTCACCCACACGACGTTCCGCCACGTCACTGAGGCCCTGACCCTCAACGGCTCCCAGCGCCATGCCCTGCGCCGACTGCTCATCGACAGCCGACCGGAGCAGTACGACGCGCCCCTGTGGCGCATCACGACGAAGCCTGAGTAACAACTTTTTCTACGGGTTCAAGGCGGCTCGCTTCGCTCACCGCACGCGCACAGCAATCAGCCGCCTGACCTCAGAGAAGGGGTACGTCGTGGCTGTCGCATGGCGCCGCACAGAGCTGGGAATCATCCCCCTCAAACGGCAGAGTAAAGGAACAAGGGGACAACATGGAGTTCTGGCGAAACAGGCACTTCGCATGGGGTATTGCTGTGGCCACAATTGCCACCGTCGCACTGACCCCAATAATTCTCAAAGGTCTCTCATTCCTCGGAGGAGACTGGCAATCGCTCAGCGACGTCGGACAAGCCTACGGATTCCTCTCCGTGATCTTCTCGGGCGCAGCACTAATTGGGGTTGCCATATCTCTCACCTATCAAGCCCACCAGACCAACATATCCAACGAGGAGGAGCGACGGGCCGCGCACCGCGAGCTGGCGCTTATGTCGATCAACGATCCTGAGCTTCTCGTTTGCTGGCAACCATCACAGAGCCCGCTGCCTTTGGCTCTAGCGAGGCAACTCCACTTCACGCACTTGATCGTTACACAATATTACTCCGATTACTTGCTCAAGCGCGTGAATGACGAGGCAACGCGCGTCCAGCTTGAGCTGCACTTCCAGGGCGAGCGAGCGCGAGATCATTGGGTCGATCGTTCGGCGGGCTGGCGCGAGTTTGCAGAGGCGACAGGGGATGCGCGGCAAATTCGATTTGTCGACCTAATGGATGAGGCTTACGAAAATGCCGTAGCTGCCGGACCGTCAATAGCGGCCTCCTCTTATTTCGCCCCTGATCCCGCATCATAATCCCGCGTTGGTCTGTGATGACGTGGTACAGCAGCGGAGTACAGCAACCACAGCAACCGACAACGCATCGCAGCGGCTCTCATAAGCGTCATGGACGGTGGCAGCAGGTAGGGACGGTCTGGCTCCGTGCCAGGCCGTCTCAGTTTCCGTCTCATTCAGCCGCGTTCACGGCCGTTCAGCCGAGGCCCTACGCCGTCCCGGCGGTAGCAGCCGGCCGACCATGCCCCCCGACTTGCCCCGAACCCCCCGCCGAAGAAAGCCATCCGTGCCGAGCGTCGACTCGGGACCGTCCACCACAGTCCCTGTCGTCGCGATCAAGTAACCCAACTGGGCCCGCGACCGTGACCGCCGAACGCACCCTCGTCACGCTGCTCCAGCGTGGCGGGTCCGGTTCAACGCGCCCGGTCCCGAAGGAGCGGCGGCGCTGTTCACCGATGACGGGGTCTTCCAGGGGCTGTTCCCTGATCCGGTCACCGGCCCCGGGAGGATCCTCGGCTACTAACGCCGGGTCCCCGCCGGCTAACGCCGGGTCCCCGCCGGCACCCGCGCCGACGTCCGCGTCCTGACCGCGTACCGGGGAGGCGAGGACTGGATCGGCGGCCTCGCCCACGTGGTCTTCCAGGGGCCCGACGGCACCATCCCGGTACGCCTGTCCGTCGTCGCCGTCCGCACGGACGAGGCCTGGCGCATCCGGCACCACCACGTCTCGCGCCTCTGACCGGCCCGGCCCTCCCGGCTACCGCGCCACCCGCACCGGCGCCGACACCGTCACCTGGTCCACCTCCGACACCCGTACCGTCACCTTCATCGTCCAGGTGCCCGGCAGGGGGAGGTCGAAGGAGTCGGCCGCCCAGTAGCCGCCCCGGTCGGTGACCCGGGTGTTCAGGGGGCCGATCCGCCGGCTGGACAAGGTGAAGGTGACCCGTAGTTCGGGGACCGTGGACAGGCCGCCGTCGGGGCCGTAGACCACCGCCTGGACGGAGGTGCGGCCCACGCGGCCAGGGTCCAGGGTGACCTGGACCCTGCCGTGGCCGCCGGGGGTGCCGACGTCGAAGGGGACCGTGGTGACGGAGGCCGTCGGGATGCCGCTGGCCGGTGCCGCGGTCTCCGTGGTCGCGGCGGCTTCGGTGGCCGTCCGGCCCGGCACCGTGCTCGTCAGCAGGGTCGTCAGGGCCAGGACCACCACGCCCACGGCCGCCTCCGCCAGGACCGAGCGGCGCAGGAGGCGGAAGGGGAGCTGTGGGGGCGGGGCGGCAGGTTCCGGCCGGAGCGGGGGGCCCACGGCCGGTTCGAGGACGCGGGCGGAGGGTGCCGCCTCCCGGGCCCGGGCCTGGGTCAGGCGGGCCGTCCAGGTGCGGGAGCAGGCCGCCACCAGCAGCAGTGCGGTGACGGCTGCCAGTTTGGCCAGCAGGGTACGGCCGTACGTCGTGGCCGTGAGCGCCTGCCAGGAACCGAGACCCCGCCAGGACTGGTAGACACCGGTCAGGACCAGGACCGTCACCGAGGCGAGGGCCAGTCGCGAGAAGCGGGCCGGGACCGGGGCCGGCAGGGCCGGTGTGCGGTGCAGCACTCTCAGCAGCGCGGCCAGGCCGCCCAGCCAGGCCGCCATGGCCAGCAGATGGAGGGTGGCGGAGGCGATCGCCAGCGGGACCTGGAGGCCCGCGGAGGCGTGTTCGGCCGCCGACCAGGTCAGCGCGAGGGGCAGCGCGAGGGCAGCGGCAACGGCGAGGGTGGCGCGGCGCGGGAGCCTTCTGCGGCGGGCTCTGAGCAGGGCCACGGCGGTTGCCGCCAGGAGCAGCAGCGCCAGCCGGGCGAGCAGGAGTGCGCCGGGACGGGTCGTGGCCGCGTGCGCGAGGGCGCGCAGGGAGAGGGCCTGCGCGGGGGAGGTGCCCTCCTCGTAAGGGGTGCGCAGGACGAACAGGGCGGCCGTCGAGGCGAGCAGGGTCCAGCCGGCGGCCAGGGCGGGGGCGCGCAGGGGGGCCGCGGTCGGCGGGCGGCAGTACGCCACGAACGCGGCGGTGCCGAGGAGGAGGGCCAGGCAGAGGTAGGCGAGCCAGCGGGCGATGTTGTACAGGGCGGCCGTGGCGGGGTCCTCCGTGGCGTCGGGGACCGGGCTCACGGTCGTAGCCGTGCGTGTGCCGACCGAGAAGGTGAGCGCGCCGGACACCGGGTGGCTGTCCGCCGACACGACCCGCCAGGCGACCGTGTAGGTGCCGGTGGCGAGTCTGGCGGGCAGGGAGACGCGGGCCGTGTCCGAGCGGCCCGGGGCGTGGTCGGCGGGGCCCGTGCGCACCCGGTCGTTGCGGGGGTCGTAGACCCGGAAGGAGTCGGTGAGCAGGCCGACCGACTCGGTGAAGGTCAGGGTGATGTGCCGGGGGGCCGTGCGCACGACGCTTCCGTCACCGGGGTCGGTCGTGCGCAGGGCCGCGTGCGCCGAGGCGGGGGCCGCCGTGCCGAGCAGAAGGAGCAGGAGGCCCGTGCAGAGCAGGGCCAGCCTGCGCCCCCACCGGTGTGCCTCGCGCACCTCGTCCCTCCCTCGCCGCGTGCCCTCCCCAGGAGTACGCAGAGATCGACCGGAGTGCTCACCACGCCGGGCGGGCCGAGACGCCGCCGTCCACGGTCAGGTCATGGCCGGTGATCCAGCGCGCGAGCGGCGAGGCCAGGAACACGCAGGCGTCGGCCACGTCCTCGGGACGGCCGAGACGGCCGGTGGGGGCGGCGGCCAGCCAGCGGCGTACGCCGTCCGGCCATGCCTGAGCCAGGCCCTCCCGGTCGATCAGTCCGGGCGAGACGGTGTTGACGCGGATGCCGTCGGGCCCGTACTCCAGGGCGGCCGCCCGGGCGTGCATGACGACCGCCGCCTTGGCCGCGCTGTAGTGGGCGTGGCCCGGGGCGGGCCGGGCGGCCTCGATGGAGGCGATGTGGGTGACGGTGCCGCCGCCGTGTGCGCGCAGGTGCGCGGCGGCGGCCTGGGTGCAGGCGAAGACGCTGGTGAGGTCGGTGTCGACGACCGTGCGCCACTCGGCCGCCGTCATGCCGGGCAGCGGCTGGACGGGCTGGACGGCCGCGTTGTTGACGAGGGCGGTGAGCCGGCCGCCGGACCAGTCCGTCACCTCCCCGACCAGACGGTGACAGGCGTCCTCGTCCGTCAGATCCGCCCGGAGTACGACGGCCTCGCCGCCCGACTCCCGGATCCGGGCGGCCACGTCGGCCGCCGCGTCCACCGCCGTACGGCAGTGCAGGGCCACCGCCGCGCCCTCCTCGGCGAAGCGCAGCGCGATGGCGCGGCCGATGCCGCCGCCCGCGCCGGTCACCAGGGCGGTCTGTCCGTCGAGCAGGCTCATGGGCGGCACAGTTCCGTGATCCGGGCGGCCTCGGACGGGTAACGCGCCGTGAGGCCGGCCGCGTCGCCGTGTTCGTAGTCCGCGTAGGTGAATCCGGGGGCCATCGTGCAGCCGAAGAACGACCACGCGCCGCCCGGCGCCACCCGCGCGCCCATCCAGGTGCGGGCCGGCACGGTCAGCTGGACGTGCTGCCCGGACAGCGGGGCGGGGCCGAGGACTTCGGTGCGGGTGGTGCCGTCGGGGGCGAGGAGCAGGAGGTGGAGCGGGTCGCCGAGGTAGAAGTGCCAGATCTCGTCGGTGGGCAGGCGGTGCAGGGCGCAGAAGTCGTCCGCGGTCAGCAGGGCGACGATGGCCGAGCCCGCGGGGCGCCCGTCGGCACCCTCCGGCCCCTCCCAGGTACGGCGGAACAGGCCGCCCTCTCGGGGGATGGGTTCGAGGCGGTAGTGGGCGATCAGCTCTTCGGGCGTCGTCGTCACCCGGGCAAGACTAGTGCCCCGGAAAGGCCACCGCCCGCTCCAGGAAGGCGAGTTGGGCGTGCTTCTCGGGCAGGTACACGTCGGGGAGGTCCACCTCGGGCAGGACGACCGCCGGGCCGCGCACGAAGCCCTGGCGTTCGAAGCGGGCGATCGCCTTGGTGTTGCGTACGTCCGGGTCGACCACGAGCCGGCGCCGGTCCGGGGCGCGCAGCGCGCAGGCCGTCATCACGGTCAGCAGGGCGGAGGTCCAGCCGGGCCGTGGGCCGCCGGGGCCGGGCGGGCCGACGAGGACGTGGACGCCGAGGTCGCCGGAGAGGGCGTCGTAGCACTCACCGACCCGGTCCGCGGCCGGCTCGTACGTCTGCAGCAGGGCCGCCGGTGTGCCGTCCCTGGTGACGAGGTGGGCGTGGTGGGTGTCGAGGCCGGCCATGTGGGTGTAGATGTCGGCGACCTGGTCCCGGGTGAGGCCGTTCATGCCCCAGAAGGCGGCGCGTTCATCGCTCACCCAGCCGTGGACGACATCCGCGTCGGACACCGGGTCGAGGGGCCGGATGCGAACGGTGCCGAAGCCGTCGACGTGCTGTTCGAAGGTTTCCTCGGAGCGGTCAGTCATGGGTTTCCTCAATGCGTTCCAGCAGGGTCAGCAGGGTCCAGTCGGTGACGACGGGGGCCAGTTCCCCCGCGAGCCACAAGGGGAGCTGGTCATGGTGGTGGGGGGCGCCGGGGACACCGTCGGCGCCGAAGGGGACCACCCAGCGGCTGGCCGCGCGGTCGCCCAGGTCCCAGACGTACCGGGCGGCCGGGCCGCGGGCCGCGCGGTCGGTGAGGCCGGGGACGGCGGAGGTGCAGAGCACGCAGTCGTGGTCACCGGCGAGCCCGGGTTCCGGGTCCCCCGGCGCTTGCGGGAGTGCGCGCCAGGGGGCGAGGCGGTGGGTCGCGGACCAGGTGCCGGCCGGCTGCTCGGCGGCCACCTCCTCCAGGGCCGCGCGAACGGTCGCCGGACGGTCGACGCCGTACAACTCTTCTGCGCGCAGCAGGTGTTCCAGGGCGTAGCCGATGCGCGGGACGAGGGCCAGCCAGGGCAGCAGGACCTCCGGACAGGCCGGGGGCTCGGCGAGCGGGGCGAACACCGGGTGGGCGGCGAGACGGCGTACGACCGCGGAGCGTACGGCCGCGTAGCAGGCCGCGTCGGTGCTGTCGGCGTCCATGCGGCGGTTCCAGGCGAGCAGGCGGCGCCGCAGGCGGGCTGCTGCGGGGCTGAGGCCGTCGAGGGCGGCGAGGTGGTCCAGCAGGGGTGCGGCGGAGGCGAGGTGGGTGTCGGTGTGGATCGCGGGCATGCCGTCGGCGGTCCAGGTGCGGCGCGCGTCGAGGAGGGCGCGGATGCGGTCGGCGCGGTGCGGTGGGGCGAACTCGACGCCGAGGGGGGCGGCGGGGCCGCGCTGGTTGGCCATCACCGCGATGCCGTCCCGCACGGGCGCGTACGGCGGCCGGTGCCAGCCGTGCCAGTCGTGGCCGGGGCGCCAGGCGGGCACGGGGTGGAGGCGGTTGGCCCGGGCGCGCACGGGGACGCGGCCGGCGACGCGGTGGAGGGTGCCGCCCTGGGTGTCCGCGGCCTGTACGACGTTGACGGGCTCGGTCCAGGCGTCGAGGGCACGGTCGACGTCCTGGACCGTGCGGGCGCGGAGCAGCGGGAGGAGGGCGCTGAAGCCGAGGTCTTCGGTGACGCGGGGTGGGTACCGCAGAGCCAGGGCGGTGTTCCCACCGGCACCGTCCGTGACGCTTTCGCCGTCGGGTGCGGGTGGCCCCTGGGGGGCGTTCCCGCCGTCGGCGGCGGCCTTCGGTGCATGGTCGGTGACTCCCGCCTGCGGGCCTTCCGGCCCTCCCGCGATCACCGGGCCCCGGTCCGTCTCGATCACCTCGATCTCGATCGGCGCTTCCCCCGCGATCTCGACCGTCTCCGTGTGCCGCGCGGCCCGGTGCCAGTGGCCGTCCGGGCCGAGGGACTGGACGCCGGCGCCCGTGCGGCGCAGGCGTTCGCGGTAGAGGTCCTGGTAGTCGGCCATGGCGTTGGTGATGGCCCAGGCGACCGTGCCGGTGTGACCGAAGTGGGCGATGCCGGGAACGCCGGGCACGGCCAGGCCGATGACGTCGAACTCGGGGCAGGAGAGGTGGATCTGCTGGTAGACGCCGGGGTCCTCGATGAAGCGGTGCGGGTCTCCGGCGATCAGGGCGTGACCGGAGGCGGTACGGGCGCCGGTGACGAGCCAGCCGTTGCTGCCGGCGGTGCCGGGGCCGTCGGTGGCGAACAGGCCGACGGCGTCGGGGCCGAGGTGCCGTATCGCCTGCTCGCGCCAGAGCTTGGCCGGGAAGCCGGCGAAGAGGAGGTGGGTGGCGAGCCAGACGCCGAGCGGCGTCCAGGGCTGCCAGCGGCCGGGGGTGAGGCCGGTGCGGGTGAACTCGGGGGCGCGGCGGGCTCCTTCGGGCAGGCCCGCGTTGACGCCGTCCACGTACGCGCGGACCCAGTCGGCCGTTTCGGGGTCCCGGCTCTCCAGCGCGGCGAAGCAGCGGCGGGCGGTGTCTTCGAGGCGGGCCCGGCGGACGAGGACGTCCCAGGACAGGGCGCCGCCGCCGAGGAAGGAGGCCGAGGTTCCCTGGGCGCGGTGGCGTTCGACCTCCAGCTGCCAGGCGCGGTCCAGTGCGGTCACCCGGCCCTGGGCGTGGGCCAGTTCGCGGGTGCCGGCGGCGCGCAGGTGGGGGATGCCCCAGCTGTCGCGGTAGGTCTCGGTGGTCACCCGGGAACCCCCTTTGTTTAGGTAAGCCTTGCCTAAGTTTCGATGGTGGGGGAATCGTACGCGAGACCCGGGCGACCGGAAGCGGGGGGCGCACAGCCGTCCGGCCCCGGCGGCGAGCGGGTCCCGGTCCGGCCGGGCGGCGAGCGGATTCCGGGCGAGGGATGATCGACGCATGGACGTCACGCTGCACCTCGCCCAGGAGCCCGAGGCCGACGCGCTCCCCGGGCGCAGTCCGCTCGCCGCGCTGACCGGGATGCTGCTGGACCAGCAGGTCCCGATGGAGTGGGCGTTCAAGGGGCCCCGGACCATCGCCGACCGGCTCGGCGCCGGAGCCGACGGGGACCTCGACGCCCACGACATCGCCACGATGGACCCGGAGGCCTTCGCCGCGCTGCTCTCCGAGAAGCCGGCCGTGCACCGCTACCCCGGCTCGATGGCCCAGCGCATCCAGCAGTTGTGCCAGTACCTCGTCGAGCACTACGACGGGGACGCCGAGGCGGTCTGGCGGGACGCCGGCAGCGGCGCCGAGCTGCGGAAGCGGCTGGAGGAACTGCCGGGGTTCGGCAAGCAGAAGGCACAGATCTTCCTCGCGCTGCTCGGCAAGCAGCTCGGGGTCACCCCGAAGGGCTGGCGGGAGGCGGCGGGCGCGTACGGCGAGCCGAAGTCGTTCCGGTCGGTCGCGGACATCACCGGGCCGGAGTCACTGGCGAAGGTCCGCGCGCACAAGCAGGAGATGAAAGCGGCGGCAAGAGCAGCGAAGGCCTCCGGCACGTAAGGAGGCTCCGGGACGCGAGGACTCCCGGGGACATGGACATCACGGAGGACTCCCGGGGGCATGGACATCACCCGTCCGGCCTCTCCCCGCTGGCACCCCTCGCCCCGCCGATCCCAGCATGAAACCATGACCGAGGCACCCAGCAGTGGCCCTGAGTGGGGCCGTGAATACGACGACCAGCGCGCCCACGCGGCACAGCGGCCCGGCGGGCCGCAGGCGCGCCACGAGCCCGAGCCGCCGTTCGAGGGTCCCCTGCACGCGCTCTCCCGCGCTGCCTGGCAGCTGGTCCTGGTCACCGGGATCGCCTCGCTGATCCTCGGCATCCTGGTCCTCGTCTGGCCCGGCGCCTCCCTGCTCGCCGCCGGCGTGCTCTTCGGTGTCTACCTGGTGATCAGCGGCATCTTCCAGCTGGTCTCCGCGTTCGGCACACACAAGACGACCTCGCTGCGCGTCCTGGCCTTCATCAGTGGCGCCGTATCGATCCTGCTCGGCCTGTTCTGCTTCCGCGGGCCCATGCAGTCGATCCTGCTGCTCGCCCTGTGGATCGGCATCGGCTGGCTGATCCGCGGGATCACCCAGACCCTGGCCGCCCTGCACGACTCCCGGATGCCCGCCCGCGGCCGGCAGATCTTCCTCGGGGTCATCACCTTCATCGCCGGGATCGTGCTGATCGACTCGCCGTTCCGGTCGGTCGCCGTGCTGACCCTGGTCGGCGGCATCTGGCTGGTCGTCGTGGGGATCACCGAGATCGTCACCGCGTTCGGCATCCGCGGCCGGGCCAAGGCGGTCCCGCAAACGCTGTGACCCGGCGGGGCCCCGAACGCTGTGACCCGGCGGATCCGCGGACGCTGTGTCACCGGCGGATCCCACGAACGCTGTGACACCGGCGGATCCGCGAACACTGTGACACCGGCGGATCCCGCGAACCCTGTGACCCGGCGTCAACCGCGCGCCCCGTTCCTACGCCGACCGGGCGGATCTCGCGCCCCGCATGCTGCATTCCGCTACCGCCCGGGGGACACACCTGCCGTGAGCTGGACCGGGAGCCGTCCCCGCAGCCGAACCTGGCTGCGGGTGCTCGTGCTGCTCCTCGCCCTGTGGGTGCCCGGCGTTCACGCGCAGGCCCAGGCGGCGCCCGCGCTGGGCGTGCCGGCCGAGACCTTCGAGCACGACGGCACCGATGTCCTCGACTCGCTCGTCCGGCCGCCCGCCCGTGTCGTCCACCGGGCCGACGTACCCGAGCGCCCGGCACCCCTCGCCGATCCGGCGCCCGCCCGGCCCGCGGCCCGGACGAGCCCCGCCGCACCCCGGGTGCCTTACGCCCCCTCCCTGCTGCGCACGGTGGTCCTGCGCTGCTGACAGACCCGTGTCCCCCGCGACAGGTCGGTCGGCTCGACGCAAGGAGCACAGCCATGCCCATGGATCCCTACGCCGTCCTGCGCGCCCTGCTGCGCGCGGAGGCCAGACGTGCGACGGCGCCCAGGCCGGAGCAGAAGGAGGAACCGCAGCGGCCGCCCGGGCAACAGGGCCGCTGAACCGGTGCCGGCGGGGGCGGGCCACCACCGCCTCCGCCGGTCCGTGCCGAACGTCCTCGGCCGAACGGAGGAAATGCGGCCGCGTCCTTGCTCCGACGCACCACAGCGGACGATAGCGACCCCTATGACCCATTCGCGGCATCTTTTCAGGCGGCACACTCCGCCGCCATGGCTGCGCCCGGAACGTCTTGACCGGTAGGCTTTCCGTGTGATCTTCAAGCGCATCGGAAACGGCCGGCCGTACCCCGACCACGGCCGGGAAAGCACCCGGCAGTGGGCGGACGTCGCGCCGCGCCCGGTCCGCCTCGATCAGCTCGTGACCACCAAGCAGCAGCTCGACCTGGAGACCCTGCTGGCGGAGGACTCGACGTTCTACGGCGACCTCTTCGCCCACGTCGTGAAGTGGCAGGGCGACCTCTACCTGGAGGACGGGCTGCACCGCGCGGTCCGCGCCGCCCTCCAGCAGCGCCAGGTGCTGCACGCCCGCGTGCTCGAACTCGACTGACCCGGCGACACAGCCGTCGGCCTTGACCCTTTCGGGTTCCGCTGAGCGGCATCCACTGATCATCTAATAGGCATCACCGCTCAGGCGCACTACGCTGCGCTCATGAGCATGCTGACTCCTCCCGGCATGGGCGGCCAGTACCGGATCACGGGGGACAAATACCCTCGGATGCGTCCCCCGCGCCGACACGGCAGGCTCGTGGCCGCAGTGGTGGCGTCCGCCGCCGTGCTCGGCCTGCTCGGCTGGGGCACCCTGCAGCTCATCGACGTCTTCACGGGCGGCAAGAAGGGCACGGTGGCCGCGGCCAGGTCCGAGTGCCGGACCAAGGCCGCACCGGCGGCGCGGGGCAGGGCCCTGCCCAAGCCCGGCGACATCACCGTGAACGTCTACAACGCCACCCAGCGCACCGGGCTCGCCAAGGACACCGCGGACGCACTGAAGAAACGCGGCTTCAGGATCGGCGACGTGGGCAACGCGGCCAAGGAGTTCGACAAGAAGGTCAAGGGCACCGGGATACTCCTCGGCCCGCCGGACGCCCGGGACACCTCACTGGCGGTACTCGCGACACAGGTCTCCGGCACCGAACAGCGCACCGTCGCCGGCCGCAAGGGCGCCACCGTGGACCTGGTCATCGGCGACGCCTTCAAGGGCCTGGCCCAGCCGGCGGCCGCACAGCAGGCACTGACGGCCCTGACGGCACCGAAGCCGACGGCACCTGTGACGAAGAGCTGCTGAGAAGGAACCCGGGGGCGCGGGGCTGTACCGGTGTGCGGCTCCGCCGCGTGGGCGCGATCAATCACGACGCACCCGCACCCCGTCGGGCGCAGAACTACTCGGCCGCGCCGTACAGGCGGTCCCCCGCATCCCCCAGCCCCGGCACGATGTACCCCAGCTCGTTGAGGTGATCGTCCACCGCCGCCGTCACCACCGTCACCGGCGTCCCCGCCAGCTCCCGCTCCATGACCGCGACACCCTCCGGCGCCGCCAGCAGAACAACGGCGGTCACGTCGTCCGCACCCCGCTTGATCAGCTCCTGGATCGCCGCGACCAGCGTGCCGCCCGTGGCCAGCATCGGGTCCAGCACGTACACCTGACGGCCCGAGAGGTCCTCCGGCATGCGCGAGGCGTACGTGGAGGCCTGCAGCGTCTCCTCGTTGCGGATCATGCCCAGGAAGCCCACCTCGGCGGTCGGCAGCAGCCGGACCATGCCGTCGAGCATGCCGAGGCCGGCGCGCAGGATCGGCACGACCAGCGGGCGCGGACGGGCGAGCTTGACGCCGGTGGTCTGCGCGACCGGCGTCCGGATGTCGACGGCCTCGGTGCGCACGTCCCGCGTGGCCTCGTAGGCGAGCAGGGTGACCAGCTCGTCGGCGAGCCGGCGGAAGGTCGCGGAGTCGGTGCGCTGGTCGCGCAGCGTGGTGAGCTTGTGGGCGACCAGGGGGTGGTCGACGACGTGGAGACGCATGCCCCTAACGGTACCCGCGCCCGGCACCCCGCCGACGCTGGCGTGGGACCCGCCGTCCGAGGGAAAGTGGGAGGGACGGACTGGGGTGGTGTGACGTGCCTGACCTGCCTGAGCTGCCCGACGACGCGGGCGGCGACCCCGAGATAGCCGAGCCCCCGGCGCCGGAGACGGACGCCGAGCGGCGCCGCCGCCGCGCCCAGTTCCTGCGTGACCTCGCCGAGGCCCGCGCGCTGCGCGCCCGGGTCCAGCCGCGACGCGCCAAGGCCGCACGGCTGCGCCACGCGATGCGCATGCGGACGTTCCGCTGGTAGGGAGGATCTCTGTGAGCCATGTGGGCCCTGTGAGCACGCCCCGGTAGGGAAAGTTGGGGGTGAGGAAGTTGCGCGCGCGCTCCGGCGTTTGCGAGGCGGGCGTGCGTGAGTGCCTGGAAAAGCCGCGTACGATCCGCAGGTGGCGGCAACGAACGCTCAACACACAGGGAGCCGAAGACGTCCCCTGACAGCCTTGTTTCTGCCACGATTCCGAGTGGGTGGGGCTCGGAGCCCAGCTCTCCCCGCCCACGTACCTCCGCCGGGGGGACCCCCAACCGGCACGCCTATGACCAGTGGGAGAGTCACGGTGTACTTCGCCGCACTGCTCGCGCGCACCGAAGACGGGTGGGAAGCGAGCGACACAGAGCTCGACGATGTGGAGACCCTGTCGGATCTGGCCGACCTGGCCCGGGAAGCCACTCCCGACGAGGACACGGTGCTCGTCCTGATCGAACAGGAGGACGCCTGGTTCGGCGTCGTCCGCGTGGACGGCGAGGAGGACCCTCGCATCTACGTCTCGGACGCCGCCGCCGCCCAGCGCAGTGCGTACGGTGAGCTGCTGCTCACCGACGAGCTGCTCGGCCGGGAGCCGGGCGCCGACGACGGCCCCGACCTGGACGCCCTGGACCTCGACGGCACCGAGGACGGCGAGTCCGAGTCCGAGTCCGACGAGGACGACGAGACGGGCGGCGCCGACGCGGTCCCGCACAGCCCGGTGGGCGACAGCCGGATCCTGGACGACCTGGGCATCAGCGAGAAGGAACTGCGCGCCCTGGACGCCGACGACGCGCTCAACTCGATCGCCGAGGCCCTGGGCGCCTCGGAGGTGCTGGAGACCGTCCGCTGACCGCGGCACAGGAGACGCAGGGACCCGTGGATCCGGTACGCGACCGCTGGCGGGCCGCGATGCGGCTCGCCCTGGACGAGGCCGAACGGGCCGTCCGGGGCGGGGACGTCCCCGTCGGCGCCGTCGTGCTGTCCCCGGACGGTACGACGGTGCTGGCCACCGGGCACAACGAGCGCGAGGCCACCGGCGATCCCACCGCCCACGCCGAGGTCCTCGCGATCCGGCGGGCCGCCGCCCGGCTCGGGGAGTGGCGGCTGGCCGACTGCACCCTCGTGGTCACCCTGGAGCCGTGCACGATGTGCGCGGGCGCGATCGTCCAGTCCCGCATCGACCGGGTCGTCTACGGCGCCCGGGACGACAAGGCGGGCGCGGCGGGTTCGCTCTGGGACGTGATCCGCGACCGGCGGCTCAATCACCGTCCGGAAGTCGTGGAGGGTGTTCTCGCGGCGGAGTGCGCGCGGCTTCTCACCGAGTTCTTCCGGGACCGGTGACCGCGCCGCCGAATTCCGATTTCAAACCATGCCCCACCTTGCTGTAAGGTCTCCCTCGGTAGCGTGTCCGAGCGGCCGAAGGAGCTCGCCTCGAAAGCGAGTGTGGCGCAAGTCACCGAGGGTTCAAATCCCTCCGCTACCGCTCGGAGAAAGGCCCCGTCGAAAGACGGGGCCTTTCTCGTCGTAAGGGACCCTTGAGCACAGGGCGGGGCAAATGACCCCGCGCGGCAGGCCGTTGGTCCCCAAAAGGGGCGTGAAGGTTACACTCGCGGCCGGCAGCAGGGGAGCACGGACAGGGGAGGCCGCGGTGGCGGTGAACGCCAAGAAGATCGCCGTATACGTGCTCGTGGTCTTCGCGCTGTACGTGATCATCACGGACCCGCCCAAGGCGGCCCACTACGTCCAGATAGTCTTCGAGGGCATATCGGACGCGGCCAAGGCCGTCGGCGACTTCATGACGTGGGTCGCCAACGGAGGAAAGAGCTGAGGTACACCCCATGATCCGCCACCTGGTCCTCTTCAAGCTCAACGAGGGTGTCGAGCGCGACGATCAGCGGGTCGTACAGGGGGTGCAGGCCTTCCGCGAGCTCGGCGACCGGATCGAGGAGCTGCGCTTCTGGGAGTGCGACTGGAACATCAGTGACCGGCCGATCGCCTACGACTTCGCGATCAACTCGGCGGTCGAGGACACCGACGCCCTCAAGCGCTACCTGGAGCACCCGGCCCATCAGGCGGGCGTCGCGCTGTGGCGCGAGTTCGCCACGTGGGTGATCGCCGACTACGAATTCTGAGTCCCCGCGCCAAGAGCCCCCCGCCGGAACGGTGGGGGGCTTTCCTGTATTTAAGCCCCAACTTGTCATTGTTTGACCACAACACGGCGTTATGCGGTGCTTGCACACAGTGCACATCTCTTGTGATGCTATGACCACTTTTGACGGATGGTTGATCGATGAAGAGGTGGCGTTGACCGTGTCGGCCAGTACTGCGCCGCCCCAGGAGGAGGCGGCCGCCCCCGCCTGCGAACCCGCTCCCGCGGCCCCCGAGAAGCGGCGCGGCGCCGACACCCGAGCTCTCACCCAGGTGCTCTTCGCCGAGCTGAAGCAGCTCACGCCGGGCACGCCGGAGCACAACCGCGTACGGGGGACGCTGATCGAGGCGAACCTCCCGCTCGTGCGCTACGCGGCCGCCCGCTTCCGCTCCCGCAACGAACCGATGGAGGACGTGATCCAGGTCGGCACCATCGGCCTGATCAACGCCATCGACCGCTTCGACCCGGACCGGGGCGTGCAGTTCCCGACCTTCGCGATGCCGACCGTGGTCGGCGAGATCAAGCGCTACTTCCGGGACAACGTCCGCACGGTCCACGTACCGCGCCGGCTGCACGAGCTGTGGGTGCAGGTCAACAGCGCCACCGAGGACCTCACCACCCTCTACGGCCGCTCGCCCAGCACCGCCGAGATCGCCGAACGGCTGCGGATCACCGAGGACGAGGTACTGGGCTGCATCGAGGCGGGACGCTCGTACCACGCCACCTCGCTGGAGGCCGCGCAGGAGGGCGACGGACTGCCCGGCCTGCTGGACCGGATCGGCTACGAGGACCCGGCCCTGGACGGCGTGGAACACCGCGACCTGGTCCGGCATCTGCTCGTCCAACTCCCCGAACGCGAACAGAGAATCCTTCTCCTGCGCTACTACAGCAATCTCACCCAGTCACAGATCAGCGCGGAACTCGGCGTCTCCCAGATGCATGTCTCCCGGCTCCTCGCCCGCAGCTTCCAGCGACTGCGCTCCGCGAATCGCATCGACGCATAGGACGCAGAGAAGGACGCGCGGCGAAGCACAGCGGGCGCACGGAAGCACACCCGCGAACACCCCCTGCATCGCAAACCCGCTCGATCCATCACCGCCGCGAGCGAATCGCTCACCAGCGCAGATGCCGACAGTTGCGACCCGAAAAGGCGTCAGACCCCTTCTTTCCAGGGCCGATTCGGCTCCCGTGTGTCGACATGTCACTACAGCGTGTTGCCGACATGTGACATTCTGCGGGAGACGCGTTTGCCGGGCCTTCCGCTCCGGTATTCAGGTGAAGGCTGCGTTGCCCGAAAGGCGGCGCCGCCAAGACCGTCCCGCGACCCAAAGGGGGTGGCATGTCCGCAGACCAGGGCAGCTCCAAGGTGCTGACGCCCGCGAAGAGCGAGGTTGCACCCAAGGAGCTCGACGCTTTCGACGTCCTCGACGGCATCGAGGGCGTCACGGCCCTCGATGCCGTGCCGGCCCCGCCCGCCCAGGCGGCCGCCGACACTCCGGCCCCGCCGGCCTCGGGGGACATCAACACCCGTACTCTGTCCCGCTCCCTGTTCCTGCGGCTCGCCGCACTCGACGAGGAGAGCCCCGAGCGGGCCTACGTCCGGGACACCCTGATCGAGCTCAACCTGCCGCTGGTCCGCTACGCGGCCGCGCGCTTCCGCTCCCGCAACGAACCGATGGAGGACATCGTCCAGGTCGGCACCATCGGCCTGATCAAGGCGATCGACCGGTTCGACTGCGAACGGGGCGTCGAGTTCCCGACCTTCGCGATGCCGACGGTGGTCGGCGAGATCAAGCGCTTCTTCCGGGACACCTCCTGGTCGGTCCGCGTCCCGCGCCGCCTGCAGGAGCTGCGCCTGGCCCTGACCAAGGCCAGCGACGAGCTGTCCCAGAAGCTGGACCGCTCCCCGACGGTGACGGAGCTGGCCGGGGTGCTCGGCGTCTCCGAGGAGGACGTGGTCGACGGCCTCGCGGTCGGCAACGCCTACACCGCCTCCTCACTGGACTCCCCCGCCCCCGAGGACGACGGCGGCGAGGGCTCCCTGGCCGACCGCCTCGGCTACGAGGACACGGCCCTGGAGGGCGTGGAGTACCGCGAGTCCCTCAAGCCTCTGCTGGCCAAGCTGCCGCCCCGGGAACGCCGGATCATCATGCTGCGCTTCTTCGCCAACATGACCCAGTCGCAGATCGGCGAGGAGGTCGGCATCTCCCAGATGCACGTCTCCCGTCTGCTGACCCGGACGCTGGCTCAGCTGCGGGAGGGCCTGATCTCTGACTGACCCTTCAGTTCTGACAGCCCGTCAGACACACTGGCCCGATGCTGCGAGCGACAGGGTCGGGCAGGGCGACGGGGACGACATGGACACGTGGCCGCCGAGGCGCCCTTACGGCAGCGTCGGCGGCCGTCGTCGTCCTGGGCGGGGTACTGGCCGCCTACGCGGCCCACGGCCCGGGCGGCGGCTATGTCGCGGTCGGCTCGGCGGGCGGTCCGGAGCGGGCGGGCACGGCAGCAGCCACGCCGACGGGCGCGGTGTCACTGGTGCCGCTGGACGGCAGCCGGGGCACCGCGACTGCCAACTCGCCCGCCGCGACGCCCGGTCAACCGCGGCCGAGCAGCGCGGCAACCACCCCCGGCAGCCCGGAGCAGCCGACCGCACCGGCACCGGGTGCGCCGGACCCTTCCGGCAGTACGGGCGACGGACGCGGCGGCACGGACGGCCGTACGGCACCGCCTCCGAGCACCTCAGCCGCCCCAACTCCCGGCCGCGGCACGGCTCCCGCGCCCGCCGACCTCGCCTGGGGCAAGCCCACGACCGCACCCACGGATCAGCGCTGGTGCCAGAAGGTGACCGTCGTCTTCCACAACTCCGGCGGTACGGCGGTGCGTTCGGGCTCGGTGACGTTCGGGACGCACATCATCGGCGCGCTCGGCATCGACTGGGCGACGGTCACCTCGACGGTGGACCTCCCGGCGCCGATCGCCCCCGGTCCGCGCAAGGACCACACCTGGACGGTGTGCGTCGACGCCTGGCGGGTACCGCTCGGCATGCACATCGAGACGCGGGACGTCTCGGTGGAGTGGAAGTGACGCCTACTTCAGCGCCAGCCAGGCGACGCCGGCCACCACGGCCAGGGCCACGATGACGCCGATGATCACGCCGATGCGGGGGCCGGAGGAAGCGGCGGCTGCCTGCGCCTGGCGCTCCTGGGGAGTCTCGTCGACGAACGCGCGGAACATCTGGGTGCTGCCGGCGGGGTCGTAATTGCCCTGGGGGCCCTGGGTGTTAGCCATGGCCCGAGACACTAGCGAATCCACGTGACCGACCCAAGTGGGGGGCCACCGGGACAGACGGGGGCAGCTCACCCGCACCCACCTGCACATTTACGGTTGCAATGCATGCCTTTGCCAAGTTTTTACGTCCCCGCGTCGCCGATTTATTTGCCTGCAGCAACCAAACACGGTTATGGTTGCCCCAAGCAACGAATACGGGAGGTGTGATGGCCGAGCAGGCGCAGTTCGAAGAGCTGGCGCGTCAGCTCAGTGCCGTCGGAGCCGTCAAACGGGACATGGGGCGGATCCTGCCGCCCGACTGCCCGGCCGGCTCGGCCGCCGTGCTGACTCTGCTCGGCCGCCACGGAGACATGCGCATGAGCAAGCTCGCGGAGCTGCTCGCCGTGGACATGTCGGTCACCAGCCGGCATGTCGCGCACGTCGCCGCGCGCGGCTGGATCGAGCGGCACCCGGACCCGGCGGACAAGCGCTCGCGCATCCTGCGTCTGACGCCCGCCGGCCTGGAGCAGCTCGACGAGCTGTCCCGGCGGACCACGCATCTGCTCGCCGAGCGGCTCGCCGACTGGACCGACGACGAGGTGGGCCAGCTGATCCGGCTGATGACCCGCCTGCGCGAGTCCTTCGGCGACTGCCGGTCCACCGCGTTCCGGCTCCCGGCCACCGTGGCCGCTCCCGTAGCCGAAGAGACCACCCGTACACCCGCAAGCACGTAAGAAAAGGAAGCCCATGGCAACGACCACACCAGCCGGTGTGCGGGCTCACGCCAAGCACGGGGGAGGCTCCCACAGCGACGCCCCGATGACGCACCGGCAGATCATGGAGGCCCTGTCCGGGCTGCTCCTCGGCATGTTCGTGGCGATCCTGTCGTCCACGATCGTCTCCAACGCCCTGCCGCACATCATCGGGGACCTGGGCGGCGGCCAGTCCGCCTACACCTGGGTGGTCACCGCCGCCCTGCTGTCGATGACCGCGGCCACTCCCCTGTGGGGCAAGCTCGCCGACCTGTACAGCAAGAAGGCTCTCGTCCAGATAGCCCTGGTCATCTATGTGGTCGCCTCGATGGCGGCCGGTCTGTCGCAGAACCCCGGCATGCTCATCACCTTCCGGGTGTTCCAGGGCATCGGCGTCGGCGGTCTGTCCGCCCTGGCGCAGATCGTCATGGCGGCGATGATCTCCCCGCGTGAGCGCGGCCGGTACTCCGGCTACCTCGGTGCCACCTTCGCCGTCGCCACCGTCGGCGGCCCGCTGCTCGGCGGTGTCATCACCGACACCTCCTGGCTGGGCTGGCGCTGGTGCTTCTACGTCGGTGTCCCCTTCGCGATCATCGCGCTGATCGTGCTGCAGAAGACCCTGCACCTGCCCGTGGTCAAGCGGGAGGCCAAGGTCGACTGGGCCGGCGCGTCCGTCATCTCCGCCGCTGTCTCCCTGCTGCTGATCTGGGTCACCTTCGCCGGTGACAAGTACGACTGGCTGTCCTGGCAGACGTACACGATGGTCGCCGGTTCGATCGTCCTCGGCGCGATCTTCGTGCTCATCGAGTCCAGGGCCAGCGAGCCGATCATCCCGCTGCGCCTGTTCAGGAACCGCACCATCACCCTGGCGTCGCTCGCCTCGTTGTTCGTCGGTGTCGCGATGTTCACCGGCACGGTGTTCTTCAGCCAGTACTTCCAGCTGGCCCGCGACAAGTCGCCGACGATGTCGGGCGTCATGACCATCCCGATGATCGGCGGTCTGTTCGTCTCCTCGACCGTCTCGGGGCAGTTCATCACCCGCACCGGCCGCTGGAAGGCCTGGCTGGTCAGCGGAGGCGTGCTGGTCACGGCCGGTCTGGTGCTGCTCGGCGGCATCCGGTACGACACCGACTACTGGAAGATGGCCGTCTTCATGGCGCTGCTGGGTCTCGGCATCGGCATGATGATGCAGAACCTGGTCCTCGCCACGCAGAACCAGGTGGCGCCCTCCGACCTCGGCTCGGCCAGCTCCACGGTCACCTTCTTCCGCTCCCTCGGCGGTGCGGTCGGCGTCTCCGCGCTGGGCGCGGTGATGTCCCGCCGGATCACCCACTACGTCCAGGACGGCGTCGCCGCCCTGAGCCCCAAGTACCAGGCCGCCGTCGCGGGCAGCTCGGGCTCGACCGACAGCATCCCGGACATGGACAAGCTCCCGGCGCCCATCCGGACGCTGCTGGAGAGCGCCTACGGCCACGGCATCGCCGATGTCTTCTTCATCGCCGGCTGCCTCGCCGCCACCGCCTTCCTGATCACCCTGTTCATCAAGGAGGTCCCGCTGAAGACCAGGGGTGCGCTCGCGCAGACCGCCGAGGGCGAGGCCCCCGTCACCGCCCCGGCCGCCGCCCCCGTCGAGACCGCCCCGGAGAACGCCATGCGGGAACCCGCCCAGGAGAAGGTGCCCAGCTGGGCCGAGCCCGTCGTCGCGGCGGACCGCTTCCAGCAGGCGGCGGCCACCGCGACCGCCCCCCAGATGACCGCCGTCGCCACGCTCGCCGAGCCCGGCACCGGTGGCGGCACCCCGGTGCACGGCTTCGTCCGCGGCGCCGAGAGCGCCCCGGTCCCGCAGGCCGCGGTCACCCTGATCTCGCTGTCCGGCCGACAGCTGGGCCGCGCGGTCGCCCGGACCGACGGCGCCTACGCGGTCGACGCCCCGGGCACGGGTTCGTACGTCCTGATCGCCTCCGCCGACGGCTACCAGCCGCAGGCCTCCACCATCGTGGTGGGCGAGGAGCCGCTGTCGTACGACATCCTGCTCAGCGGCACCAGCGGGCTGACCGGTGTGGTCCGGGCCGCCGGGAGCGCGCTGCCGGTCAAGGACGCCATGGTGATCGTCACCGACGTGCGCGGTGATCTGCTGGCCACGGCCGCCACCGGCGAGCAGGGCGACTTCGCCTTCAGCGAGCTGGTGCCGGGCACGGTGACCATGGCGGTCAACGCGAGCGGATTCCGTCCGCGCGCCGTGCCCGTCGAGATCGGCGCCACCGGGGTCACCCGGATCGAGATCGCCCTGGACGCCGGCGCCCGCCTCCAGGGTGTCGTCAGGGCCCCGCACGGTCCGCTGGCCGACGCCCGCGTGACGCTCGTCGACCAGGCGGGCAACGTGGTCGGCACCGCCACCACCGGTACGGACGGCGCGTACGCCTTCAGCGACCTGGACAGCGGCGAGTACACCGTCATCGCGACGGGCTACCCGCCGGTGGCGACGGCCCTGACCCTCTCCGGCACCGGAGTCGACGGCCACGACATCCAGCTCGCCCACCCCGGCGAGTAGTGCACCGCCGGCCTGTGGCACACGGACGTCCGTGTGCCACAGGCCGGTTCTCCACGACCGATTTATAAGACTTTTTCAGGGAGTTGGCGGGATGGGACTGACCGCGAAGATCCGTACCCGAGACGGGTGGGCCGTGTCGCACGCGGTCGTCACGGTGACCGACATGACCGGTACGCAGGTGCTGCGCGCCGAGGCGGACGCCGAGGGAGCCGTACGGGATGCCACCGAGCTGGCGCCGGGGGCGTACACGGTGATCGTGACGGCCGTCGGCTACGCGCCCGCGGCCTCCTCCGCGATCGTCACCGCGAGCGGCCGGGCGCAGGTCGGCACGATCACGCTGGCCCGGCAGGGCGGCACCGAACTGCCGCCGCCCGGCCCCTGGACCATCGACCCGGTGCACTCCTCCGTCGCCGCGGTCGCCCAGCACCTGGGGATCTCCAGCGTGCACGGACGGTTCACGGAGTTCGGCGGCACGATCGAGATCGCACCGGACGACGTCACCAAGTCCCGTGTGGAGGCGGTGATCAGGGCCGCGTCCATCGACACGGGCAACGGCATGCGCGACACGCATCTGAAGTCCGGGGACTTCCTCGACGTGGAGCAGCACCCGGAGATCGCCTACCGCTCCACCGGGGTGACGGCCGTGGGTTCCGACCGCTGGACGGTCCACGGCGAGCTGTTCCTGCACGGGGTCGTACGACCGGTGGACCTGGACCTGGCCTACCTCGGCACCGGCGCCGACCCCTGGGGCGGCACGCGCGCCGCCTTCCGCGCCACGGCGGAACTGCACCGCGAGGACTTCGCGATGAACTACAACCAGGTCCTGCAGGCGGGCATCACCGCGATCGGCACGACGCTGAAGGTGGAGCTGGACATCCAGGCGGTGCAGGGCTACTCACTGCCCCAGGCGTAGGCACACCAGGGTCAGCCACAGGGGCACACACTGCTCCTGGGCCGGCCCCATGGCACCGAACATCGCGACCAACCCCGCAGGGCAAGTCCGTCATCCGGGTCACCCCGGAGCGCTGGGGGCCGGTGGCGACCGGGGGGTTTCCGGCGCGGCTGGTGTCCGGCGGGGAGTGGTCAGCCGCGGTCTACCATCGCCTCGATGCCGGCGATCAGCAGGTCCAGGGCGAAGTCGAAGTCCCGGTCCATCATCTCGGCGACCGTGTCCCCGCCGCGGGCGTCCAGGATCTCCTTGGACTCCTGGAGGAGGCCCGCGGCCTCGGGATGCCGCTGGGCCTCGGTCATGGACTGCTGGAAGTAGTCGTCGGGGGACAGCCCGGAGTCCGCGATCCGTCCCAGGAACTGCACCTCCAGCGTGCCGTAGCCGTAGACGAACTGGAAGACGGCCGAGATGGCGCTCATCATGCGGTGCGCCGGCAGCCCGGTGCGCCGTATCACCCGCTGCACCACGAGGGAGTACGCCAGCGCGTTGGGGCCGATGTTGAGGTACTTCCCGGCCAGCGGCGACAGCCAGGGGTGACGCACCAGCAGCGCCCGGTACGCGTCGGCCAGCCCCCGCAGCTGGTCCCGCCAGTCCTCCGCCGTGTTCTCCGGGTCGGGCAGCGGCAGCTCGCCGAAGGCCGCGTCCAGGGCGAGTTCCAGCAGGTCGTCCTTGGTGTCGACGTACCAGTACAGGGACATCGCGGTGACGTTCAGCTCCGCGGCCAGCCGCCGCATGGAGAACTTCGCCAGCCCCTCGGCATCGAGCAGCCGCACGGACACCGAGGTGATCCGCTCCCGGTCGAGCCCGGAGGGCTGGCCCCCGCTCCGGCCACCCCGGCGGGCCTTCCCCTCCAGCCAGACACTGGCTCGCGGAGACCGACCTGCTTCCTTCACCACCGGCGCACCTTTCTAGTTTCGGCCACTGGTCCAACCTAAAGGGGCACGGGGCTGCACCGATATGCGGCTACCGCCGGGTGGGCGCGATCAGCCACCACACACCCGCACCCGCACCCATACCCACACCCCCCGGGCTCTTAGGCGGCCTTCCGTTCAGCCCGCCTCAAAAGCCCCGCGGCCACAACCCCTCCGATCAGCACAGCAACGGCCCCGACCAGCTGACCGGCCCCGAGCCCGGCGGACAGCGACTCCCCCGACGCCACAGAAGAGCTGAGCACGGCACCCAGCACGGCAACACCAAGACCGTTACCGAACTCGGCCAACGTTCCGTTGATCCCGGCCCCCACCCCCGCCCTCTCCGGAGGAATCGCGCTCATGATCGCGTGAGCCATCGCCGGGTTCGCGACAGCGCACCCCGCGCCGATGAGCAGCAGACCGAGCAGCGTCCCGCCGTAACTCCCGGAATCCAGCTCCGCGATGGCCACGAGACCCGCCGACATCAGCACCATCCCGAGCGCGATGGACACCGGCGTGCCCAGCCGCCCGGACCACTTCGCCGACAGACCGCTGAAATTGAGCAGCACCACGGTGAGCGCCAGCGGAGCGGTCCGCAGGCCCGCCTCCAGCGGTGCGTAGCCGAGGACGAACTGCAGATGCTGCGTCAGCAGGAACAGCGCACCGCCGATGCCGAACATGAGGAGCACGGCCCCGGCGACCGCCCCCGTGAACCGCCGGTCCCGGAAGAAGTGCAGGTCGAGCATCGGGTCGGCGATCCTGCTCTCCCACCAGGCGAACAGGGACAGCACCACGACCGCCACGGCCGCCGAACCCAGCACGTGCGGGGAGGTCCAGCCGTGGACGGGGCCGGAGATGATCGCGTACACGAGCGAGGCCATGCCGACGGTGGACAGCAGCGCCCCGAGCAGGTCGGGACGGTCGCCGCGAGGGTTGCTCGACTCCGGTACGAGGGCCGCCACCGCTATCAGGCCAACGGCGGCGACCGGGACGTTGATCAGGAAGATCGCGCCCCACCAGAAGTGGTCGAGCAGGAAGCCGCCGATGAGCGGACCGGCCGCGAAGCCCAGCGCGTTCACCGCGCTCCAGATGCCGATCGCCTTCGGCTGCTCCTCGGGCGCGAAGATCTGCATCGCGACGGCCAGCGTGGTGGTCATCAGCAGTGCGCCGCCGATACCCATGCCGGCCCGCGCGGCGATCAGCTGGCCGGTGGAGCCGGCGAGTCCGGCCACCAGCGAGCCGATGCCGAACAGGGCGAGCCCCGCGATCAGCATCTTCTTGCGGCCGTAGCGGTCGGCGGCGCTGCCCGCGGTGAGCAGCAGCCCGGACTGCACCAGGGAGTAGGCGCTGATCATCCACTGGATGTCGGAGGTGGCGGCGTGCAGCTCGCGGGTGAGCGAGGGGACGGCCACGTTCAGCACGGTGTTGTCGAGCAGCACGGTGAGCTGTGCGAGGCAGATGACACCGAGGATCAGCCAGCGCTTGGGGTGGCCTGAGGGCGTGGACGGAGACATGTTGTACACCGTATAGGCAGAGCTATACGGTGTACAACACTGTTTTCCGTCAGCTGTTCTTCCGCGTGAGGTCGTAGAACGTGGCCGAACCGACCGTGACCTTCTTGAAGTTGCTCTGGACCCACGAGCTGATCTGCGAGGACGTCCCGGAGTTGGCTCCTGCGCCCATGCGCCCGCCGGCGATGAAGTAGTGGATCCTTCCCTCCGCCACGTATTTTCTGAACTGCGCCGGTGTCGGGGACGGGTCGGTACCGTTGAAGCCGCCGATCGCCATCACCGGGTCACCGGTGGCCAGCTGGTAGCCGGCCGCGTTCTGGGAACCGATGGACGCGGCGACCCAGGTGTACTTCGAGGCGTCCTTCTCCAGCAGCCGCTTGGCAGCCGACGACACGTTCGCGCCGTTCAGCAGGCCACCGGCGCCCCCGCCGCCGCCCATGCCGCCTTCGCCCATCCGGCCGCCGCCCGGGAAGCCGGCGCCGGGGAAGCCGTTGCCGTTCTGCCGGCCCTGCCGACCCTGACCGTTCTGGCCCTGCTGGCCGGGCATGCCGCCGCCGAAGCCGCCACCGCCCGGGAACCCGCCGCCGTTCTGCTGCCCCTGGCCCTGCTGCCCCTGGCCCTGCCGGCCCGGCAGCCCGCCGCCGAAGCCGCCCCGCATGCCGCCACCGCCGGGACCCCGGCCGCCGCCGAAGCCCCTCATGCTCGCGCCCGCCGGGCCCGCCGTCGGGATGGAGCCGGTGTGCGCGGAGTCCACCGTGCTGAGGGTGTACGCCGTCGGTCCGGCGAGCGCGGCCACCAGACCCACGGCCGCCGCCCCGATGGCCGACTGCCGGGAGATCCGGCCGGCGAAGACCAGGCCCAGCGCCGCCGCCGTACCGCCGATCAGCACCAGCCACTTCAGCCAGGGCAGATAGGCGGAGGTGCGGTTGAGCAGGACGTAACCCCAGGCCGCCGCGGCCACGACCGACCCGGCGAGGGTGATCGACGCCCAGGTCTCCCCGCGCTTCTCCCACAGCAGCCCGGCACCCATGCCGACGACGGCCGCGAGGTAGGGCGCGAGGGCCACCGTGTAGTACTGGTGGAAGATGCCCGCCATGTAGCTGAACACCACCATGGTGATCAGCAGCGAGCCGCCCCAGACGAGGAACGAGGCCCGCGTGACGGACGTACGGCGCAGCTTGCGGGTCGCCCACAGGCCCGCGACCAGCAGGATCAGCGCGGCCGGGAGCAGCCAGGAGATCTGGCTGCCGATCTCGGAGTTGAACATCCGGTCCCAGCCGGTCTCGCCCCACTGCCCGCCGCCGTTGCCACCGCCGCCGCCGGGGACGACGCTGCCGGTCTCGTCGCCGCTGATCCGGCCGAGGCCGTTGTAGCCGAAGGTCAGCTCCAGGAAGCTGTTGTTCTGCGAACCGCCGATGTAGGGACGGGAGGAGGCCGGCCACAGCTCGACGACCGCCACCCACCAGCCGCCGGCGACGACGAGCGCGACGGTGGCCAGGCCCAGCTGGACCAGGCGCTTGCGCAGCCTCACCGGACCGCAGACGGCGTAGACGAGCGCCAGCGGCGGCAGGATCAGGAAGGCCTGCAGGGTCTTGGCGAGGAAGGCGAAGCCGATCGCGGCCCCGGCCCACACCAGCCACCTGGTCCGGCCGTCCTCCACCGCCCGTACGACGAAGTAGCAGGCCAGCGCCGTCAGCAGGGCCAGCAGCGCGTCCGGGTTGTTGAACCGGAACATCAGCGCGGCGACCGGGGTGAGCGCGAGCACCGCGCCGGCGACCAGACCGGCCACCGGGCTGAACCGGCGCCGTACGGCCGCGTGGACCACCGCCACCGTGCCGACGCCCATGAGGACCTCGGGCGTGAGGATCGCCCATGAGTTCAGCCCGAAGATCCGGACCGACAGCTCCATCGGCCACATGAACGCCGACGGTTTGTCGACGGTGATCGCGTTGCCCGCGTCCAGCGAGCCGAAGAAGAACGCCTTCCAGGACCTGCTGCCGGCCTGTACGGCCGCCGAGTAGAAGGAGTTGGCGTAGCCGGAGGCGCTGAGGTCGTACAGGTAGAGCAGGAGGGTGGCGGCCAGCAGGCCGAGAAGGGCCGGGCGCGTCCAGCTCGGGTCCTCGGGCCGGCCGCGCCAGAGTCTGCGCAGGACGGGCCGGCCGGGCGTACTCGGCCGAGGCGTCCGCGGGGGAGCCGTGGGAGACGGCCCCCAGCCGGTCGTACCGCTCTGCTGGTGGATGGTCATCGGGGATCCCCCGGGTCGGTGTCGTGAGGGCGCACCGGCTGCAGTTGCACGGTGGCGTCCCTCCAGCTGTCGTCCGCGGCTTGACCGGCGCGGACCTGGGTGGTCGTCGGGTACGACGTCTGGTACGGCACCGGCCGCTGGGGCAGCGGTGCGTACGGGGCCCTCGGAGCCGTCGTCGTGCTGTGGGCCGGCGAGGACGGGACCGGGGTGGCGGCCACCGTCAAGGCGGCGTCGCACTCGCCGCGGTCCGGGAAGACCCAGGCGCGGAAGAGCAGGAACCGCAGCACGGTCGCGGCGAGGTTGGCGGCGATGAGCACCGCCAGTTCGGTGGAGTGCGCCGGGCTGTCGCCGGCCGCGTCGAGAGCGGCCAGCGAGCCGCTGGTCAGGGCGAGCCCGATACCGAAGACGACCAGGCCCTGCGCCTGGTGCCGTACGGCGCCGCCCCGGCCGCGCACCCCGAAGGTGAGCCGGCGGTTCGCGGCCGTGTTGGCGATCGCCGAGACCAGCAGTGCGAGGGCGTTGGCGGCCTGGGAGCCGCAGAACTGCCGGAAGACGCTGTAGAGGAGGAGGTAGAAGAGGGTGGACAGGCCGCCCACGACGCAGAACCCGACGAGCTGGCGGGCCAGGCCCTGGGGAACGCCGGTCAGTTCGCGGTCGCGCGGGTCGTCACCGAAGGGCCGGGTGAGCCGGTCCAGCGGAAGCGAGCCGCCGGCCAGTGCCTTGCCGACCCGCCAGACGCCCTTGAGGTCGTCGGTCGCGGTCTTCACGATGTGCACGGTGGAGTCGGGGTCGTCGACCCAGTCGACCGGCACCTCGTGGATCCTGAGCCCCGCCCGCTCGGCGAGCACCAGCATCTCGGTGTCGAAGAACCAGCCGGTGTCCTCCACCAGCGGCAGCAGCACCTGTGCCACGTCCCGCCGGATGGCCTTGAAGCCGCACTGCGCATCCGAGAACCGGGCCTGGAGGGAGCCGCGCAGGATCAGGTTGTAGGCGCGGCTGATGAACTCCCGCTTCGGGCCGCGTACGACCCGGGAGGTGCGGGCGAGCCGGGAGCCGATCGCGAGGTCCGAGTGGCCGGAGATCAGCGGTGCCACCAGCGGCAGCAGGGCGTTGAGGTCGGTGGACAGGTCGACGTCCATGTAGGCGAGGATCGGTGCGTCCGAGGCCGACCACACGGTCCGCAGGGCCCGCCCCCGGCCCTTCTGCTCCAGGCGGAAGTTGGTGACCTCGGGGATCTCCGCCTCCAGCCGCGCCGCCACCAGCGGGGTGGTGTCCGTGGACGCGTTGTCCGCGATCGTGATGCGGAAGGCGTACGGGAAGGTGCGCGTGAGGTGCGCGTGCAGTCTGCGGACGCACGGCTGGAGGTCCTTCTCCTCGTTGTAGACGGGGATCACTACGTCCAGGACAGGCGTACCGGCGTCGCCGGCCGGGAGGTGCTCCCGCACCGGCAGGGTGCCGGGAGAAGAGTCGGTTCGCATGGGGCCGACTCTCGTCAGGCGCCCTGTTCCACCCGTGTGGTGGCGCTGTGCTGTACCTGTGAGTGCTGTTGCCGGCGCGTCTCCGGCTGCGGCTGCGGGGCGAGCGCCGGCAGATGCACCGTGAACACGGTCCGCCCGGGGACGCTGTCCACGGTCACGGCACCGCCGTGCGCGGCGGCGACGGCCTGCACGATGGCGAGCCCGAGTCCGGTGGACCCCGTCGCCCGGGACCGCGCCGAGTCCCCTCGGGCGAACCGCTCGAAGACGTGCGGCAGCAGGTCCGGCGGCACGCCCTGCCCGTTGTCCTCGACGTCCACGCACATCCACGGCCCGCGCCGCTGCACGCGCGCGGTGACGGTCGTGCCGGGCGGAGTGTGCTTGCGGGCGTTGCCCAGCAGGTTGACCAGCACCTGCTGGATACGGGCGGCGTCCGCGGAGACGAGCGCGGGCTCGTCGGGCAGGTCGAGCCGCCAGTTGTGGTCCATGCCGGCCGCGCGGGAGTCGCTGACGGTGTCCACGACGAGTGGAATGAGATCGGTCTGCTCGAACCGCAGCGGCCGGCCGGCGTCCAGCCGGGCCAGCAGCAGCAGGTCCTCGACCAGGAGGGTCATCCGCCCGGCCTCGGACTCGATCCGCCCGAGCGCGTGCCGCGTGTCGGGCCCGACCTGCTCGCGCCCGCGCCGGGTGAGCTCGGCATACCCGCGAATGGACGCGAGGGGCGTCCTCAGCTCATGACTGGCGTCCGCGACGAACTGCCGTACCCGCATCTCACTCTGCTGCCGGGCGTGCAGCGCGCCGTGCACATGGTCGAGCATGCGGTTGAGCGCGGCACCTACCTGGCCGACCTCGGTGTGCGGGTCGGTCTCCGACTCCGGGACCCGCTCGCTGAGGTTCACCTCGCCGGTGTGCAGGGGGAGTTCGGAGACCCGGGTGGCGGTGGCGGCCACCTTGCGCAGCGGGCGGGTGGCGACGCCGACGAGTACGTATCCGGCGAGACCGGCGGCGACGAGACCGGCGGCGGTGACGCTCACCTCGACGAGGATCAGCGTGTCGATCGTGTTGTTGACCGTCTCGGTCGGCAGGGCGACGTAGTAGGTGCCCTCGGCTCCGGTGACATACCGCACGAGGTACTCACCCAGGCCCGGGATGCCGACGGTGTGCGTGCCCGTGGTGGGCACCCTGTTCAGGGCGGCCTTCTGCTCGTCGCTGAGGGGGACGGGATGGTTCCGCTGGAAGGGGCCGTGGTCGGTGGGGGCCTGCCGGGCGATGACCGCCCGGGTGACCGTGCCGTCGGCGGCGACCTCGGCGGCGATGGTCTTCGGCTGTGTCGGCCCCTGCACGAAGCCCGTGAGCCGGTCCGTCAGCCCGGAGTCGACCAGGCCGCCGGGCTTCATGGGCCCCGACAGGCGCTTGCCGGCCTCCCTCACCTGCCCCTCCAACTGGTCGTACAGATGAGTTCGCAGCGCCACGGTCGTCACCGTCCCGATCACCGCACACACGACGGCGATCAGCACCACGGAGGCGACGACGAGCCGCGCCCGCAGGGTCCGCGGCTGTCCCCCTCGTCGCTTCTGCCGCTTCCGCGGGGCCGGCCGTCGCCGCCGGCTCATGACGCGGCGGGCTTGATCAGGTAACCGGCCCCGCGCCGCGTGTGGATCATCGGCTCACGCCCCGCGTCGATCTTCCGCCGCAGATACGAGATGTACAGCTCGACGACATTGGCCTGTCCGCCGAAGTCGTACGACCAGACCCGGTCCAGGATCTGCGCCTTGCTGAGCACGCGCCGCGGGTTGCGCATGAGGAAGCGCAGCAGCTCGAACTCGGTGGCGGTCAGGTGGATGTTCTCCCCGGCCCGCGACACCTCGTGGCTGTCCTCGTCGAGCGTCAGGTCACCGACGACGAGCACGGAGTCCGACCGCCGGTCGGCGGCCCCGGACCGCCGGATGAGCCCACGCAGCCGGGCCACGACCTCCTCCAGGCTGAACGGCTTGGTGACGTAGTCGTCGCCGCCGGCGGTGAGCCCGGCGATACGGTCCTCGACGGCGTCCTTGGCGGTCAGGAACAGGACGGGCACGTCCGGCAGTTCACGCCGCAGCCGCCCCAGCACGGCGAGCCCGTCCATGTCGGGCAGCATCATGTCCAGTACGACGGCGTCCGGCCGGAACTCACGGGCGGTCCGGACGGCTCCCTGCCCGTCCCCCGCACTCCTGATCTGCCAGCCCTCGTAACGGAGAGCCATGCTCAGCAGTTCGGTGATCGACAGCTCGTCGTCCACCACAAGCACTCGGACGGGGCTCCCGTCCGGCCTCAGCAGTTCGGTGCGCCCCTGGGGCGAGGTCGTGGTCATGGTGACACCTTGTCGGGGTCCTCTGAGAAGACGCTTTCCGATGTCTGTGATTTCCCTGAGAAACACACAGGCGTCTCTCAGGAAGCACCTGGGAAGCGCTCACTCCCGCGCGAAGACGTGCGCGTGCTCGACCCTGGCGATGCGGATCGCGTACCGCTCGTACCAGCGCTCCCGGCCGCGTCGCTTGGCCGCGAGGTGCGCCGGGTGGTCCCGCCACTGCTCGATCCCGGCGAGGTCCCGGAAGTAGGCGACGGAGATCGCGAGTCCGCCGGGGGTGCCGGCGGCGTCCTCGCCGAGGAAGCCGGGGACTTCGCGGACGAGGCGGGAGAGGTGTTCGGCGGTGCGCTGGTATCCGTCGGGGTCGTCGTCGGTACGGGCGGAGGTGAAGACGACGGCGTAGTAAGGGGGTTCGGGGAGGCAGGCGGGCCGCACAGAGGCATCCGTTCGGTCGTTCATGTCCACCACGTTCTCCCGACGGCGCCTTCGGGTCCATGGGCCTTGCCGAAAGGGATCCGTACGGGATCCGAGTCTTTGCCTCCACCCCGGGGACGCTCAGAACAGGCCCTCCGGCGGTTGTGTGAACTCCCGGACGGGGAAGGTGCGTTCATCGATCTCCCGATCCTCGATCCCCCGATCCTCGATCCCCCGGGCCGTGGGGGGCACGAGCCCCCAGCCCGTCATGAGCCGGGTGTCGAGGACGACGACCCCGCCCCGGCCTCCGGCGACCGCCAGATGCAGATCGGGCCCGGCGGCCGCGACCAGCTCACCGCTCACACCGCCACCCGGGACGAGTTCGACCACTTCCCCCCGGGCGGCCGGCGCATCGGCGAGCCCGAACACCCTCATGTGGTCGGTCACTTCACAGGGCTCCGGCCGCAGGGACTCGGGCCATCCGCTGAGCGCCCCGGCCCGCGCATGCAGCTCCCGCACCTCCGCCGCACGCTCCGCCCCGGTCTCCGGCAGCGCCGACCGCACCGCCCGCTTCTCGGCGTACGGAATCCGGTCCGGCACCCGGAGCGCGGCCCGCAGCAGCTCCTCGGTGCGCCGGGCGGCCATCAGCGGTCCGGTGCCGAGCCAGCTGAAACAGACGGCACCCTGCTCCAGCAGCCGGGCCGGGCCCCGCTCGACCGCGGTGATCCCGACCTTGACCATCCCGGGACCGAACCACGCCAGATACACCCGGTACGGCCGCGGATCGTCGGCGATCGTGTCGGCGGCCACGGAGTGCGCCCGGTCCAGCCGCGCGCACTCCTCGCACCGGGCCCCCGTACTCCGCCCCGGCACCACGGCGCGCACCGGGCAGGCGTGCCCGCGCGCCCCGACGCACTGCCGCGCCGAGCCGTCCGCGACGGCGAACGCGACCCGCTTCCCCAGAGGCAGGGCACTGCGCCGCCCGCCGTCCCACATCAGCGTGGGGCCGTCCGGCGTCCAGCGCAGTCCCGCGCATGTCCATACGTGTGCCATCACTCCGAGCGTAGAGGCCGGGTCCGACAGTGCCGCGGGGCAGCCCGGCGGAGGCAGGAGGGGGCCGATCCACCGACTGCCGTCCGCGGACATCTGTTTCGCCTTCGTCCTGGAGGCGGGCGAGAACCTGCTCACGGCCGGCGACCTCGCAGCCCGCGCCCACGTGACCACGGGTGCGGTGACCGGGACCCTCAACCGCCCGCGGGCGGAGGCGCATGACGAAGGCCCCGGATCGCTCCGGGGCCTTCTGTCTCACTCCGTCTCACCCAGGTGTGATCGGCGGATCCCGTGGATCAGCGGACGTCGACGTAGTCGTAGGCGTCGGCGACGGAGGAGTTGCCGTTGCCCGCGTAGTGGAAGCGCCAGGTGCCGTCCGCGGAGGCGGTGACCGTGGTCTTCGCGTAACCGCTGGAGGAGGTCGTGACGGTCCTGACGGTGCTGTAGGTGCTGGTGCCCGCCTTCTTGAACTGCAGCTGCACGGGCTGGCTGCCATAGCCGTAGTACTTCATGTAGCTCCAGCTGGCGCGGTTCAGGGTGCCGGAGATCGTGATGGTCCCGCCCTTGGCGACGGGCTCGGGGCCGGCGTTGAAGCCGCTGAAGCTGCTGGCGCGCTTGATCCAGTGGTTCTTGTAGAAGTCGTTCTCGTAGGAGTCCCCGTCGTTGGCGGACCCGCGGACGGCGACGTTCCACCTGCCGTTCAGCTCGCTGCCCCACAGACCGTCGAGCTCGCCCGGCTTGGCCGTGATGGTGAACTTGCAGGTGGCGGCGGACGCGCTCCAGTAGTCGCAGCTCTCGGCGCCGTTCTCGTTCCAGAGGAAGCCGTCGACGTCGCCGGTCTCCATGTTGGTGCCGTGCCACAGGGCGACGTCCACGTCGTTCTGGCCCTGGCTGATGCCCGACGGGTCGGTCACCGTCACATAGACGTTGAACGACTTCGGCGACAGGCCGACGACGACGTCCTTGTTGGCATTGACGGTGACCTTGGTCACCTGGATGTCGCCGTCCGCCCCGGTGGCGGGCGAGGCGGCGAAGGACTGCTGCTTGCTCGGCGCCTGGTGGGCGCTCTTGAACTGCTCGGCCTTGGCGGCAGCCGGGTTCCCCTCGGCGTGCGCGGCCGGGACGGCCAGGGCGGTCATGGCTGCGGCACCGGAGAGAGCCGCGGCGGCCAGGCTGGCACGTATGCGCATGTTGTTCCCCAAGTGAGGAATGGGGCCGCAGCGAGGTGGGGGACTCACGGGCCCGACGGTTCTGAGGAGTCTGGCGACTCGTACCGAAGACCTACGGGCGCGGCGAACGGTTGTACCGGAGATGGAAGTTCCGTTAACCGGTTCACCGTCCGGATGACCTCAGCTTCCACCGGGATCAGAACACCGGATCAGAACACCGGTGCCGCCGGTGCCGGGGCAGTTGGCGCGCTCGGATTCGCGTGCTGCCGCAACCCCGGCCTCTGGTTGTCGAGTTGCCCGGCACGGGTGTTCTCAGCAACCCCCTGCCGGCCTCGCCACACTTCCTCACGCGAGTCGGGCGCCGGTCTGCCCGCTGGTGGTGGAGCGGTGGAGACCGGCGCCCGCTGCGAACCGCGGGCTGCGTGAACAGCCCGCGGTCTTCAATCGGTCAGCCGAGGCTGGGCTCGATCTTGCCGTGCGCGAGCGCGGGCATGTACTTCTTGTTGCCCTGGAACTGCGCCTCGTAGCCAGAACCGAGCGCCTGGGCCCACAGAATGGGGTCGAGGAGGTTGGAGCCGCTGTCGAGGTGCGCGACTCCGGTCGCGTCCGTCACCCCGATACCGATCTGTCGGCCCGACCCGACGGTGAACGTGATGGGCACGCCCTTGATGGGCTCGCCGTCGCTGTCGATGAGCTTCGCGCTGATCTGAGCCTGCGCCTGGCCCATCACAGTTCCCTTCACCGTCGCTGCGGTGAGCTGCGGGTATTCCTTCTCCGTTCCCCCGTTGGACTGCGGCGGGTACGGGTACGGCTGCGGGTACGGCTGGAACTGCGGCGGGTACGGGTACTGCCCCTGGGGCGGGTAGGGGTACGGCTGCGGTGGGTACGGCTGGAACTGCGGCGGGTACGGGTACTGCGGCTGGGGCGGCGCGTATGGCTGCGTCGTCACTGGTACTCCTCATGGGATGGGACCGGCGCGGGCATATGCCTGCCCTCCCACCGTTACACGCAGCGCGACAACCCGCCCCCCGAATCGTCACTGTGCGTTACATTTCCAGAGTTGCGGCTGGCATATGACCCAAACGGTCCACCCGCCGACGGCTCCAAAAGCACCGGCCAACCTTGCCGTCAAGGCAAAAGCCAGAGGCCCTGTGGATCGCTCCACAGGGCCTCTGAACTGTTGTGCACTCGGCAGGATTCGAACCTGCAACCTTCTGATCCGTAGTCAGATGCTCTATCCGTTAAGCTACGAGTGCTTGTGCTGTTCTTTTGTTCTTGTCTCCGTTTCGGCCCTTTCGGCCCGTCCCGGCGACAGGAAGAACATTACATGACTGCCGCCGCCATGTGAAATCCGATTGGCGCACCCCTTGTGACCTGCGGAAACGCCGATGGGAGGCCAAGAGGGGACACATAGGGGGCAGCCGGCGCGGGAACGCCGAAGCCCCGGTCCTGGGACCGGGGCTTCGGGATCGGTGCGGAGGCGGAGGGATTTGAACCCTCGATCGGGTGTTAGCCCGAAACCGCATTAGCAGTGCGGCGCCATAGACCGGACTAGGCGACGCCTCCAGCACAACCGCTCACACGAGCGCGCGAGTGGTGCGTGCAGATGATGACACAGCCGAGCGGCCTGTCACCAATCGCCCCCCACGGTACTAGGCAGTCGGGGCACAGAGCAAAGGGCTTCCTACGGCGAGGCGTGCCGCAACATCCGGCGGCCGGAGGCGTTGGGCAGGTCATGGTCTTTCTTCTTCAGCGAGGTCCGGCGCGCGCCGGTGTCCGGCCGGGCCCGGTTCGCGGCGGCGTCGGTCCTGTCCTCGCCGCTGTCTCGGGACTCCTCGCCCTGTCCGCCGTACCCGCCGTCGCCGCGCCCGCGGGGCCGTCGCCCGTGCGGCCCGAGGACCGGGGCGGCGATCACCTCACCGTCGTCGTGCGGCAGGCCGGATCCGGGCGGGACGGGACGTACGACCTGTCCTGCCATCCGGCCGGCGGGAGTCACCCGGACGCGGCGGAGGCCTGCCGGCTGCTGGACGGGCGCACGCGCTGGGGGCGGGACCTCTTCGCTCCGGTGGCACCCGGCACCACCTGCACCATGCTCTACGGCGGACCGGCCACCGCCCGGGTGACCGGCACCTGGGCCGGACGCAGGGTCGACGCCGGCTACGACCGCAGCAACGGGTGCGAGATCGGGCGGTGGAACGGGCTGGTGCCGCTGCTGCCGGAGCTGGGCTCGGTGCCCGCCTGAGCGGCTGGGGCGAGGGGGCTGGGTGTGCTGGCTCATGGGGGTCTTCCGTTGAAATCACCGGCCCGGTGAAGGTCCCGCGAAGGTCTCGCGGGGCCGGAGCGGAGCCGGAGCCGAGCCTGAGCGGGGCCCGAGCGGGGCCGGAGCCGAACCGGAGGCGGGCCGAAGGAGCCGTCGTCGGTGCAGCCGGAGGCCGTGGTCGGCGGGTGGTCACGCGTTCGGTGTCACTTCGTCGTGGGACCTCCCTCTCATCCGGCGTCGCGAGCGCAACGCGTGCGCTTAGACTCCCTCGCGTGACACGTCGCGGGCCGGTTGGCAAGATGGCCCGAGCGGTCGGCAAGGTGCGGTAACAGGGAGGAAGGCGTCTCGTGAGCAGCAGGCCATCCCGAGGCGCTGCTCGCCTCGCAGCCATACTCGACGCGCTGCCGGACGCGTTGGTCCTGGTCAACGCCAACGGAACCGTCGTCAACGCGAACACCATCGCGCTGGAGGCCTTCGAGGCGCCGGGCACGGCGCTCGTCGGGCGCGGGATGCTCGATCTGCTGCCGGAGTTCGACTCGCGGCTCATCCCCGGCTCGATGCGGCGGCCCGATCACATGGACCCGCGGGGACGGACCAAACCGACGCGGATGATCGCGCGGCGGACCGACGGAACCGAGTTCCCGGTCGAGGTCACGAGCGCGAATCTGGAGAACGGCCAGCAGGCGTACGACGGTTACGGCTACACCGGCGACGAGCTGCTGATGGTCGTCGTACGGGACCTGTCCGGGACCGTCGACACCGAGGCCGAGCTGGCCCGCTCGCAGCGGCAGACCGAGATGATCCTGCGGGCGGCGTCCGAAGGCGTCGTGGGCACCGACACCGAGGGACGGATCGTCCTCGTCAACCCGGCCGCCGCCCAGATACTGGGTTACCGGGCCGGTGAACTGGGCGGCAAGGAGCTGCACACGCTCGTACTGCACTCGCGTGCCGACGGTTCCCCCTTCCCGTACGAGGAGTCCCCGCTCGCCGACACCCTGCGCTCCGGGCGCAAGCACCGGGTGCGTGGGCAGGCGCTGTGGTCCAAGGGGAAGGAGAAGGTCTCCGTCGACCTCACCACCGCTCCCGTGCGCGACGGGGACCAGCTCGTCGGCGCCGTGATGACCTTCACCGACCGGCGGCCGCTCGAAACCCTGGCCGAGCAGAAGGCGGCGCTGGAGAAGGCGCACGCCCAGGAGGTGGAGCGGCTCTCCGAGGAGCACGCCTCCGACCTGACCGCGCTGCGCCAGCAGCATGTCACCGAGCTCGAGGAACTCCGCGAGGAGCATGCGGAGGAGCTGGCCGCCGGCGAGGAGCGGTACGCCGCGCTCGCCGAGCGGGAGAAGGACCGGTACGAGGCCCTGGCCGGGCGGCACGAACAGCTGCTGACCCTGCTCGGGCAGTCGCTGCGCGGGCCCCTGGAGGAGCTGCGGCGCGAGCTGGCCGCGCTGGCCGCCGACGATGCCGGGCAGCTGTGGCCCGAGGCCAATCAGGTGCTCCATCACCTTTCCGCCGGGTACTCGCGGATCACGACGCTCATCGACAACGTCCTCGGCTATCAGCTGCTGGACGCCGGCGCCGAGGACATCCACCGTACGAAGGTGATGCTGGACGCCGTCGTCGCCGCGGGTGTGGACGGGGCCGTCGAGCTGATCGGGCCGGGGCGGGTGCAGTTCGCCGTGCACGCGCCGCCCATCGAGGCCGAGGTGGACCCGCAGCGGCTCGCCACCGCGCTCGCCCACCTCGTGGCGGACGTGGCCGGCGTCGACGCGACCGGCAACTCGCCCGTCTCCGCGGGCGGTTACCTGGACAACACGGTCGTGGTCGCCGCCGCGCAGCGCGGTGAGGTCGCGCGGATCGAGGTGCGCGGGCCGTACGCCGGGGGAGACGCGGTGCACGAGCCGATCGTGCGCGGGATCGTACGGGCCCACGGCGGCGTGCTGCAGACCCACGAGGTGCCGGGCATGAGCGGCAGCGCGTATGTGCTGGAAGTGCCGCTCGGCGGTGGCGCCGGGACGGTCGACGGACAGGTGCCGACGGCCGCGGCGCCTCCGGCCGGGCAGGGACTGGGCATGCAGGGACCGGGTGCGCAGGTTTCCGGCGGCGGCGCGTCGGCCGCGGAGGAGGCGACCGGTGCCGTCGAGCAGTCGGCCGGTGGCGGACGGCGGCGGGCCCGGCGCGCCTCCACGGACGCCTTCCTGGAGAGTGAGGTGGCCGCGGCGGGTCAGACCGGTGACGCGGAGGCGCCCGTCCCGACCGGGCGGCGCCGCAGGCGGGCCGCCGCGCCCACCGAGGAGACCGGCGTGGTCCCCGCGGCCGAGGGCCCGGAGAACGCGTCCGGTGGCAGGGGGCGACGGCGTGGCCGGCCCGCCGAGAGCGACGGCGGTGACGGTGCGGCCGTGAGTGAGGGTGCGGTGGTGACGGCCGCCGAGCATGCCGCCGGGGCCGCTGCCTCGGGTACGGGCCTCGGCTCCGCCGTGCCGCCCCAGGGCGTGCCCGCGCCCACGGGCCGACGCGCTCCCCATGACTCGGGCGCTGCGCAGCCGGCCCTGCCGGCCGCCCTGCCCGCCGCAGCATCAGGCAGCGGGGCGGCGCCGGGGGCTCCGGCCCTTCCTGGTGCGCAGGCCGAGGCCGCTCCGGCCGAGGGCGGGCAGCCGACCGGGCGGCGCCGGCGTGCGCTGGCCGCCGCGGCAGAGCGGGCCGCCGTCCAGGAGGCCGGCGCCCGTACGGTCTTCGCCCTGCCGCCGGCCGAGGCCGACCGCTCACCGGAGTCCGCGGACGCGGCGAACGGCGTGGGTACGGTTCCGGCGACCGGTGGAGTTCCGGCCACCGGTGGGGTTCCGGTGGCGGGCACGCCTGTGGCCCCCGGGGGCGCCGTGCCGGTCGGTCCGGGGGCCGGTGCGCCTGCCGGTCCGGGAGCCGTTGCCCCTGCCGGTCACGGGATGGTCGCGCCCGCCGGGCCGGGTGCGGGTGCCGGTCCGGGAGTCGCCGGGGGGCAGCCGCGGATTCCGGTCCAGGGCGCCGGGCAGGTGCAGGGCACCGGGCAGATGCAGGTGCAGGTGCCGGCTCAGCAGCCGCTGCCCGTCACGGGGGCACCCGGTGACGTCGGCCGGCATGATGCCGTACCGCTCGACCAGGCCTCGGACCACACCCCGCCGCAGCCGCATCCGACCAGCGCGCCGACCGGTCGCCGCCGCCGGGCCGTGGCCCAGCCGACGGAGCCCGCTCAGCCGACGGCCCCCGAGGCACCGGAAAGCGCGCAGCCGGCCTCGGCACCGACACCTCCCGCGCGGACGCCCTCCGTACAGACGCCTCCGGCACAGGCCGCTGCCGGCCAGGCGCTCCCGGGGCAGGCCGGGCCGCACCCCGCCGGGGCACCGACTCCCGGGCAGGGCACCCCCGTGCACGGCCTTCCGGCGCAGGGCACGGCCGGGCAGGGCATCCCCGTCCAGGCCGGTCCCGCGGCAGCCGCGGGGCAGACGCCCGTTCCCGCACAGGCGGCGCCGGGTGCCCCCGCCGGTGTGTCCGTACCCGGTCAGCAGCCTGCCGCAGCGCACTCCGCCGCGCCCGCGGTGCCCACGCACGGCACCGCCGGCCGCCCCGTACCGGCCGCTTCCGGACCGGCCCTCCCGGCCCAGCAGCCCCCCGCGGCCCCGGCCGGGGCGGGTACCGGGCAGATGCCGGCGGCCGTCCAGGCACCCGGTGTGCCCCAGCAGTGGCCCGGCGCCGATGACACCTCCGGTGCGGGCACGCCCGTACCGCAGACCGGCACGCCGGCCACGGGCTCCCCGCTCCCCGCGGAACACGCCGGTGCGCAGGCGCCGCGGGCCGCGCAGCCGTTGCCCGCCGAGGATGCCGCGGTCGACCCGAACTCGACGCAGGGCCGGGCGATCAGTGTGCGCACGCTCGGGCAGGGCGTGCCGTTCGCGCGGCAGGCCGCGCAGGTGCAGCAGCCGACGGCGACCCCGCCGCCGCACGCGCCGGGCGGATCCGGCCGGCGGCGCAAGCTGGGCACGCCTCCCGACCCGGCCCAGCGCGCGGAGCAGCCGGAGCAGGCCGCCCTGCCGCATCCGCCGGCCGCACCGTCGCCCGCACAGCCGTCGCTCGGCGGACAGCCGGTCCCCGCGCAGGCGCAGCCGTCGCTCCCCGGGCAGTCCCTGCTCGCCCCCGGCACCGAGGGCGCCGGGCGGTCGTACGCCATAGGCGCGCCGGACGCCGATGCCGCCGAGGGGCCCGAGCCGCTGGACGGTCCCGGTGGGGCGGTCGAGGTCTCGGACGCGCCGTTGCCGCAGCCGCTCGACGACGAGCTGCCCCCGGAGCCGCTGGACAACCCGCGCCGGCTGCTGGTGTGGCCCGCGCCGGACGCGCCGACCCAGCAGGCGCTGAGCGACCGTGGCTACCGGCCGGTGATCGTGCACTCCCGTGAGGAGGTCGACGCGCAGATCGCGGCGTTCCCGGCCGCCCTGTTCGTGGACCCGCTGACGGGGCCCATCACGCGTACGGCCCTGCAGGCGCTGCGGCAGGCCGCGGTCGCGGCCGAGGTGCCGGTGCTGGTGACGGCCGGACTCGGGCAGGCGACGCGCGAGGCGGCGTACGGCGCCGACCCCGCCGTTCTGCTGAAGGCGCTGGCGCCGCGGGACAGCGAGCAGCACCCGCCGCGGGTGCTGCTCATCGAGGAGCACGCGGAGATCGCGCTGGCGCTGACCTCGACGCTGGAGCGGCGCGGGATGCAGGTGGCGCGGGCCGCGAACGACAACGACGCGGTGACGCTCGCCGGGCAGTTCCGGCCGAACCTCGTGGTGATGGACCTGATGCAGGTGCAGCGGCGGCAGGCCGGCTTCACCGGGATCATCGACTGGCTCCGCGCGAACGGTCAGCTCAACCGCACCCCGCTGGTCGTCTACACGGCCGCCGTCGACCAGGCCGACCTGCCCCGGCTGGCCGCGGGCGAAACAGTGCTGTTCCTCGCGGAGCGGTCGACCAGTACCGAGGTGCAGGACCGGATCGTGGACCTGCTGGCCAGGATCGGCACGAACTAGTCGCCTTCGGGCGCCGATCCGCACCGCCCCTGGGGAGGTGCGGCGCCGTCGGCTGCCCGGTGCTGTTGTCCGGGCCCTGTCGGTCTAGCGTGCCACCAGCCTGCGGGCCGCCTCCTTGATGGAGGCCCGCAGGCGGTCGCGGTCGGTGTCCTGCGTGCCGGTGAGGATGCGCCGCATCTGCGGGACCACGGCCATCCAGTTGGTCAGGGCGGTCAGCAGCAGCAGGAGGTCGCCGGGCGGGAACGCGTCGGTGATCACGCCCCGGGCCTGGCCGTCGGCGACTGCGGCCACCTTCCGGGCGTAGTGCTCCTGGCGGGTCGGCTCGTCGGGCAGCTCGGCGGTGCCGTACTCGATGCCCTCCCAGAACAGCAGGCGCAGCAGCTGGGGGTGGGTGGCGTGGTAGTCGATCAGGCGGTCGACCCAGCCTTCGATGTCGTCGGGGTCGACGGGGACGGCGGCGGCCAGGTCGACCATGCAGGTGCCGAGTACCTGGGTGAACAGCTCCGCCTTGTTGCCGAAGTAGGCGTAGATCAGCTGCTTGTTGGCCTTGGCCCCGGCGGCGATGCGGTCGATGCGGGCGCCCGCGATGCCGTGCCGGGCGAACTCGGCGACCGCCGCCTCGAAGATACGGGCCTTGGTGGCCTCGGGGTCCCTGACTGCTGCCATGGGGACAGGGTAGGGCCCGGCCAGGCAGGTAACCAACTATTTGGTTGACCGGGAATGAGGACGCGGTGCACCCTGTTGACGGTTACCAACCAACGAGTTAGTTGTCAGAGTCGGCTCCAAGGAGTGCCACCGCTCATGCCGTCAGCCACCCGCCCCCGCCCGGCACACCGGATACGTGTCCGCGACCGTGCCCCCGGCCGTTGGTCCGCAGCCGCATCCGGCGCGTCCGGCGGTCCGTTGCTCCTGCTCATCGCCGTCTGCACGGCCGCGACCGCCGCGAACATCTACCTCGCGGCCCCGCTGCTCCCCCTGATCGCCCACGACTTCGGTACGGTCCCCGCGGCCGTGGCCTGGATCGCGTCCGTCGCCCAGCTCGGCTACGCGGCCGGCCTGCTCTTCTTCGCCCCGCTCGGCGACCGCGTCAACCGGCGCACGCTCGTCGCCGGCCTGTCCGTGGCCACCACGGTGGCGCTGGTCGCCGCCGCCGCGGCCCCGGGCACCGCCGCCCTCGCCGCGGCCGTGTTCCTGGCCGCCGCCGCGACCGTCGTACCGCAGCTGCTGGTCCCGCTGGTCGCCGAACGGGCCCCCGCGGACCGGCGCGCCCGGCATGTCGCGGCCGTCATCGCCGGGCTGTTCACCGGGATCGTGGCCGCCCGTGTCGTCGGCGGCCTGGCCGGACAGGCCTTCGGCTGGCGTTGGGTGTTCGCCGGGTCCGCGGTACTGACCCTGGCGCTGGGCCTGGCCACCGCCCTGGCCCTGCCCCCGGAGCGGCGGGCTCGGCAGGGCGGGCTGTTCTCGGGCCTGGCCGAGCTGCCGGGACTGCTGCGCCGCTCGCCCGACCTGTGGCGGGCGTGCCTCAGGCAGGCCGGCATGTTCGGCGCCTGGAGCGCGCTGTGGACATCGCTGGCGCTGCTGCTGACCGGCCCCTCCTACGGCCTGTCCACCGCGACCGCCGGGCTCTTCGGCCTCTTCGGGCTGACCTCCAGCGCGGTGGCGCCGCTGGCCGGTGGCCTGGTGGACCGCTTCGGTGCGGCACGGGTCGTAGGCACCGCGTATCTGGCCGCGGCCGTGGCCGTGCCGCTGTTCTGGCTCGGCGGGCATGTCCTGGTCGCGCTGTTCGCCGCCGCGATCGCCATCCATGCGGCACTGGTCGCCTCGCACGTCGCCAACCAGACCCTCGCCCTGACCACGACGTCCGCCCCGGCCACCGCCAACACCGCCTACGTGGTCTCCGGCTTCGCCGGCGGGGCCCTCGCCTCGGCCGTCGCGGGTCCCGCCTTCAGCCACTGGGGCTGGGCCGGGGTGTGCGCGGTGGCGGGGCTGGGGCTGCTGCTGGGCTGGACGACCACGCTGCGGCGTGGGTGAGAGCCGGCAGCGCGCCTTCCGCACGCGTCGCACGGCCGTGCCGCTCCTGCGTCAGAGACGGGTGACGTCCAGGTCGCCGTCCGCGTACTGCCTGCGCAGCACCTTCTTGTCGAACTTGCCCACGCTCGTCTTCGGCACCGCCTCGACGATCGTCCAGCGCTCGGGCAGCTGCCACCTGGCGATGCGGCCCTCCTCGGCGAGGAAGGTGCGCAGGGTCGTGAAGTCGGCGGTGGCGCCCTCCCGCAGGACGACCGTGGCCAGCGGGCGCTCGCCCCACTTCTCGTCGGGCACGGCGACCACCGCGGCCTCGGCGACGTCCGGGTGGGACATCAGCGCGTTCTCCAGATCCACCGAGGAGATCCACTCGCCGCCGGACTTGATGACGTCCTTGGCGCGGTCGGTGAGGGTGAGGAAGCCGTCGGGGGAGATGGTCCCGACGTCGCCGGTCTTCAGCCAGCCGTCCTCGCTGAACTTGTCGGCGGGGCGCAGGGGTTCGGCGTCGGGGCCGTTGTAGTACGCACCCGCGATCCACGGGCCGCGCACCTCCAGCTCGCCCGCCGACTCGCCGTCCCAGGGCAGGCGTTCGCCGCCGGGGCCGGTGAGGCGGGCCTCGACGCCGGCCGGGAAGCGGCCCTGGGTCAGGCGGTAGGCGAACTCCTCGTCCGTACCGGCGGCGTGGGCCGGCGGACGGGCCACCGTGCCCAGCGGCGAGGTCTCCGTCATGCCCCAGGCGTGGCAGACGTGCATGCCGAGCCGGTCGAAGGCCTCCATGAGCGAGGGCGGACAGGCGGAGCCACCGATGGTGACCTGGGTGAGGGACGCGGTGTCCCGGGGCCGGGCGGTGAGTTCGGCGAGCAGGCCCTGCCAGATGGTCGGGACGGCCGCCGCGTGGGTGGGCCGCTCGCGTTCGATCATCTCGGCGATCGGGGCGGGCTGCAGGAAACGGTCCGGCATCAGCATGTTCACGCCGGTCATGAAGGTGGCGTGCGGCAGGCCCCAGGCGTTGACGTGGAACTGGGGGACGACGACCAGTGAGGTGTCCCGGTCGGTCAGGCCCATCGACTGGGTCATGTTGACCTGCATGGAGTGCAGGTAGATCGAACGGTGACTGTAGACCACGCCCTTGGGATCACCCGTCGTGCCGGAGGTGTAGCACATGGCGGCGGCCTGGCGTTCGTCCAGCTCCGGCCAGTCGTACGTGGCCGGCCGGTCCGCGATCAGCTCCTCGTACTCGTGCACCCGCGCGGTGGCGCCCGCGAGCGGCGTACGGTCACCGGGGCCGGACACGACGATGTGCCGCACCGTCGGCAGCTGGGGCAGCAGCGGCGCGAGCAACGGGATCAGCGAACCGTTGACGATGACGACCTTGTCGGCCGCGTGGTTGACGATCCACACCAACTGCTCGGCGGGCAGCCGCAGATTGAGCGTGTGCAGCACCGCGCCCATGGACGGGACCGCGAAGTACGCCTCGACGTGCTCCGCGTTGTTCCACATCAGGGTCGCCACCCGGTCGTCGCCCCGGACGCCGAGTTCGTCCCGCAGGGCGTTCGCCAGCTGCACGGCACGCCTCCCCGCCTCGGCGAAACTGCGCCGCTGGGGTTCGGCCTCACCGGTCCAGGTGGTGATCTGGGACCGCCCGTGCACCAGCGTCCCGTGTACGAGGATGCGGGTGACGGTCAGCGGTACGTCCTGCATGGTGCTCAGCACGGAGTCCTCCCGGGGCGGCGTTGCCTAGGCGGTGGTAGAGGTAGCGCTGATTCTGCTCACATACCGCGCGGTATGTCACTAGGGGATGGGTCACCCGGGGAAGAAAACAGAGGGAATTTCCGGCCTGGCGGACCAGCCGCACTAGCGGATCAGTTCCAGTTCGGGGTCCTCGCGCAGCTTGCCGAGCGCACGCGACACCGCCGACTTCACCGTCCCCACCGACACCCCGAGCACCTCGGCGGTCTGGGCCTCGCTGAGGTCCTCGTAGTAGCGCAGGACGACCATCGCCCGCTGCCGCGCCGGCAGCCTCATGACCGCCTGCCACATGGCGTCGTGCAGCGCCTGCCGCTCGGCCGGGTCGCCGTCGCCGGGCACGGGCTCCGGCTCGGGCAGCTCGTCGCAGCTGAACTCGTCCACTCTGCGCTTGCGCCACTGCGAGGTCCGGGTGTTCAGCAGCGCCCGGCGCACATAGCCGTCGAGCGCCCGCTGGTCCTCGATCCGCTCCCACGCCGCATAGGTCTTGGCGAGCGCGGTCTGCAGCAGGTCCTCGGCGTCGCTCAGGTTGGCGGTCAGCGAGCGGGCGGTCCGCAGCAGGACAGGCTGGCGGGCGCGCACGTACGACGCGAACGACGGGTAGGCGGGAGTCTCCCCGCCCGGCCTGAGCCGTGCGTGGGAAAGGGTCTGCCGCCTGGGTGCGGCGGCGGCCGAGGCGCTGGTGCAGACGGGTGTGGTCATGGCTCCACGCTAGGAGCGGGTTCCCCTCCGGCGGATCGCCCGCAGGTCCCGAAGCGGAGTCCCCCTCAGGTTGTAGGGGTGGGGCTGACTCCACCTCCTGAAGGTGGACGGCGGATGCACCCGCTCTACGGGTACGACCCTGACTCCCGGTCGAGCGTTCCTGGCTCCGCCCACCGGCCCGGCCCTGAACCGGGCACGGGTCCGGCCCGTCGGTCGGCGTGGCCCCGGGTGGAGGCCAGGCCCTCGGATCAGCCGTCCCCCGTCAGGATCAGTCCCGACGTCGGCACCCCGGTGCCGGCCGTCACCAGGGTCCGGGCCGCTCCCGGTATCTGGTTCACCGCCGTGCCCCGCAGCTGGCGTACCGCCTCCGCGATGCCGTTCATGCCGTGCAGGTACGCCTCGCCGAGCTGACCCCCGTGGGTGTTGAGCGGCAGCCGCTCCTCGGCCACGAAGTCGGCCGCCTCCCCCTTCCCGCAGAAGCCGAACTCCTCCAGCTGCATCAGCACGAACGGCGTGAAGTGGTCGTACAGGATCCCCACATCGATGTCGGCCGGGCCGAGACTCGAGCTGCGCCACAGCCGGCGGGCCACCCCGCCCATCTCCGGCAGGCCGGTCAGATCGTCCCGGTAGAAGCTCGTCATCTGCTCCTGCGCCCGGCCCGCGCCCTGGGCGGCAGCCGCGATCACGGCGGGGAGATGCGGCAGGTCCCGGGCCCGCTCCAGGGACGTGACGACGATCGCCTGCCCGCCGTCGGTCTCCTGGCAGCAGTCCAGCAGCCGCAGCGGCTCCACGATCCAGCGGGAGGCCGCGTGTTGGGCGAGCGTGATCGGGCGGCCGTGGAAGTACGCCGCCGGGTTCGTCGCCGCGTACCTGCGGTCCACCACGGCCACATGCCCGAACACCTCCGGCGTCAGCCCGTACGCGTGCAGATACCGCTGGGCCGCCATCGCCACCCAGGAGGCCGGGGTGAGCAGCCCGAACGGCAGCACCCAGCCGAGCGCCACGCCCTCCGCCGAGGGCTCCCGGTGCTGCACGCCCGCGCCGAACCTGCGGCCCGACCGCTCGTTGAAGGCGCGGTAGCAGACCACCACCTCCGCCACGCCCGCCGCCACCGCGAGCGCCGCCTGCAGCACCGTCGCACAGGCCGCACCGCCGCCGTAGTGGACCCGGGAGAAGAAGGACAGCTCGCCCATCCCGCAGGCCTGGGCCACCGTGATCTCCGGGTTGGTGTCCATCGTGAAGGTCACCATCCCGTCCACGTCCGCCGGCGCCAGCCCCGCGTCGTCCAGCGCGGCCCGCACCGCCTCCACGGCCAGCCGCAGCTCACTGCGCCCGGAGTCCTTGGAGAACTCGGTGGCCCCGATGCCGACGATCGCGGCGCGTCCGGCCAGGGTGTCGCGGCTGCGCACGCTCATGGGCGGCCCTCCTCGCCCGGGACCGTGACCGTCACCGTGCCCGTCACATGTCTGCCGAGGGCGTTGGCGCCGACGACCCGTACGGTGGCGGTGTCGCCGTCGACCGCCTCGATCCTGCCTGTCAACACCATCGTGTCCCCCGGGTAGTTGGGCGCCCCCAGCCTGATGGCGACCTTGCGGAGCACCGCCGTCGGGCCGAAGTGGTCCGTGATGTATCTGCCGACCAGGCCGTTCGTCGTCAGGATGTTCATGAAGACGTCCGGCGAGCCCTTCTGCCTGGCCAGCTCGGCGTCGTGGTGGACGTCCTGGTAGTCCCGCGACGCGATCGCCCCCGCCACGATCAGCGTCCGCGTCACCGGGATCTCCAGCGGGGGCAGCTGTTCCCCGGCCCTCACCGTTCCACCACTCGGAACACCGGCACCGTCAACTCCTCGTCGCACGACCGGAATTCAAGCCGCACCGGCAGCCCGATGCGCACCTTGTCGTACGGCACCCCCACCACGTTGCTCACCATCCGCACCCCCTCGGCGAGTTCGATCAGGCCGACCGCGTAGGGAGGGTCGAAGGCCGGGAAGGGCGGGTGGTGCATCACCACGTACGAGTAGACGGTGCCCTCGCCGCTCGCCTCGACCGTGTCCCAGTCGAGGCAGCCGCACGCGTTGCACCCCGGCAGCCAGGGGTGGCGCAGGGTGCCGCAGCCCGTGCAGCGCTGGATGAGGAGCCGGTGCTCGGCCACGCCCTGCCAGAAGCCGGCGTTGTCCCGGCCCACCACCGGGCGCGGACGCGGGGCCGGGGGCTTTCGGCGGGCCGGGGCGTACTTGAGGATGCGGAAGCGGTGCGTGCCCACGAGGTCACCGTCGACCCGGACGTCCGTACGGGTCGTGATGAAGTACCCGGTGCCCAGTTTCGTCGTCTTGCGGCCGGAGACCGACTCGATCACCGAGTCGAACGTGACCCGGTCGCCCGGGCGCAGGGGCCGTGGGTACTCCTGCTCGCAGTCGGTGGCCACCACCGACGTACAGCCCGAGCCGTCGAGGAGGGCCAGCAGCTCGTCGTAGGCACCCGTGCGGCCCTCGTGTCCGGACAGGCCGCCCATCGTCCAGGCCTGGAGCATGGTGGGCGGGGCGATGGCCTCCGGACCGCGGTAGGCCGGGTTGGCATCGCCCATGGCCTCGCACCAGTGCCGGATCATCGGCGCGTTCACCGGGTCCTTGCCCACCCCGGCGACGGCGGCCGGCCGCCCCTCGTACGCCTTGAGCCGCGCGCCGAGCGGGTCGGACCCCACATCTGCCGTGCTCACAGCCGCCCCCTCGTCCTCCCGAGCCGCATCACCGCAACGCCAGTTTCTGACTGTCCGTCAGATGATGGCAAGTGTCAAGGTCCGGAAAACGCCTGCGCGACGGCACCATCCGGCGCGCCGATGCGACCCCCTCTTCCCTTTTTCGAACGTACGTACGAACATGGAGGCATGGCCACCACCGACCGGCAGGCCACGACGCTGGCCCTCGCACACGCCCTGTCAGCCGCCGAACGCGGCCTGGCCGTCATCCCCCTGTCCCGGACGAAGCTCCCGGCCCTGCGCTCCCCCCACCACGACGACCCAGGCCCGGCCGGAGGGCGCTGCCACGGCGAGTGCGGCCGCTTCGGACACGGCGTGTACGACGCCTCGACCGACCCGGTCCGCATCCGCGAGCTGTTCACCGCCGCGCCCTGGGCCACCGGCTACGGCATCGCCTGCGGGCTGCCGCCGTACCACCTGATCGGAGTCGATCTGGACACCAAGTCCGGCACCGACTCCCCGACCGCGCTGCGCGAACTGGCCCTGCGCCACCTGTTCACCATTCCGGAGACGATCGTCGTGCGCACGCCGAGCGGCGGGCGGCACCTGTGGCTCACCGGCCCGCCGGACGTCGTCGTACCGAACTCCGCCGGCCGTCTCGCCCCCGGTATCGACATCCGCGGCGCCGGCGGCTACCTCGTCGGCCCCGGCTCCCGTACCGACCACGGCGTGTACACGACCGCCCCGGGCACCGCGCGCCTGGCCCCGGCCCCCTGCCCGCCCTCCCTGCTGCGCCTGCTCGTGCCCCCGCCCCGGCCCCCGCACCCGGCCCCGCCCGCCCCCGGCGACCACGGCGACCACGGCGACCACGGCCGCGGGCTGGTCCAGTTCGTCCGCTCCGCGCACGAGGGCCAGCGCAACACCCGTCTGTTCTGGGCGGCCTGCCGCGCCTACGAGAACGGCATCGGCCCCGCCCTGGTCGACCCGCTGACCGAGGCGGCCCGCGGCACCGGCCTGTCGGAGCGCGAGGCCCGGGCGACGATCGCCTCGGCGGCACGGATGACGGAGCACCGGCCGTGACCACCGGGAAGACGACCGGACGTCCTTGCGTCCGAGTGGGTTGCCACAGCGTGGCGTACCTGGGATCCGGCAAGCGTCCTGCTGGACATCGAAACGATCACTGAGCAGTCAGGAGACGTTGATCTCTGCCTGCCAAGTCGTGGGGGAAAAGGGCTGACCACCTGGCCGTGGCCGGCCCCGCTGTCCCGGTACAGCGCAACGGCCCCCCACCGTGGTGCCTGGTCAGGGGCCGTTCAACTGCGCGGTGGGTGTGGGATTTGAACCCACGGTGACTCGCGCCACGACGGTTTTCAAGACCGTTCCCTTAGGCCGCTCGGGCAACCCACCTCGTCTCCGCCCACCTGGGCCGGAGCGGGTACAGCGTACCGGGATCGGGCGTCCGACGGGCGGCGTGGTCCGTACCGGCCCTCGGAAGACCGGTCCGGACCCCCGGCGACGCAAGGCGCCCCTGCGCGTGCGTGCCCTTCGGCAGGGTCAGCTGTCGCCCACCCGCGACCCCAGCGTCAGCTGCGCCGTGTGCTCCTGGCCGTCCCGCTTGTAGGTGACCGTCACCTTGTCGCCCGGCTTGTGGGTCCAGATCTCGCCGATCAGGGTCGGGCCGCTGTCGATCACCATGTCGTCCAGCTTGGTGATCACATCGCCGGGCTTGAGACCCGCCTTGTCGGCCGGACCGCCCGACTCGACCGGGGCGGCACCGGACGCGCCCTGGTCGGTGATCTTCGCACCGTTCGTGGAGTCCTCCAGCGAGACGGAGGCGCCGATCTTGGCGTACACCGGCTTGCCGGTCCTGATCAGCTGCTGGGCGACGTACTTGGCCTGGTCGATCGGGATGGCGAAGCCCAGGCCGATCGAGCCGGACTGGCCGGAGCCGAAGCCGCCGCTGCTGCTCGACTGGATCGCGGAGTTGATGCCGATGACCGCTCCGGAGGCGTCCAGCAGCGGGCCGCCGGAGTTGCCCGGGTTGATCGACGCGTCGGTCTGCAGGGCGCTCATGTACGACGCCTTGCTGGTGGAGCTGCCGTCGCTGGAGGCCACCGGGCGGTTCTTGGCGCTGATGATGCCGGTCGTCACCGTGTTGGACAGGCCGAAGGGCGCGCCGATGGCGATCGTCTCGTCGCCGACGGCCACCTTGTCGGAGTCGCCGAGGGGGAGCGGATTGAGGTCCGAGGGGGCGTTCTTGAGCTTGATGACGGCGACGTCGTAGCCCTGCGCGTGGCCGACGATCTCGGCGTTGTACTTCCTGCCGTCGGGGAACGTGGCCGTGAGCTTGCCGCCGTCCACCGCGTCCGCCACCACGTGGTTGTTGGTGACGATGTGACCCTGCTTGTCGAAGACGAAACCGGTGCCGGTGCCGCCCTCGCCGCTGCTGCTCTCCGCCTCGATGGTGACCGTGCTGGGCAGCGCCCTGGCGGCCACGTTGGCGATCGTGCCCGGCGCGCGCTTGACCTGCGCGGCGCTGCTGTCGGAGGCGGAGACGGTGGTGGAACCGCTGCTGTCGTGGTCCTTGGCCAGGGTGTAGCCGAGGCCGCCGCCCAGGCCGCCCGCGACCAGCGCGGCCACCAGGACCGCGGCGACGAGGCCGCCGCGTCCGCTGCGGGGCTTGGGGGCGGGCTGCTGGTACGACGCTCCCCAGGCGCCGTCGCCGTACGGCGGGGTGGCCGGCGGCGGCGGCCAGGAGCCGTCGGGGGCCGGGCCGGAAACGTGCGGTGCGCCGGCCGGGCCCGCCGGTGCCTCGGGCGCGGGCCCCTGCGGGGAGGCGGGAGAGGCCACCGGCACGGGAGGCGCCGACGGGGCCGGGGGTACCTCGTTGCCCTCGTTCTCGGTGCTCACAGCTCTTCTCCTCGATCCACGGCTGTTGTCCCGTTGTATGCAGTCAGCTTTTCCCACGGGCCGTCAGAGCACGATAAGCGGTGGCTGTGGGTCCGGGGGTTCTCTTTATATAAGACCATTCACGCAAAAGTTATATAAATGAGCAGAGTGGGTGCCGTCCTTCGCGGCACGGACGCGTCCGCGCCGCCACGCGTACCCCGAGACGGTGACACCATGACGCGGTGACCCACGCACCACACCGCTCCCTGCAGGTCGTAGCCCACCGAGGCGCTTCCGAAGACGCGCCCGAGCACACCCTGGCCGCCTACAAGAAGGCGATCGAGGACGGCGCCGACGCCCTCGAGTGCGACGTACGGCTGACCGCCGACGGCCATCTGGTCTGCGTCCACGACCGCCGGGTGAACCGTACCTCCAACGGCCGCGGCGCCGTCTCCGCGCTGGAACTGGCCGATCTCGCCGCCCTCGACTTCGGTTCCTGGAAGACGCGCGAGGCCTGGCGCGGGCGGGACGAGGAGCCCGACTGGGTGTCCCGTCCGGAGGACCCCGCGGACACCTCCGTGCTCACCCTGGAACGGCTGCTGGAACTGGTCGCGGACGCCGGGCGGCGGGTGGAGCTGGCCATCGAGACCAAGCACCCCACGCGCTGGGCGGGCCAGGTGGAGGAGCGGCTGCTGACGCTGCTGAAGCGGTTCGGCCTGGACGCACCGGCCTCCGCCACCGAGTCCCCGGTCCGGATCATGAGCTTCTCGGCGCGTTCGCTGCACCGCGTGCGTGCCGCCGCGCCCACGCTGCCGACCGTCTACCTGGTGCAGTTCCTCACTCCCCGGCTGCGCGACGGGCGGCTGCCCGCGGGCGTGCGGATCGCGGGGCCCTCGATCCGCATCGTGCGCAACCACCCCGCCTATGTGGAACGGCTGAAACACGCCGGCCATCAGGTGCACGTGTGGACCGTGAACGAGCCCGAGGACGTCGACCTCTGCGTGGAACTGGGGATCGACGCCATCATCACCAACCGGCCGGGCGCCGTCCTGCGCCAGTTGGGGCGGGTGTGACCTCAAGAGACCGGTAAAGAGCTGTGCACATGCCTTGACCCCGCTGTGCGGCTGCTGGATTCTCCCTCTCGGCCCCACCAGTGAAATCCAGCCATACGACAGCCATACGACGACCCGAGGCAGGGCCTTCGTCACAGGGAGTGCTCCGGCACGTTCGCTCCGTACAGGCATGTTGCGAACGCGTCACCGGAAGAGGGTTGGCCGGTTTCCGGTACAGGCCAATGGGGCATCCACACCGTGGCGTGGGGCAAAGGAGGTCTCGGGGGTGGCGTTGGTGGTGGCACAGGAGGTGCCCACGTCGTCGAGCATGGCCGTACCCCATGGCCCTGCGGGCGTGGGGAAGGCGCGGCACCGGATGCGCGCACAGTTGCGCAGCGGGGGCGTGGCCGAATCGGTCATCGACGATGCCGTACTGATCCTTTCCGAACTGTTGAGCAATGCCTGCAAACACGGGCGGCCGCTGGGCGACGCGCTAACGGGCGACGGTGATGTGCGCGCCGCGTGGCGGGTCGACGCGCGCGGCCGGCTCATCGTCGAGGTGACGGACGGCGGCGGCCCGACCCGGCCGGCGCCGGCCACCCCGTCGGTGACCGCGCACGGCGGCCGCGGGCTGAACATCATCACCGCCCTCGCCGACGACTGGGGCGTCCGGGACGACGTCCACGGCGAGGTGACGGTCTGGGTGGTGGTCCACGCGGACGTGCACGATCCCGATGCCGGGGGCCGCCCGGACCGTTTCGCTACGCGCGTCACGGCCCCCGCGCTCCCGGACCTGGCCGGCCTGAACTTCAGCAGGGCCTTCGAGGACCTGGACTGACGGGAGCTCACGTACCAGGACACGCCGGACCGGGACACGCCGGACCGAGCCGCGGTGCACCCCGAGGTTGTCCACAGGTTCACTCCCCTGGCGCCGAGCGGGCGTGCGTTGTCCACAGGTTCCCGCCGGTCACGGCCCGAACGGCTAGGCTCCCGCCCGTACGAGAAGAGCCGTAACCGGGAGACACCCACGATGGCCAAGAAGCGACCCCAGACGAAGGCCGAGCGGCCGCAGCTCAGCGATGCGGAGGTCCCGGTGGTCGGCGCCCGCGAGCCCTGCCCCTGCGGCAGCGGCCGGCGCTACAAGGCATGCCACGGCCGGGCCGCGGCGCACGCGGTGACCGAGCTGGTGCAGCGCCCGTTCGAGGGGCTGCCCGGTGAGTGCGACTGGGTGGCGCTGCGCGAGCTGGTACCGGCCGCGACGGCCGAGCTGACCCTCAAGGACGGCCTGCCCGAGGGCGTTCCCTCGGTCACGCTCGCCACGGTGCTGCCGATGGCCTGGCCCGCGCTGCGCCGCGACGACGGCTCGGTACTGCTCGGCCTGCAGAACGACACGGCGTCCGGCGACCTCAGCCGCGACCTCGCCGACATCCTCCAGCGTGCGCTCCGGACCGACCCCGGCACCCCGGTGCAGGGCCGCCGCGCCCCGGCCGGCGGTCCGCGGCTGCAGGACCTGCTCGACCCCGAGGCACCGTTCGAGCCGGTCGTGCACAGCGGCTTCGAGTTCTGGGTGCCGGACGCGGAGAACGCCACGCCGGAGGTGACCGCCTCCCTGGAGCGGGCCAACGCCGCCGCCATCCCGACGGCGAAGCTCACCGGCGTGGACGCCGCGTACTGGTGCCGGACGCCGGAGAAGAACCACCTGCGCTGGGTGATGCCGCATCCCGAGGAACAGCTTCTGGACGCTCTCGCGCGGCTGCACGCCGCGGGCCGCTCCGGCCTGGGCGAGGGCACCCGGCTCGTGGGCTCCTTCCGTGCTCACGGCCTCACAGTGCCGGTCTGGGACCTGCCGAGCGGGGTCACGGCGGAGGACGTGGAGAAGCCGGCCGCCGAGTTCGCCGAGCGGCTCGCCGCCGCCCTGGCCGCCGGCGAGCCGCTCACGGCGGACGAGCGCCGGGCGCGCGGCGGACTGACCAACCGGCAGGTCACACTCAGCTGACGGCATACGCGCGGGGCCGCGACTGAACGGTCGGTAAGGCGTGGACGCGGCCCGCGCAACAGGTGACTCCTGTCACAACTCGCCGTTGTGACAGGGAAATCGGTGGCTGAATGACCGATGCGGAATTTGCGAACCGCCGATCTCTTGTTACCGTTCCAGTAGCCCGGTTGCTGGTGCATCCCCCGTCGCCAGCAACCGGGTCTTTCCATCTCGGCGTACGGCGCACAAGGCGCCGCCGACCGTCAACTCCCCTTCTGGATGACGGAGTTGCCGTCGGTGTCCGCGGAGTCGCTGCCCGAGCGCAGCAGCAGGGCACCGTCGGCTCCGCGCGAGGCGAACTCGGTGACGGCCGTGTAGGCGTCCGGCCCTCCCTTGCTGTGCCGACGGGGTGTCTCGCAGGTGGCGGGCTCGTCGTCCGTACTCGTGACACAGTGCATCTGCAGGGTGCGGCCGTCCGGACCCATCAGGCTCAGCACGGCGTCCAGCGGCTTGCCGGTGGCGTTGCGGTAGTAGGTGCGGGCCCAGGTGTCCTCGCCCTGGGCCAGCACACAGGTCTGCGCCTCGACGCCGTCCGGGGAGGTGAGCTGGGGGCCGCACCGCGCGGCGGTGTCCAGGCCGAGCCCGAGCAGCTGGGGTGCCTCGCCCGACGGCGGAATCTTGCCGTCCGCGGAGCCGGTCCCGTCCTCGCGGGAGCCGGTGTCGGTTCCCTCCTCGCGGGAGCCGGTGTCGTCCTCGCTCCCGGAGGCCTTCTCCCGCCGTGTTTTCTCCCCGCCGTGTGGCTTTGCAGCCGCCGTGTGCCGGGCCGCCTCGCCCACCTGCACCGCGGACGCCACCGCCAGCGGCAGCACGACCGCGGCCGTCACGCCGCCGACTAGCGCGAGCAGCCGCAGCCTGTGGGATTCCGGTCCGCCGCGCTGTGGCGATCTGCGGCCGTGCCGTCCAGAGTGTCGACGGCCATGTCCCCCTGAAATTCGCAGCATGTGCGGAAGATAACGATCGGGCGGGGCTCCCCCAGCACGACCGTGCCGCAGACGCCTACAACTCGGGGGCGATCACACCCGTACGAGTGAGGGCGTCGACCACGGCGTCGACCACGGCCTCCACATCGGGCACCCAGGGCGCGGCCGAACCCTGCATCGGGGCGCGCTCCCAGCGGACGGCGCCCTGGCCGGTCTCGGAGGGGGGCAGGGCGAGATAGCCGCCCTCGCCGTGGAAGCGCAGGGAGCCGGGGACGAAGTCCTTGGCGTAGAGCAGTTCCCCCAACTGCTCCATGGAGTACGGCTTGACGAGCAGCGCCCAGCGGTTCGGCGCGGCGATCACCGGGCCGAGGCGCATGCCCCGCCGGTCGAGCAGGGCGAGGGCTCGCGAGGCGGCGAGCGCCGGCAGGCTGACCGCGCAGGGCGCCCTGCCTCCGGTGGCCAGGATGATCGGCGCGCTCGGCCGGTTGGTCCACCACCAGCGCACCATGCGCGCGTCGGTCGTGGCCGTGAGCAGGCCGGGGTCGAAGGGGTGCGCACCGGGCACCGTGCACTCGGGATCGGGGCAGGCGCAGCGGGCCCGCCCCTGCGGGTCGGGGGCCACGCCCGGGAGTACGGGCCACTGCCACTCGGTCGCGCAGGTCAGGGCCGCGCCGATCAGCTCGGACCTTCCGTCGTTCCGCCCGGGCTTCCCGTCGTTCCGCCTGGACAGGAGCCTGCGTCGCCTTCCGAGGATCTCGCGCATGAGCGCTCGTTCCTTTCCGTTGCACCGCTGGCAACACCGTGGTCCACATCACAACATGTGTCGATCACTTCACTGTGCGTACCTGTTGGCGCATCACACCCCTGCGCACGCAGGGGGAAACCCCAAGGGGTCGAGCATGGGCCGCGTCCGCGTCCGTGGTGCGTCCATCAAAAGCACGGGTGCGGCGCGGGGGTGGCGAAGTATGGCGTTTTGCCGTCGCGCGTGGTTCTCTCCGCCTCCGCCAGGGAGGATGGGGCTCGGCCGTCGGTGGCTATGACGCCCGGGTCCGTCGCCAGGTTCCGGGTGGCCCCCAACCACCCCTGGCCTTCTCCGAGTACGTACCCATCACGACCGCTGTGACGCTCCGTGGAGCAGGGCCAGTCGACCGCAATGAACCGATACCCGAGGCAGTTTCAAGCCAACTTGGCAGTAGGGCAAGGGGTTCGGAAGAAACCCTCACCAAGCTCATGGACACCAGGAATCCCCGCAGGACAATGCTGGACATCCCCTCACGAGTGCGTGTACATGTGGAGACACTGCAGCGGCGCAGAATGACATGGGGGTTTGCGATGCTTTTCAGCAATACGCACCGGTCTGAAGGCCGGACGCCATGAACGCCCCGCACCCTCCGAAAGTGGCCGGAATCGATTCAACAGTTTCCACGCCCGCCCACACTGTCGCGCCGGCTCCCCCCGCCCCCGGCGCCGCCCCCTCCCCAGACACCCCTCCGGTCCCCGCCCCGCACACCCCCGCGCCCGGCACCGTCCTCCAGGACCGGCTGGCCGGCTGGGTCTCGGACCTCACCACCCTCCACGAACTCACCGAGCGCCTGTCCCGCACGTACACGCTGGAAGGCGCCCTCCCCGAGCTGCTGCGCGCCGGAGCCGCCCTCGTGGGTGCCCGCCGCGGCCTCGTCGCCCTGGAACCCGGCGACGGACTCGGCCCCCGCACCACCGTCGGCCTCGGCCTCGGCCGCGCCGACCTCGGCCACATGGAGACCGTCCCGCGCGGCGCACTGCCGTACGACACGGGCACCGCCGCCGAGATCGTCCACCCCGACCTGCTCGCCGAGGACGGCCTCGACCCCCGGCACCGCGAGGTGGCCGCCCGCCTCGGTTACGCCGCCAGCTACTGCCTGCCCCTCGCCACCGACTCCGCCGGCCGCCTCGGCGCCGCCGTCTGGCTCTACGACGAACCCGCCGAACCCCACGAACGGCAGCGCCACCTCGCCGGCCTCTACATCCGGCACGCCACCGAGCACCTCGCCCGGCTGCTCGAAGTGGAACGCACCCGCGCGCGCGTGGCGACCATCACCGAGGAACTGCTGCCCACCCGGCTGCCCCGGGTGCCCGGCGTCCAGCTCGCCGCCCGCCGCCGCACCGGCCCGCGCGGCGGTGGCGACTGGTACGACGCGCTGCCGCTGCCGGATGCCGCGCTCGGCCTCTCCGTCGGCTCGGTCACCGGCTCGGGGCCGAGCGCCGTGGCCGCCATGGGCCGACTGCGCGCCTCGCTGCGCGCCTACGCGGTGATGGAGGGCGAGGACCCGGTCGCCGTCCTGTCCGACCTGGAGCTGCTGCTGCGGCTGACCGAGCCCGCCCGCTCGGCCACCGCCCTGTTCGCCTACTGCGAGCCCGCGCTGCGCAAGGTCACCCTGGCCGGCGCCGGACACAGCCCGCCGCTGCTGATCGGCGAGCGGCACACCGCGTTCGCCGAGACCTCCGTCTCCGCACCGCTCGGCATGCTCGCCTGCTGGGAGGCGCCCAGCGTGGAGATCCAGGCCGAGGCCGGCGAGACGGTTCTGCTGTACACCGACGGGCTGCTGCACCGTACCGGCGACTCGATGGACCGCGCCTTCGCCCGGCTGCACTCAGCCGCCGCGAGCATCCCGCGCGCGGTGCGGCACGACCCCGGCGCCGTCGCCGACCACGTCCTGCGCGCCGTCCTGCCGGACGGCCTGGACACGGCCGACAGCGAGGAGGACGTGGTGCTGCTGGCCGCCCGCTTCGACTGAGCCCACCTGGAATGACCGGGCATAACAGGGCATCCGGCCCCGGCCCGCTCCCGGTACGACCGTACGATGATGGAGGTCCCCGCTCGGCCACAAGCAGGAGCGTCGCGGGCCCCGGGGGAGATCACCAGGCGTATCGAGGAGGATCACGTGTCCGACGAGCTCAACCCGGCTGTGCCCGACACCGCTACCGCGGAGGGCCCCGAGACCGAGTCCGAGGAGACCGTCAAGCAGCGGAAGAACGGCCTGTACCCGGGCGTCTCCGACGAGCTGGCCGAGAACATGAAGTCCGGCTGGGCCGACACGGAGCAGCGTGACCTGAAGCCGATCCCGCAGGCCGCCGAGACCGCCCGCCGCCGTGCCGCGCTCTCCGCCCGCTTCCCGGGCGAGCGCCTGGTGATCCCGGCGGGCAACCTGAAGACCCGCTCGAACGACACCGAGTACCCCTTCCGCTCCTCCGTCGAGTACGCGTACCTCACCGGCAACCAGGTCGAGGACGGCGTCCTGGTCCTGGAGCCGCAGGGCGACGGCCACGAGGAGACGATCTACCTCCTGCCCCGCTCCGACCGCGAGAACGGCGAGTTCTGGCTCTCCGGCCAGGGCGAGCTGTGGGTGGGCCGCCGCCACTCCCTCACCGAGTCGGAGGCGCTCTACGGCATCCCGGCCGCCGACGTGCGCGAACTGGCGGACAAACTGCGCGAGGCCACCGGCCCGGTCCGCGTGGTGCGCGGCTACGACGCGGGCATCGAGGCCGCGCTGACCGACAAGGTCACCGCCGAGCGCGACGAGGAGCTGCGTGTCTTCCTCTCCGAGGCCCGGCTGGTCAAGGACGCGTTCGAGATCGGCGAGCTGCAGAAGGCCGTCGACTCGACGGTGCGCGGCTTCGAGGACGTCGTGAAGGTCCTCGACAAGGCCGAGGCCACCTCCGAGCGGTACATCGAGGGCACGTTCTTCCTCCGCGCCCGCGTGGAGGGCAACGACGTCGGCTACGGCTCCATCTGCGCGGCCGGCCCGCACGCCTGCACGCTGCACTGGGTGCGCAACGACGGCCCGGTCCGCTCCGGCGACCTGCTCCTGCTCGACGCCGGCGTGGAGACGCACACCCTCTACACCGCCGACGTCACGCGCACGCTGCCCGTCAACGGCACGTACAGCGAGATCCAGAAGAAGATCTACGACGCCGTGTACGAGGCCCAGGAGGCCGGTATCGCGGCCGTCAAGCCGGGCGCCAAGTACCGCGACTTCCACGACGCCGCCCAGCGCGTGCTGGCCGAGAAGCTCGTCGAGTGGGGCCTGGTCGAGGGCCCGGTCGAGCGCGTCCTGGAGCTGGGCCTGCAGCGCCGCTGGACCCTGCACGGCACCGGCCACATGCTCGGCATGGACGTCCACGACTGCGCCGCCGCGCGGACCGAGACGTACGTGGACGGTGTCCTGGAGCCGGGCATGGTGCTCACCGTCGAGCCGGGGCTGTACTTCCAGGCCGACGACCTGACCGTGCCGGAGGAGTACCGGGGGATCGGGGTGCGGATCGAGGACGACATCCTCGTCACGGAGGACGGCAACAGGAACCTTTCGGCCGGTCTGCCGCGTCGTTCCCAGGAGGTGGAGGCCTGGATGGCCTCGCTGAAGGGCTGATAGGACACTGCTGGCCGGGCACCCGCAAGGTGCCCGGCCATGCACATGCCTAGGGGGAGGGCTTCGTGGAGGACTTCTGGTCCGATGTCGGTGTCGATCTGCATCTGGAGCCGGACTCGGCGGACGGCCGCCGGGCGGGGCTCGAACGGGCCCTCAGGAACGCCGTGCGGGACGGCCGGCTCACCCCCGGCGCCCGCTTGCCGGCGACCCGGCGGCTCGCGGCCGAACTCGGTGTCTCGCGGGGCACGGCGAAGGCGGCCTACGACCAGTTGGTGGCCGAGGGGTATCTGACGGCACGGCAGGGCTCGGGCACCCGGGTCGCCTCGCTGCCCCCCTCACTCGACGGCGAAGCGCCGCAGGCCGACGCACGCGCGCGTGCCCCGCGGTTCGATCTGCGCCCCGGCAGCCCGGACGTCGGCGCGTTCCCGGCGGCGGCCTGGCTGCGCGCGCTGCGCCGGGCCATAGCGACGGCGCCCTCCCTGGCGTACGACTACGGCGACCCGCGCGGCCGGATCGAGCTGCGCACGGCGCTCTCCGGCTATCTGGGCCGGGCGCGCGGGGTGCTCGCGCCGCCGGAGCGGATCGTCATCACCACCGGGTACGTGCAGGGCCTGGCGCTCCTCACGCGCGTGCTGGACGGCGCGGCCGTCGCCATGGAGGACCCCGGGCTGCCGTTCCACCGGGAGGTCGTGCGGCGCAACGGCGGAACGGTCCTGCCGGTCCCGGTGGACGCGCGCGGGGTGCGTCCCGAGGAGCTGGGCGAGGCGGCCGCGGTGGTGGTCACCCCGGCGCACCAGTACCCGACCGGGGTGACCCTGCGTCCCGAGCGGCGACGGGCGCTCGGCGACTGGGCACGCGCGCGTGGCGGGCTGATCGTCGAGGACGACTACGACGGGGAGTTCCGCTACGACCGCCAGCCGGTGGGCGCGCTGCAGGGCATGGCGCCCGGCCAGGTGGTGTACCTCGGCACGGCCTCCAAGACGCTCGGCCCGGCGTTGCGGCTCGGCTGGATGGTGCTGCCGCCGCACCTGGTCGACGCGGTGGCCGACGCCAAGCTGCACAGCGACCACCACACCGAGACCATCGGGCAGCTGGCGCTCGCCGAACTGATCGACAGCCATGCCTACGACCGGCACGTCCGCGCGTGCCGGCTGCGCTACCGGCGCCGCCGCGACCAGCTGCTGGACCGGCTGGGCGCGGGCCGGAGCGTGCACGGCGTCGCGGCCGGCCTGCACGCCCTGGTCGACGTGCCCGACGAGAGCGAGGTGCTGGCCCGCGCGGAGGCGGAGGGCCTCGCCCTCGGCGCCCTCGGCGACCACTGGCACAGCTCCGGCCCCGGCCGCCCGCAGGGCCTGGTCGTCGGCTACGGCACGCCGCGGGAGCGGGCGTATCCGGAGGCGCTGGAGGTCCTGGCGAAGGTGCTGGACACGCGCTGAGCGCGCCGGGCCAGGCTCAGGGAACCGGATCGTGGTGTGCAGGACGCGCTGGAAGAGCCGGCAGTCCCGCCACTCCCCGTCGATGTGCAGGTACGTCGGGGCCAGGCCGATCGGTTCGAAGCCGCAGACCCGCTCCACCGCCGCGCTGGCCAGGCCCCGTTTCTGCTGGCCGGCGGCGCTTCGCCGTCAAGTGAGGGGGGCAGCGAGGCGGCCCTCTCTCGATCTCCAAGCCGTCACTATGCCGTCAGCAGCGACGGATCCTTCTTCCACTTGAGGATCTTGTCGAAGCTGACCACCGTGCCACCGCGGCCGGGCTTGGGGCCGATATGGACGTGGTCGGCGAGTTCGCGGATGAGACAGAGACCGCGGCCGTGCTCGGCGTCCGGGCGGGCGGTCCGGATCTCATGGGCACGGGAGAAGCCCGGTCCGGAATCGGCCACTTCGATGCGGCACTTCTCACCGTCGAGGTACGCGGTCACCCGGTAGGCCTCCGAGGCGCCGCCGTTCGGGCTGTCACCGCCGTGCTCGACGGCGTTCGCGCAGGCCTCGCTCAAGGCGACGGAGAGGTCGTAGGAGATATCGGGGTCGACGCCCGCCGTCTCCATGGTGCCGATCAGCAGCCGCCGGGCGAGCGGCACGCTCGCGGCCTCGCGGCGCAAATGGAGTGACCACCAGATGCTCATGCTCCAGCCTCCTGGCCGCGGCTCGACATACCGATACGTATTGCCGCCCGTAGGGGGACGTAAGCACACCGTTGACGTGACTCCGCCCATACAGCCGATGCGCCGGGGGAGGAATCGGTGTATGAGGGACGTTCCCGCGGCCCTGCCGTAGGACGCCGATAAGCGCAGTGGGATGATGAGGCCGCCATGACTGCCCCCCACCCGCGCACGGCGCGTCCCGGAGCCGGGCTCCGGATCCTGCGGGCCGCGGTGTTCGCCGCGGTCTGTGTGGCGCTGTCCGCGTGCGGACACGCCCTCGCCTCCTGCGCGGGAGTGCCGCTGTGGACGCTGGGTGCGGGCTTCGTCGGCTGTCTGCTGCTCGTGGTGCCGCTCGCCGGGCGGACCCGCTCGCTGCCGGGCATCGCCGCGCTCCTCGCACTCGGCCAGAGCGCGCTGCACACGCTGTTCGGGCTGGGCCAGCACGGGGCCGCCATGGCCTCGGGCGGGATGACCTCGGGCGGCATGGCGATGGCGGCACCGGGGGCGCGCGGCTCCTCGCTGAGCGACACCGCGCTCGTGGAGCAGGCCGCGCGCTTCCTGTGCGGGGCGAACCCCGCCGCACTCACCCCTGGGCGCGCCTTCCACGTCCTGCTCGCCGCCCACCTCATCGACCGCTCGGGCCGGCCCGTGACCGTCCTGGGCGGCATGGACCACGTCCAGGGCGCCACCGGTTCCGTCGCCGGGCTGCTGCCCTCGCTGCCGATGCTGCTCGGCCACGTCCTCGTGGCCGTCGCCGCCGGCTGGCTGCTGCGCCGCGGCGATCTGGCCCTGCTGCGGCTGATCGAGCTGTCGGCGCACGGAGTCACGGAGGGGGCGCTCGTACGGTCCCTGCGGGCGGCGCTCGCGCTGGCGCACGCCCTGTGCGCCGGCCTGCTCCCCGCCTCCGCGCCCGGTCCGCGCGGCCGTCGTACCGCGCGGGACGACACGCCCGGCCCGCACACCACCGCACTCCAGCACACGGTGATCCGGCGCGGCCCGCCCGCCGCCGGTTTCCGTCTCGCCGCCTGACGCGACGCGCCGCACCACTCCACCGATTCGAGAGGGAGAGGGCTGCCGCCGTCGCGCGGCACGCGCGCATGCGCGTACCTCTCCTCGCCATCAGAACTCTCAGAGTGGAGTGCTCCTGCCATGCAGGTTTCCCGCATCGCTTCTCGTGTCACCACCGCCGGCGCCGTCGCGGGCACGGCCGTACTGGCGCTGTCCGTCCCCGCCTTCGCGCACGTCACCGTGCAGCCGGAGACCCCGGCGGCCAAGGGCGGCTACGCGGTCGTCGACTTCAAGGTCCCCAACGAGCGCGACAAGGCCTCGACCACCAAGGTCGAGGTCAGCCTCCCGGCCGACCACCCGATCGCCTCGGTCATGGCCCAGCCCGTCCCCGGCTGGAACGTGCAGGTCACCAAGGCCAAGCTGGCCAAGCCGCTGACCGTGCACCACGAGAAGATCGACGAGGCCGTCACCAAGGTCACCTGGACCGCCGCCGACGGCAAGGGCATCCAGCCCGGCTACTTCCAGAAGTTCCCGCTCTCCCTCGGCGCCCTGCCCGACAACACCGACCAGCTCGTCTTCAAGGCGATCCAGACGTACTCCGACAAGGAGGTCGTCCGCTGGATCGAGGTGCCGCAGGCCGGCCAGGACGAGCCGGAGAACCCGGCGCCGGTGCTGGAGCTGTCCGCCGCGACCGACGACCACCACGGCACGGCGAGCGCCAAGGACACCTCCGACACGGCCGGGAACGCGGCCGCCGCCACCGACTCCGGCTCCCGCACCGACACCACCGCGCGCGTACTCGGCGTGGCCGGCATCGTCGTCGGCGTCGCGGGCGTGGCCTACGGCGTCCTCGCGGGCCGCCGCCGCACCGCCTGAGCCCCATCGTTTCCGGACCGCGCACCGGGGTCGTACGACGTGCGACGCTGTCATGGCCGTTGTCATGACTGTCGTACGACCCGGTGCGCACCGGAGTACTCACCATCTGGGACCTTTTTCTATGCGCAAGAAGACGTTCGCCGCGGCCGCGCTGCTCGCCGCCGCCACCTTGACCCTCTCCGCCTGCGGCAGCGGGAACGACGGCAAGTCGCCGATCGCCGTGGTCACGGAGGAGTCCGACTCGGGCAAGCCCGCCATCGTCCTCGACAAACCCTTCGAGAAGCCGGACCTCGTCCTCACCGACACGCACGGCAAGAAGTACGACCTCCGCAAGGAGACCCAGGGCCATCCGACCCTGCTGTACTTCGGTTACACCCACTGCCCCGACATCTGCCCGACGACGATGAGCAACATCGCCGTCGCCAAGAAGGCGCTGCCCAAGGCCGAGCAGGACGAGCTGAGGGTCGTCTTCGTCACCACCGATCCCGGCCGTGACACCCCGGCCGGGCTGGGCAAGTGGCTCAAGGGCATCGACCCGCAGTTCATCGGCCTGACCGGGGACTTCGCCACCATCCAGGCCGGTGCCCGCTCGGTCGGCATCACCGTGGAGCCGACGACGAAGGACAAGAACGGCAAGCTCGTCTCCGTCCACGGCACCCAGGTCATCGCCTTCTCACCGAAGACGGACGGCGGTTACGTCTACTACGGCGAGAACGCCACGGTCGACGACTACACCAAGGACCTGCCCAAGCTCGTGAAGGGGGAGAAGCCGTGAGGCGCCACACCCTTCTGACGGCGGCTGTCTGCACCGGTGCCCTCGCCCTCGCGGGCTGCTCGGGCTCCGGGCCGAAGTCCGGTTCCTCGAAGGCCGAGCTGTCGGTGAACGGGCCGTACATGCCGCAGCCGGTCTCCGCCGACATGGCCGCGGGCTTTCTGACGATCACCAACAAGGGCGGCGCGAAGGACGAGCTGACCGCGGTGAGCAGTGACGCCGCCGGCCAGGTCACCATGCACAGCACCATGGGCGGCGCCATGCAGGAGAAGACCTCTTTCGCGATACCCGCCCATGGTCAACTCGTGTTCAAAAGCGGCGGCAGCCATCTGATGTTCGAGAAGCTGAAGCGCAAGCCCAGGCAGGGCCAGACGGTCACCGTGAAGCTCACCTTCGCCAAGTCCGGGCCCCTCACCGTCGAGATGCCGGTGAAGTCCGCCACGTACTACCCGTCGACCGGCCACTGAAGGAGGGACCGACCACCGTGACGCGGACCATCACCCCCACACGGCACTGGGGCAGCCTGCGCACCCTGGTGCTGCTGTTCCTCGCCGTCACCGGCGCACTGCTCGCGGGTGCCGGACCGGCCTCCGCCCACGCGGCGCTGACCGGCAGCGACCCGGCGCAGGGGGTGGTGGTCAAGCAGGCCCCCAGCCAGGTGGCGCTCACCTTCTCCGAGAAGGTGGCGATGAACGACGACTCCCTGCGCGTCCTCGACCCCAAGGGCAAGCCGGTCCGGACCGGCAAACCCGCCAACCTGAGCGGGACGACATACGCCGTACGGCTCAAGAGCGGTCTGGGCAAGGGCACCTACACGGTGACCTACCAGGTCGTCTCGGCCGACAGCCACCCCGTCTCCGGCGCCTACACCTTCTCCATCGGGGCGCCCTCACAGACCGTGGTCTCCGGCACCGGGCCGGTCGTGGGCGGCGGAGTCGTGGGCGGGCTCTACGCGTTCGGGCGCTACGCGTCGTACGCCGGGTTCATCGTGCTCGCGGGCGGCGCCGCCTTCGTGCTCGCCTGCTGGCAGCGCGGCGCGAGCGTACGGGCCCTGCAGCGGCTGGTCGTCGGCGGCTGGCTCACGCTCACCGCGGCCACCCTGTGGCTGCTGCTCCTGCGCGGCGCGTACACCACCTCCGGGAAGGTCGCCGACGTCTTCGACCTCGGTCTGCTCGGCCAGGTGCTGCAGACCAAGACCGGTGCGGCGCTGGTCTCCCGGCTGCTGCTGCTCGCCGCCGCCGCACTGTTCATCGCCGTCCTCTTCGGCGCGTACACCAAGCGGGAAGAGGGCCAGGAGAAGCGTGATCTGACCTTCGGGCTGGCCATCGGCGGTGTGGTCGTCGCGGCCGGGCTCGCGACCAGCTGGGCCATGGCCGAGCACGCCTCGGTCGGCCTCCAGCCGGGTATCGCCATGCCCGTCGACGTCGTCCACCTGCTCGCGGTCGCCACGTGGCTGGGCGGGCTCACCGCCCTGCTGGTCGCGCTGTACCGGGCGCCCGCCGAAACACCCGTTCAGAGCTCCGCGGTGCGCCGTTTCTCCCGGGTGGCCCTCGGCTCCGTCATCGCGCTCGTCGCGACCGGCACCTACCAGTCCTGGCGCCAGCTGGGCTCCTGGTCGGCGTTCACCGACACCCGGTACGGACAGCTGCTGCTGGTCAAGATCGGGCTGGTGGCGCTGCTGGTCGGCATCGCGTCCGTGTCGCGGCGGTGGACGGGCCGGCTCGCCGACGCCGTCGCCCTCGGCAAGCCCGAGAAGGAGCGCGTCACCGCGTCGAAGACGGCCGGAAGGAGCAGCGGCTCCGGGGACTCGAAGCGCGCCGCCCAGCTCGCCCGGCAGCGGGCCGCGATGGACGCCGCCCGGCAGAAGCGGCTGCGGGACGGCGACCCGAACCGTTTCGGGCTGCGCCGCTCGGTGCTCGCCGAGGCCGGTGTCGCGGTCGTCCTGCTCGCCGTCACCACCTGGCTGACCCAGACCGAGCCGGGCCGCACCGAGTTGGAGGCCAAGACCGCCGCCTCGTCCTCTTCGAGCTCTTCCACGGCGCCCTCGAACGGCGCGCTGACCCTGGACATGCCCTTCGACACCGGCGGCACCGACGGCAAGGGCGTCATCAGCATCGACCTCGACCCCGCGCGCGTGGGCGGCAACGAGATGCACGTGTACGTCCAGCGGCCCAACGGCCGGGCCTTCGACATCCCCGAGGTGAAGGTCGCCTTCACCCTGGAGGCGAAGAAGATCGGCCCGCTTCCCGTGACCCCCGACCACATCACGACCGGCCACTGGTCGGCCAACGGAGTGCAGATCCCCATGGCCGGCGACTGGAAGATCGCCGTCACCGTGCGGACCTCCCACATCGACCAGGTGACCGTCTCCAAGAACGCTCAGATCGGCTGAACGACACCATGCCCGACCAGTCCATCCCCCAGGCCCGCACATCCGCCGAGGTGTCCCAGGCGTCCGAGCCCGCGGGCGGCCACGGCATCTCCCGGCGCGCCCTGCTCGGTACGGCGGGCGCCACCGGTCTTGTGCTCGGCGCGGCGGGCGGGGCCGTGGGTTACGCCTCCGCCCCCGCCCAGGCCACCCCGCTGACCTCGGTTGGCTCCGACCGGGCGATGTTTCACGGGAAACATCAGCCCGGTATCACCGAGGGGCTCCAGGCGCGCGGCCATGTCGTCGCCTTCGACCTGGTGGCGGGCGCGGGCCGCAAAGAAGCGGCGGCCCTGCTGCGGCGCTGGTCGACGACGGCCGAGCGGCTGATGGCGGGCGAGGCCGCGCCGCACGACGACACCGATGTGGCCCGTGACGCCGGGCCGTCCTCGCTGACGATCACCTTCGGCTTCGGGCACTCCTTCTTCGGCAGGACCGGTCTGGAGAAGCAGCGGCCGACCGCGCTGGATCCGCTGCCGGACTTCTCCTCCGACCACCTCGACAAGGCGCGCAGCGACGGGGACCTGTGGGTGCAGATCGGTGCGAACGACGCCCTGGTCGCCTTCCACGCCCTGCGTGCGGTCCAGAAGGGTGCGGGCGGGGCGGCCCGGCTGCGCTGGCAGATGAACGGCTTCAACCGCACCCCGGGCGCCACCGCGCACCCCATGACGGCCCGCAACCTCATGGGCCAGCTGGACGGCACCCGCAACCCGAAGCCGGCCGACTCCGACTTCGACCGGCGGATCTTCGTGCCTGCCTCGGGCGAGCCCGCCTGGATGGCAAACGGCTCCTACGCCGTCGTACGCCGCATCCGCATGCTCCTGGACGACTGGGAGAAGCTGTCGGTGCCGGCCCAGGAGGCGGTCATAGGCCGCCGGAAGTCCAACGGGGCACCGCTGTCCGGAGGCGACGAGACGACCCCGATGGACCTGGAGAAGGCCGACGCCAAGGGCGCGTACGTCATCCCGCTCAACGCGCACGCCCGGATCACCCGGCCCGACACGAACGGCGGCGCGGCCATGCTGCGGCGCCCCTTCTCCTACCACGACGGCTTCGATACGGACGGCACGCCGGACGCCGGTCTGCTGTTCATCTGCTGGCAGGCGGATCCGCTGCGCGGCTTCGTACCGGTGCAGCGCAAGCTCGACCGGGGCGACGCGCTGTCGCAGTTCATCCGGCACGAGGCGAGCGGACTGTTCGCGGTGCCGGGCGGGGCGGCGAAGGGCGAGTATGTGGGGCAGCGGCTGCTGGAAGGGTGAATATCCGGATCCAAACCACCCGGTCGTGTGGTGTTCGTGGGACACCGAGGCCGCGGGGCGCTGCGCCCATTAGGGTGAGGACATGCCAGCGAGCTATGCGTATCTCGGCCCGGAGGGCACCTTCACCGAGGTCGCCCTGCGGACTCTTCCGGAGGCGGCCACCCGGGAGCTGATTCCGTATGTGTCGGTGCAGTCCGCGCTGGACGCGGTGCGGGCCGGGGAGGCCGAGGCGGCGTTCGTACCGATCGAGAACTCCGTCGAGGGCGGCATCACCACCACCCTGGACGAGCTGGTCGCGGGCGAACCGCTGATGATCTACCGCGAAGTGCTGCTGTCGATCACCTTCGCGCTGCTGGTCCGGCCCGGCACGGAGCTCACGGACATCAAGACGGTCTCCGCCCACCCCGCGGCCCAGCCGCAGGTGCGCAACTGGCTGCGGCGGCACCTCCCGGACGCGATCTGGGAATCGGCCGCCTCCAACGCGGACGCCGCCCGCCTGGTCCAGGAGGGCCGTTACGACGCCGCTTTCGCGGGCGAGTTCGCCGCCGCCCGGTATGGCCTCACGGCGCTGGAGACCGGGATCCACGACGCGGAGAACGCGCAGACCCGGTTCGTGCTGGTCGGCCGCCCGGCCCGGCCGGCCGCACCGACCGGTGCAGACAAGACCTCGGTGGTGCTGTGGCAGCGCGACGACCACCCCGGCGCCCTGCGGGACCTGCTGGGCGAGTTCGCCTCGCGCGGGATCAACCTGATGCTGCTGCAGTCCCGGCCGACCGGCGCCGGCATCGGCAACTACTGCTTCTGCATAGACGCCGAGGGCCATATCTCCGACCGGCGGATGGCGGAGGCGCTGATGGGACTGAAGCGGATCTGTCTTCAGGTGCGCTTCCTCGGCTCCTATCCGCGTGCGGACATCAAGCCGGACGAGGCTCCGGCGACGCGGCCGGGGACCTCGGACGAGGAGTTCATGGCGGCGGCGGACTGGGTGGCGCGCTGCCAGGACGGCCGGTTCTAGCCAGTCCTACCTGCATACCATCGTTATCCACAGAGGTTATCCACAGGTGCCCTTCTCGACCTGGGGACAAGTCGACAGACAAGGGCGACCGGGTCGACAAATCGCCCTGCAGCCCCTAGATCGGGTCACCGTCGCATGGGTCACCCTTCGCCCATCCGTTTCCTTTGGTTCATCTTTCAGGGCGACCGTTTTCCACCCGAAAGCAGGTGTCGAGGCGGTTTGACCCGGGAATTCTTCCCTCCGTTCGCCACTTCCGGAATGATCAATTCCGGAGTCCACAGACCTTCCACACAGCCTGTGGATAACTTTTCGGAGGGTGTGGATTTCTGTGGACAACCAGGCCGCCAAGTCCCCTTCCCCACAAGGGAATCCAGTCAACCCGGGGCCCGGGACATGCCCCGTCCCAGGGAGTGAGACACTTTTCCTTGACACGCTCGGCAATTACGGCATAACGGAACGTAAGTCGCGAATCCGAACACGTCGGAATAGAGATTCGTGAGCGGCAACCCGGCACCGGTAGCCTTGTGCTCGTGATTGACCTTCGCCTGCTCCGTGAGGACCCCGACCGTGTGCGCGCATCCCAGCGCGCCCGTGGAGAGGATGTCGCGCTCGTCGACTCCCTCCTGTCTGCCGACGAGCGGCGCAGGTCCTCCGGCGTCCGCTTCGACGAACTGCGCGCCGAGCAGAAGCAGCTCGGCAAGCTGATCCCCAAGGCCACCGCCGACGAGAAGGCCGAGCTGCTCAAGCGGGCCGAACAGCTGAAGGCCGACGTCAAGGCCGCCGACGCCGAGCGCGACGCGGCCGACGCCGAGACCCAGGAGCTGCTGCTCCGGCTCGGCAACCTCGTCCACCCCGACGTACCCGTCGGCGGCGAGGAGGACTTCGTCACGCTGGAGACGCACGGCAGCATCCGTGACTTCGGTGCCGAGGGCTTCGCGCCCAAGGACCACCTGGAGCTGGGCCAGCTGCTCGGCGCGATCGACGTCGAGCGCGGCGCCAAGGTCTCGGGCTCCCGCTTCTACTTCCTCACCGGCGTCGGCGCGCTGCTGGAGCTCGCCCTGGTGAACGCGGCGATCGCGCAGGCCACGGCGGCCGGCTTCACGCCCATGCTCACCCCGGCGCTGGTCCGGCCCCAGTCCATGGCGGGCACCGGCTTCCTCGGCCAGGCGGCCCAGGACGTCTACCACCTCGACAAGGACGACCTGTACCTGGTCGGCACCTCCGAGGTCCCGCTGGCGGCCTACCACATGGACGAGATCATCGACGCCGACAAGCTGCCGCTGCGGTACGCGGGCTTCTCGCCCTGCTTCCGCCGCGAGGCCGGCTCGCACGGCAAGGACACCCGGGGCATCTTCCGTGTGCACCAGTTCGACAAGGTCGAGATGTTCTCCTACGTCGCGCCGGAAGACTCCCAGGCCGAGCACCAGCGGCTGCTGGAGTGGGAGAAGCAGTGGCTGACCTCGCTGGAGCTGCCGTTCCGCGTCATCGACGTCGCCAGCGGTGACCTAGGCTCCTCGGCCGCCCGCAAGTACGACTGCGAGGCGTGGATCCCGACGCAGGGCAAGTACCGCGAGCTGACCTCGACCTCGGACTGCACCGAGTTCCAGTCCCGCCGCCTGTCGATCCGCGTCCGCGACGGCAAGCAGGTCAAGCCGCTCGCCACGCTCAACGGCACGCTGTGCGCCGTACCGCGCACGATCGTGGCGATCCTGGAGAACCACCAGCAGGCCGACGGCTCCGTCCGGGTCCCCGAGGTGCTGCGCCCGTACCTGGGCGGCCGGGAGGTCCTGGAGCCGGTCGCCAAGTGACCGGTTTCCCCTACCGGCTGATCGCCACCGACCTCGACGGAACGCTCCTGCGCTCCGACGAGTCGGTCTCGCAGCGCACCCGTGACGCGCTCGCCGCGGCCACCGCGGCGGGCGCGGCCCACATCGTCGTCACCGGCCGCGCGGTCCCGTGGACCCGGCACATCCTGGACGACCTCGGCTACGACGGCCTCGCCGTCTGCGGCCAGGGCGCGCAGGTCTACGACGCCGGGGCGCACCGCCTGCTGACGTCCGTGACCCTGGACCGGCAGTTGGCGGGCGTGGCCCTGGCCAAGATCGAGGCCGAGGTGGGCCCGCTGTACCTGGCGGCCAGCCGGGACGGTCTGGACGGCGAGGTGCTGGTGGGTCCGGGGTATGCGGTCACCGGCAGCCTCCCGGCCACCCCGTTCACGGACGCGTCCGACCTCTGGACGGCTCCCCTCAACAAGATCTATCTACAGCATCCGACGATGGACGACGACGAGCTCGCGGAGGCCGCCCGGCAGGCTGCCGGAGGCTTCGTCACGGTCGCCATGGCGGGCGAGGGCATCGTGGAACTGCTCCCGCTGGGCCTGTCCAAGGCCACGGGCCTGTCCCTCGCCGCGCGCCGTCTCGGCCTGAAGGCCGCGGACACGATCGCCTTCGGCGACATGCCGAACGACATCCCGATGTTCGCCTGGGCCGCCCACGGTGTGGCCATGGCAGACGCCCACGAGGAGCTCCGCGCGGTGGCCGACGAGGTGACGGCTTCCAACGAGGAGGACGGGATCGCGGTGGTGCTGGAGCGGTTGCTGTCTTAGCAGCCGGGTCCCGCCGTAGGACTCGGGTCCGTTATTCGCGCCCCGTAGCTGCGGGCAGTCGTGCGGCTGGGGCGGCACGGGTGGGCGCAGCGGCACCTGTCAGCGCCGAGTTGCGCAACTCATCCGGCCGCCCCAGCGCGGGTGCCCCCTTGCAAGAGAGGGCCACAGGGAAGGCGGCCCACGCAAGCGCAGCGCTCACGTGCTCGAAGCGGCCGCCCCGGGCTGCCCTTTAGGGCTCGACGGTGGGGTAACTACACCGGAGCCGGCCTCGGGCCGCCCTGTCGGGAGCTGGGCGTACTGCCGTGCATGGACATCGCCCACCTCCACTCCCAGAACATGACGCCGGGACGTTCCCGGCGGAAGGGACACAACCACTCTGCCTCCCCGCCGAGTTGGGCGCCACCGAATTACCGGCGGCGCCACCTGCGGCGCCGCGCCTTGCTGAAGAACCAGCCCGCCGGCGGCTCCTCGGAGCGCCACGGCTGCGGCTCCGGCTCCTCGGAGCGCCAGCGGGCGGCGAGCATCCGGGCCCGGGCCGACGGCTCGGCGGTCTCGGCGGCCCGTATGAAGTCGTCGTCCAGGACCAGCCCGTCCCAGAGGTCATCCTCGGGCCGCCCGTGCCCGTCGTTCCCCGGTATCTCCTCTGCCATCAGCGGCCTCCTGCCGTTCATCCGCTGTGCCCAGTGTGCGCGGACCGGTGTGAACTCCCCGTCAGGCCGCCGGAGGCCTACTCCTCGCCCGCCAGCTTCAGCGTGCGCAGCTTCTGCCCGGCGTACCAGGTGGCCAGCACGGTGACCGCCACCAGCAGCACGGTGGCCGTCGTCAGGCCCACGTCCGAGGTGACCAGGTCACCTCCGGCGATCTTGTGCGCGACGGCCAGCGACCACTGCTGGACGCTCAGCGTGCGCGCACCGGGCACCAGCGAGCCGAACAGGGCCTCCCAGACGAGTGCGTAGACCAGCCCGAAGACCACCGCGTGCCGGGACACCGTGCCGAGGAGCAGGAAGAGCGCGGAGTACGCGATGGAGGAGACCAGTGCGGCCACCGTGTAGGCGACGGCGATCTGCTGGCCGTTGCCGTTGAGGATCAGGCCCGCGATCAGGGTCGGTACCGCCGAGAAGACCATGGTCACGGCGATGGCGACGATCAGCTTGGTCACGATGATCGTGGGCCGCTTCAGCGGCTTGGACAGCAGATAGACGACGGAACCGTCGTCGATCTCCGGGCCGATCGCGCCCGTACCGGCGATGACGCCGATGATCGGCACCATGGTGGCGATCGCGAAGCCGCCGAGCACGTTGGCGGCGGTCTGGTCGTCAGCTCCCGTCAGGCCGCGCACGGCCACGGAGAGCACGATCAGCAGCAGCGGCAGCGCACCCAGGATGAGGGCCCGACGGCGGCCGAGCAGGGCCCGGTAGGTGAGCCGGGCGACGGTGGGGTCGTACATCTTCGGCCTCCTACGCCGCGACCAGATAGGAAAAGACGGACTCCAGGGACTCGTCCGACGGCGAGACCGTGAGCAGCCGGATGCCGTGGTCCCGGGCGACCTTCGGCAGCAGGGCGGTGAAGCGGCCGAAGTCGACGGCCTGGATGCGCAGCGCGCCCTCGGTCAGGTCGACCTCGATGCCGGCCGTCGAGGGGTCGGCGATCAGTGCGGCCGCGAGGGCGCGGTCGTCGCTGGAGCGGACCAGATAGCGGTGCGGGCGGTCGGTCATCAGCCGGCGGATCCTGCGGAAGTCGCCACTGGCCGCGTGCCTGCCCGCGACGACGACCTCGATGTGCCGGGCGAGCTGCTCGACCTCTTCGAGGATGTGCGAGGAGAACAGCACCGTGCGGCCCTCGTCGCCCATCTTCCGCAGCAGGTCCATCAGTTGCATGCGCTGGCGTGGGTCCATGCCGTTGAACGGCTCGTCGAGCAGGAGCAGCGACGGCTCGTGCACCAGCGCGCTCGCCATCTTCACGCGCTGCCGCATGCCCTTGGAGTACGTGGAGATCTTCCGGTCCTGCGCGTACTCCATCTCGACGGTGGCGAGGGCTTTTTGGGCTGCCTTGTCGCCGAGCCCGTGCAACTCGGCGTTGGCGACGACGAATTCACGGCCGGTGAGGAAGTCGTACATCGCCTCGCGTTCGGGGACGATGCCGATGTGCCGGTAGATCCGCTCGTTGCGCCACACCGGCTGACCGTCGAGGGTGACGGTGCCGGTGGAGGGGGCGAGGAAGCCGCCCATCATGTTGATCAGGGTGGACTTTCCGGCGCCGTTGGGGCCGAGCAGGCCGGTGACGCCGGGGCCGATGGTCATGGTGATGTCGTTGACGGCGACCACGTTGCCGAACCAGCGGGAGACGTGGTCGATGCTGAGGGTCGTCACAGTCCCACCTTCTTGTAGCGGCGCATCAGCAGGCCGTAGCTGCCGGCGATCAGGGCGAGCACGACCAGGACGTAGACCACGCCCTGCCCGGCCGACGGGTCGACCGCTCCGGGGTTACGGGCGGTCGCGCCCAGGAAGGCCGACTGGACGCCGTCGATCAGCGTGACGGGCGAGAACAGGCCGATCCACGGGATGGCGCTGGAGTGGTTCTGCACGTCGGCGATGGCCTGGAGCGTGCTGACCGCGCCGTAGGAGATGATCATCACGGCGATCACCGCGGCGATGCCGAAGCCCCGGCGCGGGGTGACGGCGGCGATGACCAGGCCGATGCCGGCGAAGAGCAGGGAGAGCAGGGCCACGGAGACCAGTCCCTCGGCGAATTCCTTCGTCTGGTGGGCGAAGCCCAGCTTGGACAGCAGCGCGCCCACGTACATCACGAGCAGGGGAGCCGCGGTGAGGACGAAGATCGCCGAGGCGAGCGCGGCGAACTTGGCGCGTACGTAGTCGGCGGTCTCGATGGGCCGCGAGAAGTACAGCGGTACGGTCTTGAAGCGCAGGTCGCGGGAGACGGCCTGGGGTGCCTGCGCGGCGACGTACAGGCTGATCACGGCCTGCATCATGATCGCGTAGCGGGTGTAGGCCACCGGCAGTTCGTGCGCCTTGGTGGCGACCGCGACGGCCACCATGATGGCGGCGGGCACGCACATCACCGCGAACAGCAGCATCGGCAGCACCTTGGTCTTGGCCGAGCGGCCGAGGCCGTAGGCGCCACGCAGGGACTGCGAGTACAGCGACCGGCGGGCGTAGGCGCGGCCGAGGCGGGGGCCGTCGTAGCCCCGGTAGCCGATGTCGTGGATGCGGGTCTGGTCGCCCGCGTGGGAGATCAGGGGCTGCTCAACCGCCATGGCCGACGGCCTCCTTCCGCTGCTCGTCGTTGCTGTTCTGCTCGTCTGCGCTGGTGAACACCTCGGAGATGTGGTGCCGGCGCTGCTCCATGCGGACCAGGCCGAGCCCGAGGTCGGCGACGACGTCGCGGATCAGGTCGTAGGTCTCCTCGCCCTGGGCGGTCAGCAGCAGGATGTGTCCGGCGCCCGGCAGGCCCGCGCCCTCGGCGTGGGTGTCCACCCCGCGCGCGTGGAGCGCGTCGCGGACCGCGCGGGTGCCGTCGGGGTGGGTGTCGCTGTCCGTGACCTCGATCGCGAGGGTGGTCGTGGTCTGGGTGAAGTCGGTGGTGGAGCTGGAGCGCAGCAGAGCGCCGCCGTCGATGACGACGACGTGGTCGCAGGTGCGTTCCAGTTCACCGAGGAGGTGGGAGGTGACCAGGACCGAGATGCCGAACTCGGTGTGGATGCGGCGGATCAGGCCCAGCATCTCGTCCCGGCCGACCGGGTCGAGACCGTTGGTCGGCTCGTCCAGGAACACCAGCTGCGGGTCGTGCACCAGCGCCTGGGCGAGCTTCACGCGCTGCTTCATGCCGGTCGAGTAGCCGCCGATGGGGCGGTAGCGCTCCTCGTACAGGCCGACGTGGCGCAGCGTGTCCGCGGTGCGCTCGCGGGCGGCGGTGGGCGGCAGGCCGGACATGCGCGCCATGTGCACGACGAACTCGGTGGCCGAGACGTCGGGGGGCAGGCAGTCGTGCTCCGGCATGTAGCCGACACGCTCGCGGATGGCGCCGCCCTTGGTGGCGACGTCCAGGCCGAGCACCTCGGCGCGGCCCTCGCTCGCGGGGGACAGACCCAGCAGGATCTTGATCAGGGTGGACTTGCCGGCGCCGTTGGCTCCGACGAGTCCGGTCACACCGGGCCCGATGTCCACGGACAGCCGGTCGAGCGCGGTCACCCGGGGGAACCGCTTGCTCAGGCTTTCGGTCGCGATCACAGTCACGTCTACGACGGTAGTGATCCGAGCCACGCCGGTCGTCAGACCTCAGAGCCGTCTTCGCGTCAGACCCAGGTATTACGGGGCCCTAGGGGATGCCCTGCCTCAGGGTTACCGCGAGTTGTCCACAGGCCGCGGGCCAGCCTATTGACGCCACCTCTAACAACTGTCACATTCACCAGTGTCAAGTTACGGACGCGTACCGCGGTCGACCGGACGAGTGGACGAGTCGACGGCACGACGGGACGGGGCGGCATGACGACGGCAGTGAACAGCGAACTCGCCGCAGGACTGGGCGGGTTCAGGCGGGTGCAGCGCCTCGCCTACGAGTGCGCGGAGGCGGTCGCGGCGCGGCTGGAGCCGGGTGTGACCGAGCGCGAGGCGGCGCGGATGCAGCGCGAGTGGCTGCGCGAGCGCGGGGTGCGGGACTGGTTCCACCTGCCCTTCGCCTGGTTCGGCGACCGCACGGCGTTCGTGAACTTCCGCATACCCCTGCAGTTCTTCCCCACCGACCGCGCCCTGGAGCCCGGGATGCCGTTCATCCTGGACATGGCGCCGGTGTACCAGGGATACACGGCGGACATCGGCTACTCGGGCTCGCTCGGCGTGAACCCGGTGCAGGACCGGCTGATGGCCGACCTGGAGGCGCACCGGGAGCTGATCCTGCGCGAGGTGCGCGAGCGGCGTCCGCTGCGCGAGATCTATGAGGACGTGGACCGGCTCATGGTCCGCCAGGGCTACGCCAACCGGCATCGCGCGTACCCGTTCGGCGTGATCGCCCACAAGGTGGACCGCGTGAGGCAGCGCCGCTTCTCCCCCCGTCTCTTCGGGTTCGGTACGCAGTCCCTGAAGGGCCTGGCCGCCGACGCGCTGCACGGCCACCGCGAGGGCTGGTCACCGCTGTGGTCGCCGTACCGCTTCTCGGACCATCCGCCGCAGCCGGGCCTGTGGGCGGTCGAACCACACCTCGGCTTCCGGGGGACGGGCGCCAAGTTCGAGGAGATCCTCGTGGTCACGGACTCGACGGACCCCGAAGAGAGCGCCTTCTGGCTGGACGACGATCTGCCGCACGTGCGGCGCTGGGCGGAGGAGAAATGACACCGAAAGGCGCGCGGGAGCGCCGGGTGGCGACCGGCGGGGTCGAGCTGTGCGTGGCCGAGCTGGGCGACCCGGAACAGCCGACGGTGGTACTGGTGCACGGCTACCCGGACAGCAAGGAGGTCTGGTCGGAGGTCGCCGTCCGCCTCGCCGACCGCTTCCACGTGGTCCTGTACGACGTCCGGGGCCATGGCCGCTCGACGGCACCCCGGCCGCTGCGCGGCGGCTTCACGCTGGCCAAGCTCACCGACGACTTCCTCGCCGTCGTGGACGCGGTCAGCCCGGACCGCCCGGTCCACCTGGTCGGGCACGACTGGGGGTCGGTGCAGTCCTGGGAGTTCGTCACGGTCGGCCGCACGGAGGGCCGTATCGCCTCCTTCACATCGATGTCCGGGCCGTCCCTGGACCACTTCGGGCACTGGATCAACGCGCGCGTGAAGCGTCCGACGCCCCGCCGGGTGGGCCAGCTCCTCGGCCAGGGCGCCAAGTCCTGGTACGTGTACCTGCTGCACACACCGGTCCTGCCCGAGCTGGCCTGGCGCGGCCCGCTCGGCAGGCGCTGGCCGAAGATCCTCCAGCGGGTCGAGAAGGTCCCCGCCGACGGCTATCCGACCTCCTCGCTGCCCTCCGACGCGGCGCACGGCGCCTGGCTGTACCGCGACAACGTCCGCGCCCGGCTGGCGAGGCCGCGCCCCGACGCGTACGCGCACGCGCCCGTGCAGCTCATCACGCCCCAGGGGGACGCGTTCCTCTCCGAGCACCTCTACGACGACCTGGAGCAGTGGGTGCCCCAGCTGACCCGCCGCACGCTCCCCGCCAAGCACTGGATCCCGCGCACCCGGCCCGATCAGCTCGCTTCCTGGATCGGGGAATTCATCCTGTCCGTGGAAGGCGGCCGCCTGGAGCCGAAGGCCACCGGCCGCCACGCCGACCGGTTCGGGGGCCAGTTGGTGCTGGTCACCGGGGCGGGCAGCGGCATCGGCCGGGCCACGGCGTTCGCGTTCGCGGAGGCCGGTGCGCGCGTGGTGGCCGTCGACCGCGACACCGAGGCCGCGGCCCGCACCGCCGAGCTGTCCCGGCTGGTCGGCGCGCCCGAGGCCTGGGCGGAGACGGCCGACGTCTCCGACGAGCAGGCGATGGAGAAGCTCGCCGAGAAGGTGCACCGCGCGTACGGCGTGCCGGACGTGCTGGTCAACAACGCGGGCATCGGTCTGTCGGGCTCGTTCTTCGCCACCACGTCCGACGACTGGCGCAGGGTCCTCGACGTGAACCTGTGGGGCGTGATCCACGGCTGCCGGCTCTTCGGCGGGCGGATGGCCGAGCGCGGCCAGGGCGGCCACATCGTCAACATCGCCTCGGCGGCGGCCTTCCAGCCCTCCCGAGCCCTGCCCGCCTACAGCACCTCCAAGGCGGCGGTGCTGATGCTCTCCGAGTGCCTGCGCGCCGAACTCGCCGGGCAGGGCATCGGTGTCACGGCGATCTGCCCCGGTTTCGTCAACACCAACATCACCGCGACGGCCCGCTTCGCCGGTGTGGACGAGGCGGAGGAGCGCCGCCGGCAGAAGAACTCGGCCCGTCTGTACGGCATGCGCAACTACCCGCCGGAGAAGGTGGCCGCGGCGATCCTGGACGCGGTGGCCCGCAACCGGGCGGTCGTCCCGGTGACCCCGGAGGCCCGCGGCGCCCACCTCATGTCCCGTTTCCTGCCGGGGGCGTTGCGGCGGATCGCGCGCGTGGAGCCGAGGCTGTGACATGACCGACCCGCCGCCGCAGCCGACCTACCGCATCGAGGACCTTGCCCACCACACCGCCACCACGGTCCGGACCATCCGCGCCTACCAGGACCGCGGTCTGCTCCCCCGGCCCGAGCGCCGGGGCCGGGCCAACGTCTACTCCGGGGCGCACGTCACCCGGCTCCACCAGATCGCCCATCTCCTCGACCGCGGCTACACACTGGCCTCGATCAAGGAGCTGCTGGACGCCTGGGACACGGGCCGTGGCCTGGGCGGGGTGCTCGGCCTGGTCACCGAGGTGGAGGGGCCCTGGACGGACGAGCGCCCCGACCGCGTCACGCGCGCCGAACTGGACGCCCGCTTCGGCGGCACACCCGACGACGACGCCGTGAGCGAGGCGGTCGAACTCGGTGTGCTGGAGCGGATCGACGGTGATCCCGACGCGTTCCTTGTCCCGAGTCCCCAAGAGCTGTCCGTGGCAGTGGAGTTGCATGCCGCCGGAGTTCCGCTCTCCGCCATCTCGGGCCATCTGCGGGAGTTGCGGGGACAGGTCGAGTACATCGCCGCCCGTTTCCTGGAGTTCACCACCGAATACGTCTTCGCGCGCTGTCTGCACGATCCCGAGCGCCGCACGGACGCGGACGCGGCGGAGGCCGCCTCGCTCGTGCGCCGGCTGCGCCCGCTGGCCCAGCAGACGATGGACGCCGAACTGGCCCGTGCGATGCGCTCATTGGCCACCCGCCAGCTGCGCACGCGTCTCGGCGCGGCCCAGTCCCCGGAAGAGCAGCACGGCGCCCGTTCGGTCGCCCTTCCCGCCAAGACGATCGACGCCGTGGAGCGGCTCGTTGGGCACACACGCGTCTCCGAGTTCATCGCCCTGGCGGTCGAACGCGAGCTGGCGGCACGCGCTTTGGATGAGCTGGCGACAGACGCCATGATTGACAGAGGAGTTGGCGAACCACCCTAGAAGGGACGTCACTTGTCCACAGGTTCATCAATTTGCTTGTGGATAACCCGACTTGCTTGTGGATCAAACCTACGAACAAAAAAACCTGCGTACTGCACGCCTCTCCCGCACGCTGGGCGTATGAACGGGCAATACGACGAAAGACGCACCGTGAAGGTGTCGAAGTACCTCTCCAAGCATCTGCGCCACCAGCCGCAGCGGATCGGGCTCACGCTGGATCCCGGAGGCTGGGTGGAGATCGACTCGCTGATCGCCGCGGCCGCCGCTCACGGCTTCCGGTTCACGCGCGAGGAACTGGACCACGTGGTGGCCACCAACGACAAGCGGCGCTTCGCGATCGAGGGCAGCAGGATCCGGGCCAGCCAGGGCCACAGCATCGACGTCGACCTCGGCCTGCCCCCGGCGACCCCGCCGGCGTACCTGTACCACGGGACCGTCGCCCGGAACCTGGACGCGATCCGTGCCGACGGACTGAGGCCCATGAGCCGGCACGACGTCCACCTCTCCGCCGACCGCGAGACCGCCACCCGGGTCGGTGCCCGCCGCGGCCGCCCCGTGGTGCTCGCCGTCGACGCCGGCGCCATGCACCGCGACGGCCACCTCTTCCGCGTCAGCGCCAACGGGGTCTGGCTGACGAGGGCCGTACCACCGCGGTACCTGCGTTTTCCGGAGCCCCACTGACACAGAGAACCGGCCAAAGGCCATGATCGCGGTATGGACCACTCGCGCGAGCACTTGCCGACCACCGAGGCCGCCGTCACCGCGCTGCGCGCCCTCGCCGCCCGTTACGCGCGCGAGATCGAGGTGACCCACGACATCGGTGCCGACCAGACCTCCCGCCGCAGCGCCGCGGGCGTCGGTGCGACCACGGACCCCGACGGCACCCTGCCGCACGAGGCGTACGCAGAGTTCGGCGGCGTACCCCGGGTGAGCGTGCGGCTCTTCCCGGAGGGCGACGCGCTGATCACGGTCGAGGGCATTCAGTGCCACGACATCCCGCGCGACGACGTGCCCGCCTTCCTCCGCTCCGTCTTCGAGGGCCTCGCCCACGTCAGAGCGCGCCGCTTCCCGCCCGGCTACCGCCTGGTCGTCCCGCTGCCCGGCGACCGCGCACACAAGGAGTACGTCCCGATGGTCCTGCTCAGCCCGTGGCTGAGCAGCCGCGTTCGGTGACCGTTTGGTCCGTTGTCCATGGGGCCGCTTACTCTCGAACGCATGACTCTGCGCCTGAGCACCGTGATCCTGCCCTACCGCCGCTGGAGCGAAGGCGGCCGTTCGGCCTGGGTGCGGGCCGAACAGCTCGGCTTCCACACCGCGTACACCTACGACCACCTGTCCTGGCGCAGCTTCCGTGACGGGCCCTGGTTCGGCGCCGTCCCGACCCTGACGGCCGCCGCCGGCGTCACCGAGCGGCTGCGCCTGGGCACGCTGGTGACCTCGCCGAACTTCCGACACCCGGTGACCCTCGCCAAGGAGCTGATCTCCCTGGACGACATCTCCGGCGGCCGGATCACCCTCGGCATCGGCGCCGGCGGCACCGGTTTCGACGCCACCGCGCTGGGCCAGGAGCCGTGGAGCCCGCGTGAGCGCGCCGATCGGTTCGCCGAGTTCGTGCCGCTGCTGGACCGGCTGCTCACCGAGGACGCGGTGACGCACGAGGGCCGCTTCTACTCGGCGCACGAGGCCCGGAACATCCCGGGCTGTGTGCAGCGGCCCCGGCTACGGTTCGCGGTGGCGGCCACCGGACCGCGCGGCCTGAAGCTCGCCGCGCGGCACGGGCAGGCCTGGGTGACCACCGGCGACCCGAAGCTGTACGAGTCCGGCACCCCGGAGCAGTCCGTCGAGGCCCTGCGCGGGCAGATCACCAAGCTGTCCGAGGCCTGCGCGGACGCCGGGCGGGACGTGGCCGGCCTGGAGAAGATCCTGCTCACGGGATTCACCCCGGACCGCGCCCGGCCGCTTCAGTCCCTGGACGCCTTCGTGGACTTCGCCGGCCGCCACCAGGAACTGGGCTTCACCGAGATCGTGATCCACTGGCCCATCCCGGACTCCGACTTCGCCACGGACGAGAAGGTCTTCGAGCAGATCGCGATGGAGGCCGCGGCTCAGCTGAGCTGAGGGACACCCGCACTGACGGGCGTTCGGGCCGGCGGGCGTTCGGGCTGACGGATATTCCGGCTGACGGGCGCTGAGCGTCATCTGTGTCTCATCTGTGCGCAGTCCCGCACGGCCGTGCTGGCATATGCGTGAGAATGGCCGGGTGACCTCAGCGACCAGACAGCCCGGAACTCCCGCCGCCGCCGTTCGACCGCGGCTGATCGCCACCGACCTCGACGGCACACTGCTGCGCGACGACAAGTCGGTCTCACCTCGCACGGTCGCCGCGCTGGCGGCCGCGGAGGAGGCGGGCATCGAGGTCTTCTTCGTCACCGGCCGCCCGGCCCGCTGGATGGACGTCGTCAGCGACCACGTCCACGGCCACGGCCTGGCGATCTGCGGCAACGGCGCCGCCGTGGTCGACCTGCACGGCGGCCCCGGCGCCCACCGCTTCGTGAAGGTGCGCGAACTGGCCCGCGACAACGCCCTGGACGCCGTGCGACTGCTGCGCGAGGCGGCACCCGGCACGGTGTTCGCGGTCGAGCAGACCTACGGCTTCCACCAGGAGCCGGACTACCCCAAGCTGCACATGGAGATACCGGACAACCTGCTGGCCGCCGAGCAACTCCTCGCCCCCCATGGCCCGGACGCCGACCAGCCCGTGCTCAAGATCCTGGCCTACCACCCGGACCTCGACCCGGACGCCTTCCTCACGCTCGCCCGGCTCGCGATCGGCGACCGCGCCAACGTCACCCGCTCCAGCCCCAGCGCCCTGCTCGAACTGAGCGGCCCCGATGTCTCCAAGGCCAGCACACTCGCCCTGTGCTGCGCCGAGCGCGGTATCTCGCACGAGGAGGTCGTCGCCTTCGGCGACATGCCCAACGACGTCGAGATGCTGACCTGGGCCGGCCACTCGTACGCGATGGGCAACGCCCACCCGGACGTCATCGCAGCCGCGTCGGGCCGTACGGTCGCCAACAACGAGGACGGTGTCGCGGTCGTCATCGAACAACTGCTGGCGGAAACCCTCTGACCGGGCCGGTCACTGGTACGACGCCCCACCAGCGTCGTGCCGCCGCCGTTCTCCCCGTCCCTTTTGCTCCCGGAACCGGAGCCAGGAACCGGAGTGTCGTTCACCGAACCGATGCCGGTCGGCCCGCCACCACCAAGGACCCTGCCTCCGCCTCCCGCCGTGCCAGCGCCCGCAGCGGCCCGTCCGCCGCGAGCAACTGCGCGTACGTGCCCCGCTGCACCGCCCGGCCCGCATCGAGGACGATCACCTCGTCCACCGCCTCCAGGCCGGCCAGTCGGTGGGTGATCAGCAGCGTCGTACGACCCTCCGTGGCGGCCAGCAGATCGGCGGTCAGCGCGTCGGCCGTCGGCAGGTCCAGATGCTCGGCGGGCTCGTCGAGGACCAGGACGGGGAAGTCGGCCAGCAGCGCACGGGCCAGCGCCAGCCGCTGCCGCTGGCCCCCGGACAGCCGCGCTCCGTGCTCCCCGACGAGCGTGTCCAGGCCGTCGGGCAGCCCGTCCACCCAGTCCAGCAACCGGGCCCGGCCCAGCGCCCGGCGCAGCTCGGTCTCGGTGGCGCCCTTCCTGGCCAGCAGCAGGTTCTCGCGCACCGAGCTGTCGAAGAGATGCGCGTCCTGCGCACACAGTCCGACAAGCCGCCGTACGTCGTCACCCGCCAGCGCGCAGGCGTCCACACCGGCGAGCGTGTACGAGCCCTCCCGCGGGTCGAGGAAGCGCAGCAGCACCTGGGCGAGGGTCGTCTTGCCGGAACCCGACGCCCCGACCACAGCGATCCGCCGCCCCTCCTCCAGGGTGAGATCGAAGCCGGTCAGCGCTTCCCTCCGCTGCCCCTCATACCGTGCGGCCAGCCCCTTGACCACCAGCGGGAACGGCGAGGCGGGCGCCTGCCGGGGCCGCTCCGGCTCGCGCACGGGCTCCGGAGCGTCGAGCACCTCGTGGACACGCTCGGCGCTCCGCCGCACCCGCTGCCGGTAGCGCACGGCGAGCGGCAGCCCCAGTACGGCCTCGAAGGCGGCCAGTGGCGTGAGGACGACCACGGCCATCGCCACGCCGTGGAGCCGGCCCGCGGCCACCGCCTGGGCGCCGAACAGCGCGGTCGCCGTGACGGTCAGGCCCGAGATCAGCGCGGTCAGCCCGTCGCCGAGCGCCGTCACGGTGGCGGCACGCGAGGCGATCCGGGTGAGGGTGCCGTCGGCTCGCCGGGCCGCCTCGGTACGGGCGGGCAGCGCACCGGCGACGGTCAGCTCGGCGGTGCCGGTGAGCAGGTCGGTGACGCGGGTGGCGAGGTCGCCCCGGGCAGGAGCCAGCCGTCGTTCGGTCCGCCGCGCCACGGTCGCGGTGACGAGCGGGACGCCGACACCGGCGGCCACGAGGCCCGCCGCGAGGGCGGCACCGGCCTCGGGCAGCAGCCAGGCCGTGAATCCGACCGAGAGGGCCGACACGGCGACGGCGACCGACGCGGGCAGCAGCCAGCGCAGCCAGTAGTCCTGGAGCGCGTCGACATCCGCGACCAGCCGGGTCAGCAGATCGCCGCGACGGACGGTCCGCAGTCCGGCAGGTGCCTGCCGCTCCAGACGCCGATAGACGGCGACCCGGGTGTCGGCCAGCATCCGCAGCACGGCGTCGTGCGACACCAGCCGCTCGGCGTACCGGAAGACGGCCCGCCCGATCCCGAAGGCCCGCGTGGCTGTCACGGCCACCATCAGATACAGCACGGGAGGCTGCTGCGAGGCCCGCGAGATGAGCCATCCGGAGGTCGCCATCAGGCCCACGGCACTACCGAGCGCCAGACACCCCAACGCCAGGGCCAGCGCCAATCGCCCCCGCCGGGCCCCACCAAGCCCTCGCACCCGCCCAAGGACACGCCGGGGCCGCCCCGAAACGACACGTGCGGAGTCGTTCCCGAACCGACCAGCCCGAGAGTCCGAGGGCTCGCTTCCCAGCCCATCGAGTCGGGTGGTGGGCGGGCAAAGGCGGGGGTCCAGGGAGATGAGCTCCCTGGGGGGCTCACCGGCACCCCGGTGCGTCACAAGCTCCGCACCCTCCAACCGCACCACCCGGTCAGCAACCCCGAGCAACGCCGGCCGATGCACCACAAGCAGCACTGTCCGCCCGGCGGCCAGCCTCCGCACCGCCGCCACAACCTCCGCCTCCGTCGCCCCGTCCAGCGCAGCCGTCGGCTCGTCCAGCAACAGCACAGGTCGATCCGCGAGAAAGGCCCGAGCCAGAGCCACCCGCTGCCGCTGCCCCGCCGACAGCCCGGCCCCGTCCTCCCCGAGCACGGTCTCGGCCCCCTCGGGCAGCGCATCCACGAACTCCAGCGCACCCGCATCCCGCAGCGCCCGGCGTACGGCACGGTCGTCCGCGTCCGGCCGGGCCAACCGCACGTTCTCCGCGATGGTCCCGGCATACAGATGCGGCCGCTGCGGCACCCACGCGATCCGTGACCACCACTCCTCCAGGTCGAGGTCCGCGAGAGCCGCGCCCCCGATCCGCACCCGCCCCTCAACCGGCTGGACGAACCCGAGCAGCACATTCAACAGCGTCGACTTGCCCGCCCCGCTCGGCCCGACCAGCGCGACCGTCTCGCCGGGCTCGACACGGAACGACACCCCCGTCACGGCGTCCAGGGAACGCCCGGGGTAGCGCACGGTGACCCCGTCGAAGGTCACCGCGCCCGCAGGTACCGCACCCGTACCCGACGCCCGAACCAGCGTCTCCAGCACACCGAAGATCTCCTCCGCAGCGGCGAGCCCCTCCGCCGCCGCGTGGTACTGCGCGCCTACCTGGCGCAGCGGCAGGTAGGCCTCGGGCGCCAGCACCAGGATCACCAGGCCGATGTACAGGTCCATGTCGCCGTGCACGAGCCGCATGCCGATCGTCACCGCGACCAGGGCGACCGACAGCGTGGCGAGCAACTCCAGCGCGAGGGACGAGAGAAAGGCGATCCGCAGCGTCCGCAGGGTGGCCTGACGGTACTCACCGGTGATCCGGCGGATGGATTCGGCCTGTGCCTTGGCCCGGCCGAAGACCTTCAGCGTGGGCAGTCCTGCAACCACGTCCAGGAAGTGCCCGGACAGCCGCGACAGCAGCCGCCACTGACGGTCCGTCCGGGACTGGGTGGCCCAGCCGATCAGCATCATGAAGAGCGGGATGAGGGGCAGGGTGCCGACGATGATCGCCGCCGACACCCAGTCCTCGGTGACGATCCGCGCCAGCACTGCCACCGGCACCACCACCGCGAGCCCCAACTGCGGCAGATAGCGCGAGAAGTAGTCGTCGAGGGCATCGATCCCGCGCGTGGCCAGCGTGACCAGCGCACCGGTGCGCTGCCCGGCCAGCCACCCGGGACCGAGCGCCGCCGCCCGGTCGAGAAGCCGTCCTCGCAGTTCGGACTTCACCGCCACGCTCGCCCGATGGGCGGCGAGTTCGGTGAGCCAGGCGACAACCGACCGCCCCACGGCCACGGCCGCCAACAGCAACAGGGGAGTACGCAGTCCAGCGACGGACTCGCCCCGCTGGAACGCTCCCACGACAACCTCGGCGATGAGCATCGCCTGAGCGATGACCAGCCCCGCACCGACAGCTCCCAGGCCGACGACCGCCGCCAGGAAGAGCCGGGTGGCGCGGGCGTAGCGCAGAAGACGGGGATCGATTGGTTTCACGTGAAACGCATCCTTCGGTCCAGAGGGTGTGTTTCACGTGAAACACACCCTCGGCGGACTCAGTGTGCGGCGCCGGCCGTAGCGTCGGGAGCGATGTGCTGCGTGCCGATTCGCTTGCGGAACACCCAGTAGGTCCAGCCCTGGTAGAGCAGGACGAGCGGTGTGGCGATGGCCGCCAGCCACGTCATGATCTTCAGGGTGTACGGGCTCGACGAGGCGTTGGTGACCGTCAGATTCCAATCCCCGTTGAGCGTCGACGGCATGACGTTCGGGAAGAGCGACAGGAAGAGCATCGCCACGGCGGCCACGATGGTGACGCCGGACAGCGTGAACGCCCATCCCTCACGGCCGAGTTGGTTGGCCACCAGTGCGGCCACCAGGGCGGCGACCGCCACAACGAGGGCCACCAGGCTCTTGCCGTCACCACTGTCGGCCTGCGTCCACAGCAGGAAGCCGAGCGCCACGACGGCCGTGACGAGGCCGACCCACAGGGCCAGCTTCCGTGCCCGCACCCGAATGTCCCCCACGGTCTTGAGCGCGGTGAAGACCGCTCCGTGGAAGGTGAACAGCGTGAGCGTCACCAGACCGCCGAGCAGGGCGTAGGGGTTGAGCAGGTCCCAGACGCTGCCGACGTACTCGAAGTGCTGGTCGATCTTCACGCCCCGCACGATGTTCCCGAAGGCCACGCCCCACAGGAACGCCGGGATCAGCGAGGTCCAGAAAATCGCTGTCTCCCAGTTGCGCTGCCAGTTCTGCTCGGGGCGCTTCGCCCGGTACTCGAAGGCGACGCCCCGGACGATCAGGCAGACCAGGATGATCAGCAGCGGCAGGTAGAAGCCGGAGAAGAGCGTGGCGTACCACTCCGGGAACGCGGCGAAGGTCGCGCCGCCGGCCGTGAGCAGCCACACCTCGTTGCCGTCCCAGACGGGTCCGATGGTGTTGATCAACACCCGCCGCTCCGGCCGGTTCCGGGCCAGTAGCTTGGTGAGGATGCCGACCCCGAAGTCGAAGCCCTCAAGGAAGAAGTAGCCGGCCCACAGGACGGCGATCAGAACGAACCAGACGTCGTGAAGTTCCATGACTGTTCCCCCGGCCTAGTACGAGAAGGCCATCGGCTTGTCGGCGTCACGGGTGTCGCCGCCGATCTTCGTGGGCGGGTTGAGGTCGGCCTCGGTCAGCTCGGGCGGGCCGGTCTTGACGTACTTCGCGAGCAGCTTGACCTCGACCACGGCGAGAATCGCGTACAGCGAAGTGAAGACGATCATCGAGGTGAGGACCTCGCCCTGGGAAACACCGGGGGAGACCGCGTGCCGGGTCTGCAGGACGCCGTAGACGACCCACGGCTGGCGGCCCATCTCGGTGAAGATCCAGCCCCACGAGTTGGCGATCAGCGGGAAGGCCAGGGTCCAGATCGCTATGCGCCAGTACCAGGTCGTCAGCTTCGGGCTGAGCGCCTTGTTCTTGAACAGCACCAGATGCGGCACCTCGTCCTCGCCGACTCGCAGATGCTCGGGCAGCATGAACTTCTTGCGGGTCAGCCACAGTCCGGCCAGGCCGATGGCGAAAGAGGCCATGCCGAAGCCGATCATCCAGCGGAAGCCCCAGAAGGCGACCGGGATGTTGGGCCGGTAGTCGCCCGGCCCGAACTTCTGCTGCTCGGCCTTGTTGACGTCATTGATGCCGGGGACGTACGAGGAGAAGTCCTCGCTGGCGAGGAAGGACAGCACACCCGGGATCTCGATCGCGACGGTGTTGTGCCCTTTCTCCACATCACCGTAGGCGAAGATCGAGAACGGCGCCTGCTTCTGCCCGTCCCACAGCGCCTCGGCGGCGGCCATCTTCATCGGCTGCTGCTTGAACATGACCTTGCCGAGGGTGTCCCCGCTGACCGCAGTGAGCAGACCGGCGATGACCACGGTGACCAGACCGAGCCGCAGCGAGGTCTTCATCTCGCGGATGTGCTTCTTGCGGGCCAGGTGGTAGGCGGCGATGCCCACCATGAAGGCCCCACCGGTCAGGAAGGCAGCGGACAAGGTGTGGAAGGCCTGGCTCAGTGCGGTGTTCTGGGTCAGCACGGCCCAGAAGTCGGTCAGCTCGGCGCGCCCCTTCGCCTTGTTGATCCTGTAGCCGACCGGGTGCTGCATCCATGAGTTGGCGGCGAGGATGAAGTACGCCGACAGGATCGTGCCGATCGAGACCATCCATATGCAGGCCAGGTGGATCTTCTTGGGGAGCTTGTCCCAGCCGAAGATCCACAGGCCGATGAAGGTCGACTCGAAGAAGAAAGCGATCAGGGCCTCGAAGGCGAGCGGTGCGCCGAAGATGTCGCCGACGAAGCGCGAGTAGTCGGACCAGTTCATGCCGAACTGGAACTCCTGCACGATGCCGGTGACCACTCCCATGGCGATGTTGATCAGGAAGAGCTTGCCCCAGAACTTCGTCGCCCTGAGGTACTTCTCCTTCTCCGTGCGCACCCAGGCCGTCTGCAGCCCGGCCGTGAGGGCGGCCAGGGAGATGGTCAGCGGGACGAACAGGAAGTGGTAGACGGTGGTGATGCCGAACTGCCAGCGCGCCAGTGTCTCCGGCGCCAGAGCCAGGTCCACGTCGTCACTCTCCTTACTACGCCGTGATACAGCGGCGGTTTGCCCTGCTTACCGCGCACATACAGGACAATCGGGACGCGCTTGTGAACGCGTTCACATTCACAAGCCATTATGACGCACTGATTTTCGGCAACGAACAGGGGGTCCCCCCTTCGCCTTCACGTCAGGGCCTTGGCAGCGACTTCAACATCTTGTTGAATTGCGCGCCATGCAGATACGTATCTCCTGGCCCGCGGGAAACATCACCGCGACCCTCGACACCGATACACCGACCGCGCAGGCCCTCGCCAAGGCACTGCCGCTCATCTCCAGCGCCTGTACATGGGGCGAGGAGGTCTATTTCGACACAGGAGTCTCTGTTTCACGTGAAACGGACGCCCGGCAGGTCGTGGAGCCGGGCACGGTGGCCTTCTGGACGGACGGCGATGCGCTCGCCCTGCCCTACGGCCCCACACCGATCTCGCGAGGCGACGAGTGCCGCCTCGCGAGCCCGTGCAATGTCCTCGGAAGCCTGGACGGGGACGCCCGCGCTCTGGCGACCGTACGAGACGGCGACCCCATCCGAGTGGAACTGATCGACGAGTAGAGCCCCTGTCGGGCTACAGCTCCTTGCGGAACGCCTCCGCCGCCTTCAGGAAAATGTCGTTCGCCTCGGTCTCTCCGACCGTCACCCGCACACCCTCGCCCGGGAACGGCCGGATGACCACACCATGCTGCTCACAGGCCTGCGCGAATGCGACCGTGCGCTCCCCCAGCCGCAGCCAGACGAAGTTCGCCTGCGTCTCCGGCACCGTCCAGCCCTGGGCGCGCAGCGCGTCGACCACGCGCTTGCGCTCGCACACCAGAGAGCCGACCCGGCCGAGCAACTCGTCCTCGGCCCGCAGCGAGGCGATCGCCGCTTCCTGCGCGAGCTGGCTGACGCCGAAGGGCACCGCCGTCTTACGCAGCGCCGCCGCGACCGGCTCATGGGCGATCGCGAAACCGACGCGCAGCCCGGCGAGCCCATAGGCCTTGGAGAAGGTACGCAGAACGCAGACGTTGGGCCGGTTCCGGTACAGCTCGACACCGTCGGGCACCTCCGGGTCGCGGATGAACTCGCGGTAGGCCTCGTCCAGCACCACCAGGACATCGCCGGGCACCCGGTCGAGGAACCGCTCCAGCTCGGCCCGCCGCACCACCGTGCCGGTCGGGTTGTTGGGATTGCAGACGAAGATCAGGCGCGTCCGGTCGGTGATCGCGTCCGCCATCGCGTCCAGGTCGTGCACCTCGCCGGACGTGAGCGGCACCTGCACCGACCGGGCGCCACTGACCTGAGTGATGATCGGGTACGCCTCGAAGGACCGCCAGGCGTAGATCACCTCGTCGCCGGGACCGCTGGTGGCCTGGATGAGCTGCTGGGCGACGCCCACCGAGCCGGTGCCGGTGGCCAGATGGGAGAGCGGGACGCCGAACCGTTCGGACAGCTCCTCCATCAGCCCCGTGCACGCCATGTCCGGGTAGCGGTTGAAGTTGCAGGCGGCCGCCGTGACGCTCTCCATCACGCCGGGCAGCGGCGGGTACGGGTTCTCATTGGAGGACAGCTTGTAGGCGACCGGCCCGCCGGCTGCGGCGGGCTTGCCCGGCTTGTAAGTGGGGATACCCTCCAGCTCGGCGCGCAGCTTGGGGCTCGTCTCGCTCACCGCAGTCCTCCTCGCGATCACCGGCGGACCGTCGACGCCGCCGGCTTCCAATACTCCTCACCTTATGAGGATTCGGCCCCGGTGCGTACAGATGCGGGCCGGTAATACGCAAACCGCATCCGCCCTCCCGCCATCACGGGCATCCCCGTACGAAGGCGTACTTTCAGGGGGCGCACCGTACATATATCTATGCGCCGGTGGCTTGCGCCGTGGCGCGCATCCCCCGTGCAGGTGAGTTGAGACCTCTTCGAGACATCGGACCCTCGGCAGGCCCATGCGCGTTGACAAGTAAAGTCCTACCGCCGGATCGTTTAACTACCTTAGTTTCCAAGGCAGTTGTGCCGTAGCAACCATGCAGAAACGTGCCTGTCAACGCGTGCATATGCGTCCGCACTACCCCACCGTATGAGCCCTACTATCGGCTCGCCATGACAGCAGCAGGGAAGCACCAGGTGAGCCGCGCGGAAACCTCACGTCGAGGCAGTCGGCCGGGCCGGGCGGGCATCAGAGACGTGGCCGCCGCCGCCGGGGTCTCCATCACGACCGTCTCCGACGCTCTCAACGGCAAGGGCAGGCTCCCGGATGCCACCCGCCGCCATGTCCGCGAGGTCGCCGACCGACTGGGGTACCGCCCCTCAGCCGCCGCCCGCACGCTCCGTACCGGGAAGTCGGGTCTGATCGGCCTGACCGTGACGACATACGGGGATGAACCTTTCACCTTCACCGAGTTCGCGTACTTCGCCGAGATGGCCCGGGCCGCCACCTCGGCCGCGCTCGCCCGCGGCTACGCCCTCGTCATCCTGCCCGCGACCTCCCGCCACGACGTGTGGTCCAACGTCGCCCTGGACGGCACGGTCGTCATCGACCCGTCCGACCAGGACCCGGTGGTCAGCGAGCTGGTCCGGCAGGGGCTGCCGGTCGTCTCCGACGGCCGCCCGGCCGGCTCGCTGCCGGTCACCGCCTGGGTCGACAACGACCACGAGGCCGCCGTACTCGGCATCCTCGACCACCTCGCCGCCGCCGGTGCCCGCCGTATCGGCCTGCTCACCGGCACGACGACGGACACGTACACCCATCTGTCGACCACCGCCTACCTGCGCTGGTGCGAACGCGTCGGCCAGGACCCGGTCTACGAGGCCTATCCGGCGCACGACCCGTGCGCGGGCGCCGTCGCCGCCGACCGGCTGCTCGCCCGCCCCGACCGGCCCGACGCCGTCTACGGACTGTTCGACCCCAACGGCACGGATCTGCTGGCCGCCGCCCGCCGCTACGGGCTCCGCGTCCCCGAGGACCTGCTCCTCGTGTGCTGCAGCGAGTCCATGGTCTACGCCAGCACTGAGCCGCCCATCACCACGCTCTCCCTCAAACCCCGTCGCATCGGCACCGCGGTGGTCCAGCTCCTCATCGACGCCATCGAGGGCATGGAGTCGAACCAGCCGGTCGAGCAGGTGATACCGACCGAGCTGATCGTGCGCACCTCCTCCCAGCGGCGCCCGCCGCGCACGACGGTCAGCCCGCCGCGGTCACCGGACGGGAAATAGCGCCGGAAAGCGGGGCGCTCACCCCGTACAGCCCTCAGCCGGTGGCAGGGGCAGGGCGGGCCGGCGACCGGCGAGCCGGGGGTTCGGTCGGCGCATAGCCGGCCGAACACCTGCCCAAACGGGGCGAAAGCCGCGGTGAACTGGAGTCTTGTTCCGATTCACCACCCCTGGGTCATCACACGGCGCGACGCGCATTCCTATGATGGGCCCACGACACCGCGGACCGCTGCGACCAGGCAGTCCGAAGCGGTGCAGATGCGGCGCGATGGTGGAGGGGTCTGATGACTCAGGGGGCCGGTCAGGGACCCGAAGTGGAGCGGACGGCGACGCTGCGCGACTTCCGGGTACCGGCGTACGTCCACGAGACCGGTCCGTACGTCCGCACCGCCCCCCCGGGCGACACCGTGCCGCCCGTCGACGAGGCGTACCCCGACGGCTACACGCCCACCCAGCGCGACCTCCCCGTCATCAACCGGCCGGAGAGGCTCCAGGTCCCCGTCGAACCGGCACCCGCGGCCCCTGCCCCGCAGCCCGCGACCGGGCCAGGACCGCTGTTCGTCGTCGGAGACGTGCACGGATACCTCGACGAACTGATGACCGCCCTGCGGGAACAGGGGCTGATCGACACCTCGGGCCAGTGGTGCGCCGGCACTGCCCGGCTGTGGTTCCTCGGCGACTTCACTGACCGCGGGCCCGACGGCATCGGCGTCATCGACCTCGTGATGCGGCTGTCCGCCGAGGCCGCGGCGGCCGGCGGCTACTGCAAGGCCCTCATGGGCAACCACGAACTACTGCTGCTCGGCGCCAAGCGGTTCGGCGACACCCCCGTCAACTCCGGCGCCGGCACCGCCACCTTCCAGGCGGCCTGGCTGCTCAACGGCGGCCAGAAGACCGACATGGACCGCCTCCAGGACCACCACCTGCAGTGGATGGCCCGTCTCGACGCCGTCGAGGAGGTCGACGGCTATCTGCTCGTGCACTCGGACACCACCGCCTACCTCGACTACGGAGACTCCATCGAGGCGGTCAACGACACCGTCCGCGAGACCCTCACCCGTAATGACGCGGACGAGTGCTGGGATCTGTTCCGCAAGTTCACCAAGCGCTTCTCCTTCCGCGACGAGGGCGGCGCCGACGCCGTACGCTCCCTCCTCGATACGTACGGCGGCACTCGCATCGTTCACGGCCACAGCCCGATCCCCTACCTCCTCGGCGAGGTCGGCTCCGAGGACGGCGAGGAGGGCACCGGCCCGGCCGTGGAGGACCCGCACGTCTACGCCGACGGGCTCGCCATCGCGATGGACGGCGGGGTGACCATGGCCGGAAAGCTACTGGTCCGGCAACTGCCCCTGACTACCTGACCGTCCCGCGGGCAGGCGTCCCCCGGCGGAGTACACGCACGCGGGGGGCAATTTCCGGCAACCCCCTGTCACCGTGTGCCGTCACGGCTCTACCATCGGCTTATCCGTAGCAGGCTCCCCTCCGTTTCTGCCCGACGGCTCGCCGGCGTGCGAGCCCCAAGCCCTACGGAGCATCGGGGGATGCACATGAACAGCGTTCCGCAGCACCTGCAGAGCGAGGACCGCCAGGAATTCGAGCGGCTCCTCAGCGAGGCGCTGCGCTCCGCACCGCACCGGCCGGAACTGGCCGCTGTCGGACAGCGGCTCAATCCGGAACAACTGCGCACCATGGCACTCGACGCCAGCGCCCTGATCACGGCCGCCGCAGCGGCCGAATACCAGCACTATGTGAAGGTCCGCCAGGAACTGCGCCACCCGGCCATGGCCCCGTCGGCCGCCGGCGACTCCGCCACCGCGGAGCCGGGTTCGGCCACGACCGGGCTCGTCACCACCCTCGGCGAGGATGCCGAGAGCACCGGTGCGGGCGCCATCGCGGTCATCGCCGTCCTGGCTCCCGTCCTGTCCGGAACGGCCGCGGCGATCTTCCTCCTCGTCGGCTACATCCTGAAGACACTCAGCCCCGGACAGGCCTTCGCGCAGACCATGCTCACCGCCGGCTGGGTGTTCGGCGCGGTGACCGCGGCCGCGATCCTCGTCGCCGCCGTCGGCCTGCTCCTCACCGCGCTGCGCAACAGCAGCTCGCCCCAGGCCCAGGCACTGGACGCGGCGCACCGGGAGCTGGACAGGGCCAGAGAGGCCTGGCGGGACGCCCTGCTGGAGCGAGGCATCCTGCCGTTCCTGCGCGAGGCGCTCGCCGAGCCCGGACCAGCCGCCCTGCACCACACGACGCCACCCGCCCCGAGCGGCCGCATGCCCCGCCTCGGGTACGACCGCCCCGGCTTCAGCAGCCCCGACGACGGCTCCGGCTCCGGTCGCCCGAGCTTCACCAGCCCGGACTACACAAGCCCGGACTTCGGCGGCCCGGAGCACCAGCCCGACTGACCCGCACCAGCACCCGAACAACCCGGCTCGCGCTCCGTACCGCGGGGTCCCGACCGGGGGGGACCGAGCGGCCAACCGGCGTGGTATCACCACCCGGTCAGCCGCCGTGTTCGCGGCGGATGTCCCGCGAGAAGGCGTCCACGGCCGTGAGCGCGCGGCCCGTGCTCCCAGCCGGCTTGAGCATTCGGAGCACGGACCGCCGTACGTTGAGCTCAGTCCGCGATCGGCAGGTACACCCTGTTCCCCGCCTCAGCGAACTCCTTCGACTTCTGCAGCATTCCTTCAGCGACCTCCTCGGGTGACGCCCCCTCAGCCGCCGCACCACCGAACCGCTCTGTGATGCTTTGGCTGATCTTCATGCTGCAGAACTTCGGCCCGCACATGGAGCAGAAGTGGGCCGTCTTGGCGGGCTCGGCGGGCAGGGTCTCGTCGTGGAACTCCCGTGCCGTGTCCGGGTCCAGAGCGAGGTTGAACTGGTCCTCCCACCGGAACTCGAAGCGCGCGTCGGACAGCGCGTCGTCCCACTCCTGGGCTCCCGGGTGCCCCTTGGCGAGATCGGCCGCGTGCGCAGCGATCTTGTAGGTGATGACGCCGGTCTTGACGTCGTCCCGGTTGGGCAGGCCGAGGTGCTCCTTGGGCGTGACGTAGCAGAGCATCGCCGTGCCCCACCAGGCGATCATCGCAGCGCCGATGCCGGAGGTGATGTGGTCGTACGCCGGCGCGATGTCCGTGGTCAGCGGGCCGAGCGTATAGAACGGAGCTTCATCGCAGATCTCCTGCTGAAGGTCGATGTTCTCCTTGATCTTGTGCATCGGGACATGTCCCGGACCCTCGATCATCGTCTGTACGTTGAAACGCCTGGCGATCCGGTTGAGTTCCCCGAGGGTTCGCAATTCCGCGAACTGCGCCTCGTCGTTGGCGTCCGCGATCGAGCCCGGCCTGAGACCGTCGCCCAGCGAGTACGTGACGTCGTAGGCGGCGAGGATCTCGCACAGCTCCTCGAAGTTCTCGTACAGGAACGACTCCTTGTGGTGCGCCAGGCACCACGCGGCCATGATCGAGCCGCCGCGCGAGACGATGCCGGTCTTGCGGTTGGCGGTGAGCGGGACGTACGGCAGCCGCACGCCGGCGTGGACCGTCATGTAGTCCACGCCCTGCTCGGCCTGCTCGATGACGGTGTCCTTGTAGATCTCCCAGGTCAGTTCCTCGGCCCTGCCGTCGACCTTCTCCAGTGCCTGGTAGAGCGGCACCGTGCCGATGGGAACGGGGGAGTTGCGCAGCACCCACTCACGCGTCGTGTGGATGTTGCGGCCGGTGGAGAGGTCCATGACCGTGTCGGCGCCCCAGCGGGTCGCCCAGGTCATCTTCTCCACCTCTTCCTCGATGGAGGAGGTCACCGCGGAATTGCCGATGTTGGCGTTGACCTTCACCAGGAACCGCTTGCCGATGATCATCGGCTCGATCTCCGGGTGGTTGACGTTGGCCGGCAGCACCGCCCGGCCCGCCGCGATCTCCTCGCGGACCACCTCGGGAGAAACGTTCTCCCGGATGGCCACGTACTCCATCTCGGGGGTGATCTCTCCCCGGCGCGCATACGTGAGCTGCGTCACCGTCTGGCCGCTGCGACCCCGGCGCGGCTGGCGCGGGCGTCCGGGGAAGACCGCGTCCAGGTTGCGCAGCCCGCCACGCGGCGAGGTGTGCTTGATCCCGTCGTCCTCGGGACGGACGGGACGGCCCGCGTACTCCTCGGTGTCGCCGCGGGCGATGATCCAGTTATCCCGCAACGGCGGCAGGCCCCTGCGGACATCGGTATCAACGAGTGGGTCGGTGTACGGGCCCGACGTGTCGTACAGCGTGACCGACTGCCCGTTGGTGAGGTGCACCTGGCGGACCGGCACGCGCAGGTCGGGGCGCGAACCCTCGACGTACGCCTTGTGCCAGCCGATGGACTTCCCGGCCTCCTGGGACTTCTCGTCCTGGACGGAGGCAGGCGTGCGTGCGTCCTTGTTGGTCATGTGACCTACTCCCTACGCCGGCATTACCCGGTAACAGGTTCGGCGGTCGACGCAGCGGTTTCCGTCTGCCGGTGTTTCCTGAGGAACATGGCATGTTCCACGTGAAACATCGCGTGTACGGAGGTCAGCGCCCTCTCAGCCCGGTGCTCCGAGCTCCCGCGTGTGCAAAGGTGCCTCCACGCTAGCGCCATATGTGGCGCGGTGAACAGTGGGCCCCCGCCGTTCTTGCAATGATCGGGCGGTGACCAGGATGGATCAGTACCCATATCAGCCGCCCGAGCCACGCCATCACGAGGGCTCAGAGCAGGGCACCGGCTTCGGCGGGGGCGACGGCCAGGGTCCCGGGCGGGGATCTGGTGGGGACGACGGCCGCGGTCACGGCCGAGGCCACGGTCACGCGCACGGCCACAGCCACAGCCACAGCCACAGCCACGGTCCCGCTGCCCCGGTCTCCCAGCACCTGCGCAAGGTCATCGCCGCGATCCTGGTCCCGTTCACCGCGGCGGTCGTCGTCGGGCTGCTGGTTCTCTGGCCCGGGGGAGCTCCGTCCCACAAACGCACCGGCGTCGGCTTCGACCGGGAGACCCAGCAGGCCACGGTCACCAGGGTCGTCGAGGTGAGCTGCCGGTCGGTGAACGCATCCGGCGACACCCCGACCGGCAACACCTCCACCGCCGAGGGCACCTCGGCGCAACAGGAGGCGAAGGGAACCTGCAAGAAGGCGACCGTCCGTGTCGACACCGGCAAGGACAAGGGGCGTACGTTCACCGAGATCGTGCAGCCGGACCAGACCCGGCAGCTGCACCAGGGCGAGAAGGTGGTGGCCGCCTACGAGCCCTCGGCACCGAAGGACCTGCAGTACTCGGTGGCCGACGTGAACCGGAAGTTCCCCATGACGCTGCTCGCGGGGATCTTCGCGCTCGCCGTGGTGGTGGTCGGACGGCTGCGCGGGCTCATGGCGCTCATCGCACTGGCGGTGAGTTTCCTGGTGCTGACCCTGTTCATCCTGCCCGCGATCCTCCAGGGTTCGAACCCGCTGCTCGTGGCAGTGGTGGGAGCGAGCGCCATCATGCTGATCGCCCTGTACATGTGCCACGGTCTGTCGGCGCGGACGTCGGTGGCGGTGCTGGGCACGCTGATCTCCCTGTCGCTGATCGGTGTACTCGGCTCCCTCTTCATCAGCTGGGCCGCCCTGACCGGCAACACGGACGACAACACCGGTCTGATCCATGGCCTGTACCCGTCGATCGACATGAGCGGCCTGCTGCTGGCCGGCGTCATCATCGGCTCGCTCGGTGTCCTGGACGATGTGACCGTGACGCAGACGTCAGCCGTCTGGGAGCTGCACGAGGCCAATCCGTCGATGGGCTGGCGCGGGCTGTACCGGGCCGGCATCCGTATCGGCCGCGACCACATCGCCTCCGTGGTCAACACCCTTGTCCTCGCCTATGCCGGTGCCGCGCTGCCGTTGCTGCTGCTGTTCTCGATCGCGCAGAGCAGCGTCGGGACCGTGGCCGACAGCGAACTGGTGGCCGAGGAGATCGTGCGCACGCTGGTGGGCTCGATCGGTCTCGTCGCCTCAGTCCCGGTCACCACCGCGCTCGCCGCCCTGGTGGTCTCGGCCGACCGGACCGGCCCGGGCACCCCGGCTCCGGCACAGCTCGTTACGGCTCGTGGCGGCCGCGGCCGACGCCGGAAGCGGTGAGCCCGAGCTGAGCGTCCCGGACAGGGCACCAGGCAGAAGCGTTCCTGCATGCGTCCACGCGGCATGGCGCAGCGCCCGGCGGCCCGTGCCGTGACGCTTCAGCCCGCGCTCTGCTCCTCGGCCAGAATGCGGTCAAGGGCCTCGTCCAGATGGGCGTCGAAGTCGGCCAGGGCGCCCTCCTGGCCCAACGGCACGAGCTTGTCCGTACGGTCCAGGAAGGCCACGAGCGGAGGTGCGGAGGAACGGAACAGGGCCTGGTCGCAGCCGACCTGAAGCCTGATCAGCACCTCGCCCAGCACATCGGAACTGACGGGAGCGATGTGCACATCCCCTTCCCCGCACGGTCGGCCGACACCGTCGATCAGCAGTTCACGCCCGAACGCCCAAGTCACCGGAGCATCACCGGGTAGATGAAAGGTGAGCCGCACGGCATAGGGATCACTGGTCTCGTAGCGCAACTCCACCGGGATGCGGAAGGAGAGTTCCTCCGACACGAGAAAGCTCATCATGACCTCTGCCTGTACGGACTCGCGCATCGTCCATCCCGTCATATGACACCGACTGGCCGGGATTGCTCCCTGTAACCGTGGTCAAATCTTGCTGAACGTACACGTGAGATCACAAGGAGTAAGTTTTCAGATACTGATAGAGAGGGTGAGCGTCCCCAGATGCCGCCCGATCTCGGCCTGCAGCCGACGGGCCGCGGGCAGCAGCCGGTCGGCCTGGTCGGCGGGCAGCGACATGGCCATCGTGGCCACGGTCGTGCCGACCGTGATCGGCACCGCCGCGCAGACCGTCCCGAGCGCGTACTCCTGACGCTCCACCACCGGCTTCATGCGCGGCATCCGGGCCAGCCGCCGCACCAGGGCATCGTTGTCGCGCACGGTGTACGGCGTGAGCGATTGGACGGGATAGCGGGCAAGGTGGTCGCGGCGGGCGTCCTCGTCCAGCTGGGAGAGCAGACACTGCCCGATGGCGTGCGCGTGACCGGTCTCGCGGAAGTCGGCCCACTCCTCGACCGCCGGCGCCCCGGGGGAGTCGGAGACGCACATGACCTCGATCTCGCCGTCCCGGTACATCGCGTAGTACACCGGCACCCCGATGGAATCGCGCCAGTGTGCGAGCGTGTCGGCGACCGCGCTGCGACGTTTCTGCTGAGCTCCGCTGCTGCCCAGCCGCTCAGCCGCCTCGCCGAGGAAGAACAGCCCCTTCTCGCGGCGCAGATAGCCCTCGTGCACCAGGGTGCGCAGCAAGTGGTAGGTCGTCGGCAGAGCCAGGCCCGTCTCGCGGGCGAGTTGCTTGGCGGGGGCGCCGTAGCTGTGTGTGGCCACGGTCTCCAGCAGGCGCATGGCGCGCTGGACGGACCCGATGAGCGTCGCGGTGGCCGGTGGTCCGGTGGTGTCGGCGGGGTGCGGCGGTCCTGAGGCGCCGGCGCGGTGCGGCGGGCCCGAGGCGCCGCTGGGGTGCGGTTGTTCGGGGACCGCGACGGTCGGCGGACGTGGGGAGGGGGGCGCGCAGGTGCGCGGTGGGTTGGGGGGTGCGTGGGGCTCTGCCGGTGTGGTGTCAACCGTGGCCAAGGGGTTACTCCCGGAGCGCGAGGGGCAGCCCGTGCGGAGGAGGAGCACGGAGGGGATCTGCGCCGCCCGCGGGGCCGGTCCCCGCGGGAGTTCCGGACTCTAATCGTCCGTCCCCGACCGCAGACGGCCTCCCGGGGAAACTTCCCTCCCCCGAGGGAAACCGGTGATCACCTTGCCGGCAACCGGTGATCCCGTGAGCGGTCACCAGTTCCCGCGTCCGTCACCAGTCGCCGCGTGACGAGGAGCCCGCCATGAACTTGCGCACGACGTAGATGAGTCCGCCGACCAGGGCGACGAAGACCAGCGCCTTGAACAGCAGACCGATCACGAACCCGACCACGGTCGCTATCAGGCCGCCGAACACGACCAGGGCGATGATGGGCACCGCGACCCACTTCACCCACCACGGCAGTCCCGCGAAGATCTCTCGCATAGCCCTCGTCCTTTGCGTTCTCGTAAGTCTGTGTTCTCGAATACAGCGTTGGCGTTCTGCACTCGATGCTAGGGCCGGCAAGGGGCCCGGCGGGGGCCTCGCATCCCTTGTCCTCCCCTGACCCGTCCCCTAGGGAACCCCGAGGTGCGGGCTCACGCCTCGGGCGGAGAGAAGACGACGAGAACCCTCAGGTCCTCGCTGATGTGGTGGAACTTGTGGGTGACGCCGGCCGGCACGTACACCACGCTGCCGCGCGCCACCTCGGTCGTCTCCAGTCCGACCGTGATCGACGCCCGGCCGCTCACGACGAAGTACACCTCGTCCTGGTTGTGCGGCTTCTGCGGGTCGTGCTCGCCGGCGTTGAGGGCGTACAGGCCGACGGACATGTTCCGCTCGCGCAGGAACTGAAGGTAGGCCCCCTCGTTGGCGGCTCGCTCCGCCTCCAGTTCGTCCAGCCGGAATGCCTTCATCGCCGTTGTCCGCCCTTGCCGCTCTGCTCGTCGTCGGTCTGGTCTGCCACGATCAGACACATGAAGAATTTCGTAGTCAAGACGATCGCCAACGCGGGCGCCCTGGCGGTCGCCGTGTGGCTGTTGGACAAGATCACTCTTACGGGTGACAACACGGCCAGGAAGGCCGGCACGCTGGTCGTCGTCGCGTTGATCTTCGGCCTGGTGAACTGGCTGGTCAAGCCGATCGTGAAGGTGCTCACCTTCCCGTTGTTCATCCTGACCCTGGGCCTGATCACCCTGGTCGTGAACGCGCTGATGCTGCTGTTGACCTCCTGGGTGTGCGGCAGGTTCCATCTGAGCTTCCACGTGGAAGGCTTCTGGACGGCCGTGATCGGCGGCCTGATCATCTCGGTCGTCTCCTGGGCCCTGCACATGGTCCTGCCCGACGAGGACTGAGCGAGCCATGACCTACCGCGTCTGCTTCGTGTGCACCGGCAACATCTGCCGCTCCCCGATGGCCGAATCCGTCTTCCGCGCGCGTGTGGCGGAGTCCGGCCTCGAGGACCGGGTGGAGGTCGACAGCGCCGGCACCGGCGGCTGGCACGAGGGCGAATCCGCCGACCCCAGAACCGTCTCGGTCCTCGAAGAGCGCGGCTACGACAGCGACCATGTCGCCCGCCAGTTCCAGCCGTCGTGGTTCTCCCGCCTCGATCTCGTGATCGCCCTCGACATCGGCCACCTCAAGACCCTGCGCCGCCTCGCGCCCACCGAGGAGGACGCGCACAAGGTCCGCCTCCTGCGCTCGTACGACCCCGCCGCCGGCGACGCCCTCGACGTACCCGATCCGTACTACGGACAGTGGAACGGCTTCGAGGAGTGTCTTGAGATGGTGGAGACGGCGAGCCTCGGTCTGCTCGCCGCCGTACGCGAGCAACTGGAAGGACGAGCCGCATGAGCGACACCGCCAAGGACCAGGGTCGTAGCGGCGACGGCACGCGCGCGGTACGCGCCGGCCTGCCCGAGCCGGTCAAGCACGAGCCGACCCTTCCCGGACCGGTGTTCGCGGCACACTTCCACCTGCCCGGCGAGGTGACGGGCCCGTACGCGTACGGCCGTGACGACAACCCGACCTGGACGCTGCTGGAGCGGGCCATCGGTGAACTGGAGGCACCCGGGCAGGACGACGTCGAGACGCTGGTCTTCGCCTCCGGCATGGCGGCGACCTCCTCCGTGCTGTTCTCCCAGCTGCGCGCGGGAGACGCGGTCGTGCTGCCCTCCGACGGCTACCAGGTACTGCCGCTGGTCCGCGCCCAGCTGGAGGCGTACGGCATCGAGGTGCGCACCGCACCCACCGGCGGCGACGCCCAGCTGGAGGTCCTCGACGGAGCCCGGCTGCTGTGGATCGAGTCCCCGGCGAACCCGGGGCTCGACGTGTGCGACATCCGGCGGCTGGTGGAGGCGGCGCACGCACAGGGCGCCCTGGTGGCCGTCGACAACACCCTCGCCACCCCGCTCGGCCAGCGCCCGCTGGAGCTCGGCGCCGACTTCTCCGTGGCCAGCGGCACCAAGCAGCTCACCGGCCACGGCGACGTGCTGCTGGGCTACGTCACCGGCCGCGACGCCGAGGCGATGGCCGCCGTACGGCGCTGGCGCAAGATCGCCGGGGCGATCTCCGGGCCCATGGAGGCCTGGCTCGCGCACCGGTCCATCGCCACCCTCCAACTGCGCGTCGACCGGCAGAACGCCACCGCCCTTGCGGTCGCCACGGCTCTCAAGCAGCGGCCCGAGGTGTCGGACCTGCGCTATCCCGGGCTGCCCGACGATCCCTCGCACAAGATCGCCTCGGAACAGATGCACCGCTACGGCTGCGTGGTCTCCTTCACGCTGCCCACACGCGCGCGTGCCGAGCGTTTCCTCGGGGCCTTGCACCTCGTCGAGGACGCGACGAGCTTCGGGGGCGTGCGTTCCACGGCCGAGCGCCGCCGCCGCTGGGGCGGGGACGAAGTCCCGGAGGGATTCATCCGCATGTCCGTGGGCGCCGAGGACCCCGAGGACCTGATCGCCGACCTGTTGCGTGCGCTGGACGAGTCCGCCGAGTGAACGCGTCCTCTTCCGCCCACTGATGTCGCGGAACGGTCCGAGCCTCCCCCCTCGTGGCTCGGACCGTCATCGGTTCCACATGCGAAGAACCGCGCGAACTAGGCTAGTTGACCCTGTGTCAGTGTCCAATCACGTTAGCGACAGAGACCTATCGACTTATTTATAGTTGGGGCCTGCCTGGGGGCCGGAGGAGGGCAGGGATAGAGGAGGGCACGCCATGGATCTGGCCTTGCTGCGCACGTTCGTCACTGTGCACCGGGCTGGTTCCTTCACCCGCGCCGCCGCTCTGCTCGGCCTCTCCCAGCCCGCCGTCACCTCACAGATCCGCACGCTGGAACGGCAACTGGGCAGACCTCTCTTCCTTCGGCAGGCGCGCGGAGTGACCCCGACGACCATCGGTGACGAACTCGCGCACAAGGCCGCACCCCATCTCGACGCCCTGGTGGAGATAGCCGAGAGCGGCCTGGACGACGAGTCCTCGCTCAGAACCCTGCACCTCGCCGGACCGCCCGAGTTCACCGCCGAACGTGCCGTGCCCGCCCTGACAGGGCTGACCGGCGACGACGGCCAGGGCTTCGCACTCCGTGTCTCCTTCGGCACGGCGGAGGAGACGCTGGAGGGACTGGCCTCCGGACACCATGACCTGGCCATCAGCACAGCCCGGCCCCGTGGTGCTCTGCTCACCGCGACTCCTCTCTGCGACGAGGAACACGTACTGGTCGCCGCCCCTCGCTGGGTCGAGCGGATCGATACGGGGGCGCTGTGTCTGAAGGGGGCGCCCGCGCTGGAGAATCTGCCCGTCGTCGAGGTCCACGAGTCGCTGCCCTTCGTCTCCCGCTACTGGGCCTCTGTCTTCGACTCCCGCCCCGCCGCCTCGGGCACGGTCATCGTCCCTGACTTACGGGCCGTCCTCGCCTGCGCGACCTCGGGTGCCGGACTCGCGGTGCTGCCCCGCTATCTGTGCGCTGCCGCCCTCGGCGACGGCACGGTCGCAGCCCTGCACGACCCGGCGGTGCCACCGCTGCGCACATACTTCCTGGTGGCGCGGACCGGAACCCTCGCCATTCCCCCTATAGCGCGGGCTCACGAGTGGCTTCTGCGGGCGGCCACGGCCTGGTGCTGAGGGTCCTCCGGCACAGTGTCCACGTACGGCGGTCGTACGGTGACGCTTTGCGATGTTTCACGTGGAACCAGCCGGGCCACATTTCTCCCATGACCGTCCGACCCGTGGTCAAGCGCACCGCCCGTGCCGTTCTTCTGGACGGTGACGACCTGATCTTGATCAAGCGCACCAAGCCCGGTGTCGATCCCTACTGGGTCACTCCCGGTGGCGGGGTCGAGCCCGGAGATCCAACCGTCGTGGACGCCCTGCACCGGGAGGTGTCCGAGGAACTCGGCGCCAAGATCACCGATGTGGTCCCGTGCTTTGTGGACACTGTGGAGCACATCGGCGAGGACAGCGGCGCGACCGGCGTAAAGGTGCAGCACTTCTTCGTCTGCCGGCTGGAGTCCATGGACCCGGCCCTACGACACGGCCCCGAAGTGGACGAGCCGGCCGGTGAGTACGAGATCGTCCGCGTCCCCTTCACTCGGGTCGGCATCGCCTCCGTCCACCTGGTCCCGCTGTCGCTGCGCCACTATCTGGACGGCAACATCGAGGGCGTACGAGCCATGCACGCTCCCGACCTCGGTTGACGCCCTCAGCTCCCGGCCCCAGGAAGCCCGTCACCTATCGGGCAGGGCGACCAGTTCATAGGCATCCCACAGATCGCGTCCCGCGTAGGAGTGGGTCGCAAGCCCGGCCAGGTGGTTGTCCGCATTGACCGCCACCGAAACCGGTACGGCAGCAAACAGATCCTTGTCGGACATGGAGTCGCCGTACGCCACGCAGTCCGCCCGCGCGACTCCGAACTCCGCGCAGAGCCGGTCCGCGATGGTCACCTTGGCTGCGGCGCTGAGCACCCCGGACGGATCGACGGGCTCGGTGAACGGCACGGCGGGGAAGCGGGATCCATACGCCGCATGAGCACCCCAGTCGAGAAGGCGTTCCACGAAGAAGGACGGCGAGAGCGACACCACCGCGCAGTATTCACCGGCGTTTCTGATCTCCACCCAGACCTCATGGATGCGGGCCAGCCAAGGAGCCTCCTCGAATGCGGCGCTGACGTGCGCCTCGGTCAGATCGGCCCATAGGTCGTACACCTGCGCCGCGTACTCCGGCGGACCGATCCGTTCCTCCGCGATCGCCCGGTCCAGTGCCGCAGTCTCCGCTTCCAGCCCCAACTGACGGGAAATCTCCACCGGTGCGGTGCTGCCGTGCAGCAGCGTGCCGTCAAGGTCGAAGAGATGAAGTCTCGCCATGGCCTGGAGGCTAACCGGCTGCCGGTGTTTCACGTGAAACACCGGCTGCTGTTCACGGGCTGTGCATATGGCCACGGCATGACCAAAAGCACGTGTGTCTGTGTCGAAACGGGTGGACGCCGAGGGCATCGATCGGCCAGCCTGACCTGCGTGTCGACTCCCTCCCTCGCCGCTCTGCCCATCCGCCGTCTGACGCTTCGCGATCTCACCGCCTGCGCCGACTTGTCCGAAGACCGGGGGTGGCCACGCGAGGAACACAAATGGGGGTTCCTCCTCGCGGCTGGGAAGGGCTTCGGCATCGATGATCCTCAGGGTGGCCTTGTCGCCGCGTGCGTCGTCACGGAGTACGGCTCGTGGAACCGCCCGGACCTCGGCGCCATCGGCATGGTTCTGGTGGCCGAACGCCATGCCCGTCGGGGCGTCGGGCGCCGCTTGATGCGCCATGTCGTCTCAGTCATGGGGACCACCCCCCTCACCCTGCACGCCACGCCCAACGGCCGTCCTCTGTATGAGGAACTGGGGTTCAAGGTGACGGGCCAGGCGGAGATGCTGATGGGCCGCTTCACTCCCGGCGGGCCGGAAACCGGCGTGCTCACCCGAGCAGCCACCGCCGAGGACCTTCCCGCGATCCTGCGCATCGACGAGGAGGTCTTCGGCGCCGACCGCACTCCCCTGATCACCCGGCTGCCCGCCTTCGCCGACCAGTTGCGGGTAGCCGAGGAGAACGGCCGGATCGTCGGCTACACGGCCGCGTGGCCCAACATGGACACCCACGTCGTCGGTCCGCTGATCGCCCGGGACACCGAGACGGCCCAGGCGCTCCTCACCTCGGTGGCGGCCCGTACGGACCGCCCGCTGCGCACCGACATCGACGTGCGCCATAAGGAGCTGCTGGCCTGGGCGAAGGCACGGGGGCTGGCTTCCGTGGCCTTCAACGCGGTGATGACCTACGGCATCACGGACCTCCCGGGGGACTGGACCCGGCGGTTCGCGCCCCTGACCGTAGCCGCGGGCTGAGCCCTCGTACCACGAGCGCCGGCCCCTCCGCGTCGTACGGTGGGGCCGGCGCTTTTCGTCCGGAGCCGGGTGATCAGGCGAGCGCCCGCACGGCTGCGGTGGCGACGCCGTGGTCCTGCTCCGGCGCACCGCCGCCGACACCGATCGCGCCGATCAGCCGGCCGTTCCGGTGGACGGGCACACCACCCGCGATGAACAGCAGGGGCCGGTCGAGGGCCGTGGGCAGCGTGTGGAACAGGCCGCCGGGCTGGACGGCGTCGACCAGGTCGGCGGTCGGGGTGTTCAGCTGGAGGGCGGTGTAGGCCTTGCGGGTGCTGGTCTCGCCGGAGATCAGCACGGCCCGGTCGTCCCGGCGGAAGGCCAGCAGATGGCCGCCGGCGTCCAGGACGGTGACGCTGACCGTGACTCCGGCGTCCTCGGCCGCGCGGCGGGCCGTGGCGACGAGCAGTTCGGCGTCCTCGATGGACAGCGGGGCGACGGCGGTGGTGCTCATGGAGGTTCTCTCCTCGTGTGTGCGTTATGGGGCTTGCGGTATCGGGGGCGTACGCCGGCACGGGAGCTCTGTGGGTACGGATGGTGAGGCGCCCCGCGGTCCCCAGGTGCTCAGTGGTGGACCGGCGTCCGCTGCCCAGCGGGTGTACCGGAGGCGGCCACGGTGCTGTGGGCACCGTCGCGCCGCTCCAGCGCCGCCGAGAGGACGACGAGGACCAGGGCGGCCGCTGCGAGGGCGGCTCCGACCCAGTTGGGGGACGTGTAGCCGAAGCCGGCCGCGATCACGGTGCCGCCGAGCCAGGCGGACAGCGCGTTGCCCAGGTTGAAGGCGCCGATGTTCACGGCCGACGCGAGCGTCGGGGCTCCGTGCGCCTGATCGAGCACGCGCTTCTGCAGCGGCGGTACGGTCGCGAAGCCCAGCGCGCCGATCAGGGCGATCGTCACGGCCGCCGCGATCTTGTTGTGGGCGGTGAGCGTGAAGAGGGCCAGAACGACGGCCAGGGCGCCCAGGGAGACGTACAGCATCGGCATCAGGGCACGGTCGGCGAACGTGCCGCCGATGAGGTTGCCGCCGACCATGCCGAGGCCGAACAGGACCAGCAGCCAGGTGACCGAGCCGTCGGCGAAGCCGGTGACGTGGGTCATCATCGGGGCGATGTAGGTGATGGCCGCGAAGACGCCGCCGAAGCCGAGAACGGTCATCGCCATGGCCAGCAGGACCTGGGCGTTCTTGAAAGCGGCCAGTTCGTGCCGCAGACGCACACCCTCGGGCCGCGGCATCTCGGGCACCAGCCTGGCGACGCCGGCGAGACCGATGACCCCGAGAGCGGCGACGATGCCGAAGGTGACGCGCCAGCCGATGTGCTGGCCGATGAGCGTGCCCAGCGGAACACCCACGACATTGGCGACGGTCAGGCCGGTGAACATCATGGCGATGGCGCCGGCCTTCTTGTCGGGCGCGACCAGCTCGGCCGCCGCGACCGAGCCGATGCCGAAGAAGGCACCGTGCGCGAGGGAGGCGACCACGCGTCCGATCAGCATGATCGCGAAGGTGGGTGCCACGGCGGAGAGCAGGTTCCCGACGATGAAGAGGCCCATCAGCAGCATCAGCATCCGCTTGCGCGCGACCTTGGTGCCGAGCACGGTCATCAGCGGGGCGCCGATGACCACGCCGAGCGCGTAGCCCGTCACCAGCAGGCCCGCCGTGGGGATGGAGACCCCGAAGTCGCTCGCGACCTGGGGCAGCAAGCCCATGATCACGAACTCGGTGGTTCCGATTCCGAAGGCCCCGATCGCGAGGGCCAAAAGCGCGAGAGGCATGGAGGGGTACACCTTTCCCAGACGATTGCAGGAGCGCTTTGCGTGCGTTCACAATAATTGCAGACGCTGATTAATTGCAAGCGCGTACTATTGCGGACTTGCTCTACCCTTGATGCAGCCGCTCCGGGACGGAGGAAACGCCAATGACAGCGACGGACACAGCGCTCACCGCCCTCGCGCAGGGCTGGTGCGCCCTCTCTGCGCTGCACGGAAGAATCGAGGCGCACATCGAGCGCGCCCTGCAGACACAGCACGACCTGAGCGTGCGCGAGTACTCCCTGCTCGATGTGCTGAGCCGCCAGCACGACGGCGAGGGCGGCCATCTGCAGATGAAACAGGTCGCCGACGCCGTCGTTCTCAGCCAGAGCGCCACCACACGCCTGGTGACCCGGCTGGAGGACCGTGGCCTGCTGGAGCGCTACCTCTGCCCCACCGACCGGCGCGGTATCTACACCAACGTCACCGAGGCGGGCCTGCGGCTGCTGGAGGAGGCGCGGCCGACCAATGACGCCGCCCTGCGCGAGGCTCTGGACGAGGCCTCCAGGAACCCCGAACTGGCCCCGCTGGTCCGGGTCGTGGAGTCCCTGAACGTACCGTCACAGGGCGCGCGCACAGGAGATCCTTCCCGCTGATCGAATTGGGCGACCTCCCCCACCGCTCAGGGCCTAGCGGAGACCGCGCCACCCCTCCGGGTCCACTCCACCGGGGATCGGCGCCTCGGGGTCGTACGGTTGCCGCGTGAACACGAATGAGCCGAGGTCGAGGTGGCTCACGGCCCCGTCCGGACGTCGTACGGGCCGCAGCAGCTCTCCGGCGAAGTAACCCTCCAGACCCGTCCAGGTGCCGTCACCGTTCGAGCGGAAGCGAGCGCGCCGGCCGCTGCCGGTCAGCGGACCGAGTGCGAGCAGACCCTCAGCGGTCATCCGCAGGGCGAAGGCGTTGGTCCCCCAGTACCACTGCCCCGCCAGCTCCAGGACCACCGGGTCGACCTCGCGCAGCGGCCGCCAGGGCTCCGGGATCCGCGGCTCCGCCTCGGCGACGATCCGGACGAGGTCCGCAGCGACGGCTCCGAGCAGCGGCCCACTCGTGCAGTTGGCGAGCACCACTGCCGCCACATCGTCCGCCACGCTGAGGGTGAGGTTCGCCAGGAAGCCCGGCAGCGAGCCGGAGTGCCCCACCAGAAGCCGGCCGTCGCGGCGCTGGATCTGCAGACCGAGGCCGTAGGCGGCCCCGTCCAGCACGTCCGCGGCCTCGGCGGGCGCCGCAGGCGTACGCATCTCCCGCACCGACTCCGCACTCAGCACCCGGTCGTCCCCCACGGCCAGAAACGCGGCGAACCGCGCCAGATCCCCTGTGGTCGACCACAGCTGACCGGCCGGCGCCATCCTGCCCAGGTCCTCCAGCGGCTCCGGCAGCATCGCGTCCGCCCACGGATGCACGGCCCATCCGCCGGCGTGCGGGGCCTCGGGCTGCGTGCTCGTGCGGTGCAGACCGAGCGGGTCGAGGATCTCGCTGCGCAGCACCTGCTCCCAGGGAGCACCACGCACCTCCTCCACCAGCGCGCCGAGCAGCGTGTAGCCGGGATTGGAGTAGTGATGCCGTCGGCCGACGGGGTGCAGCAGCGGCTGCTCGCCGAGCACATCGGCCAGTTCCGGGCGGAGGGTGCCCGGAGTCCGCTCCCACCAGGGGGCGGGCGACTCGGCGGCCAGTCCCGCGGTGTGCGCGAGCAGATCTGCGATCGTCGCCTCGCCCGCGCCGGTACCCGGCAGATGCTTCTCCAGGAGATCACCGAGGTCGAGCAGGCCCTCGTCGCGCAGCCGCATCACCAGGACGGCCGTGAAGGTCTTGGTGATGGATCCGATCCGGTACTGCACATTCTCGTCCGGACCTTGGCCGTCCACCGAGGTTCGCGCCCCGTGCCACACGGCCCGCCCGCCCCGCACAACGGCCGCGACCAGCGACGGCGACCGTCCTTCGGCCTGTGCGACGGCGATCCGGTGCAGCAGGGCTCGCCGGGTCGTGGGCAGCAGATCTTCCTGAGCTGTCGTCATGCGCCCAGTCCACCGGGCCTAGCAGCGGCCGTCGAGTTCATTTCGCGGACGGCGTCCGAGGAGCACGCGCTCGGACAAGGTGATCGTCCGAGCGCCCGGGTTCACCCGGTTGGGCGATCAGGTCTGGGCCATGTCCACGAAGCGGGAGTAGTGGCCCTGGAAGGCGACCGTGATCGTGGCTGTGGGGCCGTTTCGGTGCTTGGCCACGATCAGGTCGGCCTCGCCCGCCCGCGGGGACTCCTTCTCGTAGGCATCCTCGCGGTGCAGCAGGATGACCATGTCGGCGTCCTGCTCGATGGAGCCCGACTCACGCAGGTCGGAGACCATCGGCTTCTTGTCGGTGCGCTGCTCGGGACCACGGTTGAGCTGCGAGAGCGCGATGACCGGGAGCTCCAGCTCCTTGGCGAGCAGCTTGAGGTTACGGGACATGTCCGAGACCTCCTGCTGCCGGCTCTCGGCGCGCTTGGAGCCACCGGACTGCATCAGCTGGAGGTAGTCGATGACGACCAGCTTCAGGTCGTTGCGCTGCTTCAGGCGCCGGCACTTGGCGCGGATCTCCATCATCGACAGGTTGGGCGAGTCGTCGATGTAGAGCGGTGCGGCCGAGACGTCCGGCATGCGCCGGGCGAGCCTGGTCCAGTCCTCGTCGGTCATCGTGCCGGAGCGCATGTGGTGCAGGGCGACCCGGGCCTCGGCGGACAGCAGACGCATCGCGATCTCGTTGCGGCCCATTTCGAGGGAGAAGATGACACTCGGCAGGTTGTTCTTGATCGAGGCGGCCCGCGCGAAGTCCAGCGCGAGCGTCGACTTACCCATGGCGGGACGAGCCGCGATGACGATCATCTGGCCCGGGTGCAGACCGTTCGTCAGCGAGTCGAAGTCGGTGAAGCCGGTCGGCACACCGGTCATCTCTCCGCTGCGCGAGCCGATCGCCTCGATCTCGTCGAGGGCGCCTTCCATGATGTCGCCGAGCGGCAGATAGTCCTCGCTGGTGCGCTGCTCGGTGACCGCGTAGATCTCGGCCTGGGCGCGGTTGACGATCTCGTCCACGTCGCCGTCAGCCGCGTATCCCATCTGCGTGATGCGCGTACCGGCTTCGACCAGGCGGCGCAGCACGGCCCGCTCATGGACGATCTCCGCGTAGTACTCGGCGTTGGCCGCCGTCGGTACGGTCTGGACGAGGCTGTGCAGATACGCGGCTCCGCCGACCTTGTTGATCTCGCCACGCTTGGTGAGTTCCGCCGCGATGGTGATCGGGTCGGCCGGCTCGCCCTTGGCGTAGACGTCCAGGATCGCCTGGTAGATCGTCTCGTGCGCGGGCTTGTAGAAGTCGTGACCCTTGAGGATCTCGACGACGTCGGCGATGGCGTCCTTCGACAGCAGCATGCCGCCCAGCACCGACTGTTCGGCGTCCAGGTCCTGTGGCGGCACCCGCTCGAAGGAGGAGCTCCCGCCGTCCCAGGAGTCGTTCTCCCGGCCCCGGTCGTGTTGTTCCTCACGGCTCCGGCCGCCGTCTCCGCGTCGCCGGGAGGCCGGCAGGCGATCACTGGGCCCGGCATCGGCCCACGGATCGTCCAAGGGCTCGGAAATGCTCACCGAGCCACCTCCTCCCCGTCCGCAGGGCGGACCTCGCCGTGTCCTCTTTTGTACGGCACGGCACTGACAAATGAGAGGCCCAACTCCGGTTCGGACGCGTCGGGTTTGTGACGATTCCAGGGCCGGGGAAAGGACGCTTCCCAGGCCTGGGGAAGGAGTGGGCGCCGGACCACCGTAGGCCCGTCGGCACCGTCAGCCAATCTGGTTATCCACAGGCCATGTGGACGACGGCCCGGATGCTGTGGAGAACTCGCCGAAACCTGTGCACGACCCGGTGGACAGCCCTGTGAACAAGCCCTCTCTCACACCCGGCGAACCGCACTGACCTGCACCTTTACCGTCCACCGGCTGTGCAGAAGAAAAACTTCCCCAGTCGGACCAAGATCCTGTCGAACGGTGCGTCAAAGGACACACTCAGAGAGAGGAGGTAAGGGTCACTAAGGAGTTGTATCACTTACCTGTGGACGATTAGATTAGTGCTCATGACACAGGCTCCCGCGATACCCGAGGTCACCCGTCGGCGGCACGACAGAGAGATCGTCGCGCTGGCCGTCCCGGCCTTCGGCGCGCTCGTCGCCGAGCCTCTCTTCGTCATGGCGGACAGTGCCATCGTCGGCCATCTCGGGACCGCTCAGCTCGCCGGCCTCGGCGTTGCCTCGGCCCTCCTCACCACCGCGGTGAGCGTCTTTGTCTTCCTCGCTTACGCGACCACCGCCGCCGTGGCCCGGCGTGTCGGCGCCGGCGATCTGCAGGCGGCCATTCGCCAGGGCATGGACGGCATCTGGCTGGCACTGCTGCTCGGCAGCGCCGTCATCGCCGTCGTACTTCCGCTGGCACCCGGCATCGTGGACCTCTTCGGCGCCTCCACGACCGCGGCGCCTTACGCCACGACGTATCTACGCGTCTCCTCACTGGGCATCCCGGCCATGCTCATCGTTCTCGCCGCTACGGGGGTGCTCCGCGGACTGCAGGACACCAGGACCCCGCTGTACCTCGCCGGCGCAGGCTTCGTCGCCAACGGCGTACTCAATGCAGGGCTCGTGTACGGTGCCGGGCTCGGCATCGCCGGTTCGGCCTGGGGCACGGTCATCGCTCAGTGCGGTATGGCAGCCGTCTATCTGACCGTGGTCGTCCGCGGGGCCCGTCGGCACAAGGCATCGCTTCGCCCGGATGCCGCCGGCATCCGGGCCTCGGCTCAGGCAGGCGTTCCGCTCCTGGTCCGCACGCTGTCACTGCGGGCGATCCTGATGATCGCGACGGCGGTCGCAGCACATCTGGGCGACGCCGATATCGCCGCCCATCAGATCATCCTGTCCCTGTGGAGTCTGTTGGCCTTCGCTCTCGACGCGATAGCGATCGCGGGTCAGGCCATCATCGGCCGCTATCTCGGCGCGGACGACGCCCATGGAGCGCGTGAGGCCTGCCGCCGCATGGTCCAGTGGGGCATCGCGACCGGGGTGATTCTCGGTCTGCTCGTGCTAGCCGCCCGGCCGCTGTTCCTGCCACTGTTCACCAACGACTCCATAGTCAAGGACGCGGCACTGCCCGCACTGCTGATGGTGGCGCTCTCACAACCCGTCTGCGGGATCGTCTTCGTACTGGACGGAGTACTGATGGGCGCGGGTGACGGACCGTACCTGGCCTGGGCGATGGTTGTCACCCTGGCGGTGTTCGCACCCATCGCACTGCTCGTCCCCACACTCGGCGGCGGCCTCACCGCACTGTGGGCTGCGATGACACTCATGATGGCCATTCGCATGCTGACCCTGTGGCTGCGGACGCGCTCGGGTCAATGGATCGTCACGGGAGCCACCCGCTGACCGTTTCACGTGAAACAAGCCAGCTGTGGTGTTTCACGTGAAACGCCCGCCCTTCTCCACGCTGTGCCGGTGCGAGTCCAACCCAAGCGCACGCGAAAGGGGCCGCGCCGGTGAAGGCGCGGCCCCTTTCAGAGCTGCTCAAGCAGAGCGCAGCGATCAGGCCGCGACGACCTCGATGTTGACCTTGGCGGCCACCTCGGGGTGCAGACGCACGGACGTCTCGTGGGCGCCCAGGGTCTTGATCGGGGCGGACAGCTCGATGCGGCGCTTGTCGACCTCGGGGCCACCGGAAGCCTTGATCGCGGACGCGATGTCGGCCGGGGTGACGGAACCGAAGAGACGACCGGCGTCGCCGGAGCGGACGGCCAGACGGACCTTGACGCCCTCGAGCTGGGCCTTCACAGCGTTGGCCTGCTCGATGGTCTGGATCTCGTGGATCTTGCGAGCGCGACGGATCTGCTCGACGTCCTTCTCGCCACCCTTGGTCCAGCGGATAGCGAACTTCCGCGGGATCAGGTAGTTGCGAGCGTAACCGTCCTTGACGTCGACGACGTCGCCAGCGGCACCGAGGCCGGTGACCTCGTGGGTGAGGATGATCTTCATGTTTCGGTCACCCTCCCCTTAGCGCGCGGTGGACGTGTAGGGCAGCAGCGCCATCTCACGGCTGTTCTTCACGGCCGTGGCGACGTCACGCTGGTGCTGCGTGCAGTTGCCGGTCACGCGGCGGGCACGGATCTTGCCGCGGTCGGAAATGAACTTCCGCAGCATGTTCGTGTCCTTGTAGTCCACGTACGTGACCTTGTCCTTGCAGAAAGCGCAGACCTTCTTCTTCGGCTTGCGCACAGGCGGCTTCGCCATGGTGATTCTCCTGTGTGATCAAGAAGTTGGGGTACGACCCACCCCTGGTCCGAGGACCTAGAAGGGGGGTTCGTCCGAGTAGCCGCCGCCACCGCCGCTGGAGTTTCCACCCCAGCCGCCGCCACCGCCGCCGCCTTGGTTGCCACCGGCGGGAGCGCCGGTCGCCCACGGGTCGTCGGCCGGAGCGCCGCCGCCCTGCTGGCCACCACCAGGGCCTCCGCCCCAGCTGCCGCCACCCTGGCCGCCACCACCGCCGTAACCGCCCTGGCCACCGCGAGCGCCACCGGCGGTCTTGGTGACCTTGGCCGTGGCGTTGCGCAGGCTGGGGCCGACTTCCTCGACGTCCAGCTCGTAGACCGTGCGCTTGACGCCCTCACGGTCCTCGTAGGACCGCTGCTTCAGCCGGCCCTGCACGATGACGCGCATGCCTCGCTGGAGCGACTCGGCGACGTTCTCCGCCGCCTGACGCCAGACCGAGCAGGTCAGGAACAGGCTCTCGCCGTCCTTCCACTCGTTCGTCTGGCGGTCGAAGGTGCGGGGAGTGGACGCGACACGGAACTTCGCGACCGCCGCACCGGACGGGGTGAAGCGCAGCTCGGGGTCGTCGACAAGATTGCCGATGACCGTGATGACGGTCTCGCCTGCCATGGGGGAACCTCTCGGCGGGTTTGCTGCTGGCTGCTTGGTGCTGCTACTCGAATCCCGAGATCAGCTGAGCGGGAGAGCTCAGTGCATCTCGGGACGGAGGACCTTGGTCCGGAGGACCGACTCGTTCAGGTTCATCTGGCGGTCGAGCTCCTTGACGACCGCAGGCTCGGCCTGCAGGTCGATGACCGAGTAGATGCCCTCGGGCTTCTTCTTGATCTCGTAGGCGAGACGACGACGGCCCCAGGTGTCGACCTTCTCAACCTTGCCGCCGCCGTCACGGACGACGGACAGGAAGTTCTCGATCAGCGGGGAGACAGCACGCTCCTCGAGATCGGGGTCGAGGATGACCATCACCTCGTAGTGACGCATGTGGAACCCACCTCCTTTGGACTCAGCGGCCACGGTCGTTCCGTGGCAGGAGGGTTGTGATGCGTACGCAACGGTATCGGCCACCACTGACAATCGGGGGCCCGGAGGGATCCCTGAAGTGTTACCTGGGCAGGCATGGGCAGACACCAGTGCAGACGGTACAGACTACCCGCACACCCGCTTCCGGTTGAAATCCGGGCGGGAAGACCGTCACCCTGTACACGTCGGGTGTGTACGGCGCTACTATGCGCCGCCTTCCGCAGGAGGTGCCCATGGCACAGACATTGCATCCCAACGTCGCCGGTTCCCTCTTCGCCACGGACGGCAAGGCTCATCCGCTTCAGGACGCCCTGATGGCGGTGACCTTCGTCCTGGGCGTGCTGTCCTTCGCCACGTCCTTCTTCCACGGCCTCCACCTGCTCAGCTCCTGGACGGGTCTGGTGGGCCTTGCCGTCGGCATCTACGGACAGTGGATCTCGGTGACCACTCGGGAGCGCTTCGTTCTGATCCTGGGTCTCGGCGCTGCGGGAGTAGGTTTCCTGATCAGCATGGCGCACGGCGGACTGTTCGGCGGACTCATCAGCAGCTGACCGCCCGACGAGACGTCCGACACGCCTTTTCGAACACCGCGGACCGCCCCGGTCGCCCGTCCGGCCGGGGTTAAGGTCCGTACGCCCAGTCGGGGCGTTCGCAAGGCGCAGTAGGCTTCGGCGCGAGAGCCGGAGCCCCTGTACCCATGGGGACACACCAGCCCGAGGAGCGCCCCGACATGAGCCTGACCCTGAGGACCATCAGCCGCGAGCAGCATCTGGCCTACATCCAGAGCCTGCCGGCGGCGAGCCACATGCAGGTCCCGGCCTGGGCCGATGTGAAGGCGGAGTGGCGCTCGGAGAACCTCGGCTGGTTCGACGACCGCACCGGGGAGATGGTCGGTGCGGGCCTGGTCCTCTACCGCCAGCTGCCCAAGATCAAGCGCTACCTCGCCTATCTGCCCGAGGGCCCGGTCATCAACTGGTTCGCGCCCAACCTGGACGACTGGATCCAGCCGATGCTGGCGCATCTGAAGCAGCAGGGCGCCTTCTCGGTGAAGATGGGCCCGCCGGTGATCATCCGGCGCTGGAACGCCGAGACGATCAAGAAGGGCATCCAGGACCAGGACGTCAAGCGTCTGCGCGACCTGGAGGCCGACTTCATCGAGCCGCGTGCCTTCGAGGTGGCGGACAAGCTGCGCCGTATGGGCTGGCAGCAGGGCGAGGACGGCGGCGCCGGCTTCGGCGACGTCCAGCCGCGTTACGTCTTCCAGGTGCCGCTGGCCAACCGTTCCCTGGAAGAGGTCCACAAGAACTTCAACCAGCTGTGGCGCCGCAACATCAAGAAGGCCGAGAAGGCCGGCGTCGAGGTCGTACAGGGCGGCTACCAGGACCTGGCCGAGTGGCAGCGGCTGTACGAGATCACGGCGGTGCGCGACCACTTCCGGCCCCGCCCGCTGTCGTACTTCCAGCGCATGTGGACGGCCCTCAACACCGAGGACCCCAACCGCATGCGGCTCTACTTCGCCCGCCACAACGGCGTGAACCTGTCCGCGGCGACGATGCTGATCGTCGGTGGACACGTCTGGTACTCCTACGGCGCCTCCGACAACATCGGCCGTGAGGTCCGGCCCTCGAACGCGATGCAGTGGCGGATGCTGCGCGACGCCTACGCGCTCGGCGGCACCGTCTACGACCTGCGGGGCATCTCCGACTCGCTGGACGAGACGGACCACCTCTTCGGTCTGATCCAGTTCAAGGTCGGCACCGGCGGGCAGGCCGCCGAGTACCTCGGCGAGTGGGACTTCCCGCTGAACAAGCTGCTCCACAAGGCGCTCGACATCTACATGTCGCGCCGCTGAGCCGCGGGCGTTTGATTCCATAGGCTTCACAGCCTTCACACCTCTGATTCACCGCAGCCACGAGAAAGGTTCCGGGTCCGGCCATGGCGCTCACGCTCTACGTCGACACCGCGCGCTGGCGGGCGCACCACAAGCACGTGCACGAGCAGTTCCCGGGCTTGGTCCCGGTCTGCAAGGGCAACGGCTACGGCTTCGGGCACGAACGGCTGGCGGAGGAGGCGACGCGGCTGGGCGCGGACCTGCTCGCGGTCGGCACGACGTACGAGGCCGCGCGCATCAAGGACTTCTTCAGCGGTGACCTGCTGGTGCTGACGCCGTACCGGCGCGGCGAGGAGCCCGTGCCGCTGCCCGACCGGGTGGTGCGCTCGGTGTCGTCGGTCGACGGGGTGTACGGCCTCGTCGGCGCGCGGGTCGTCATCGAGGTGATGTCCTCGATGAAGCGCCACGGCATCAGCGAGCAGGATCTGCCCCAGCTGCACCAGGCCATCGAGAACGTCCGGCTGGAGGGCTTCGCCATCCATCTGCCGCTGGACCGCACCGACGGCTCGGACGCCGTCGAGGAGGTCATCGGCTGGATGGACCGGCTGCGCGCGGCCCGGCTGCCGCTGCACACGATGTTCGTCAGCCACCTCAAGGCGGATGAACTGGCCCGCCTGCAGCAGCAGTTCCCGCAGACCCTGTTCCGCGCCCGCATCGGCACGCGGCTGTGGCTGGGGGACCACGAGGCGACCGAGTACCGCGGTGCCGTCCTGGATGTCACGCGCGTGGCCAAGGGCGACCGGTTCGGCTACCGGCAGCAGAAGGCGGCCTCCGACGGCTACCTGGTGGTCGTGGCGGGCGGAACGTCGCACGGTGTGGGCCTGGAGGCCCCGAAGGCCCTGCACGGCGTCATGCCGCGCGCCAAGGGCGTCGCACGGGCCGGCCTCGCCACGGTCAACCGGAACCTTTCTCCGTTCGTCTGGGGCGGCAAGCAGCGCTGGTTCGCCGAGCCGCCGCACATGCAGGTGTCGATCCTGTTCGTCCCGTCGGACGCTCCGGAGCCGCAGGTCGGAGACGAGCTGGTGGCCCATCTGCGGCACACCACCACGCAGTTCGACCGGCTCGTGGACCGCTGAGCCGGCCAGGACGGCAAGAGGCCGTACACGCAGTGTGCGTGTACGGCCTTCTTCATGGCCTTGGGCAGGAGTGTTCGCTCAGAGCGAACGCTCCTCGGAGGACGGCGGGCCAGGCCTGCCCCAGTCCACCTGTGGCCCCTCGAAGTGGGCGGCGTGTCGCGGCGGATGGGCTGCCGCGCCGAACACGAAGACGTCCCGCGCGCCGTCGAGCACCCCGCCCGACGGGTCGTCGTCGCCCGACCGGCGCACCACATCCCGCTCCGGCATGAGGATGTCCCGCACGACGACGGCGCAGAGGTACAGCGTGCCCGCCAGATGCAGCACGATCGCCCACTGATAGCCGTGCGTCGGCAGACCCTTGTGGGCATCTCCGCTGGTCGTGTAGGCGAGATACATCCAGATGCCCAGGAAGTACGCCACCTCGCAGGCCTGCCAGACCAAGAAGTCGCGCCACTTGGGCCGGGCCAGGACCGCCAGCGGCACCAGCCACAGGACGTACTGCGGTGAGTAGACCTTGTTGGTGAGGATGAACGCCGCCACCATCAGGAAGGCCAGCTGCGCGAAGCGCGGCCGGCGCGGGGCGGTGAACGTCAGCGCGGCGATGCCGAGGAAGCACAGCACCACCAGCACCAGGGCAGCGGTGTTCACAAAGCCGGTACCGGGCGGGTTGCTGGAGTTCTGCGCCCAGACCAGCCAGAACGAGCCGAAGTCGACGCCCCGTTCCTGGCTGAACGTGTAGAACTTCGACCAGCCCTGGAAGGCGAAGAGCATCACCGGCAGATTCACCACCAGCCAGGCGATCGCCGCGCCGCCGAAGGCCTGGGTGTACTCCCGCCACTTGCCGGCCCGCCAGCACAGCACGAACAGCGGAGCGAGCAGGAAGACGGGGTAGAGCTTGGCGGCGGTGGCCAGGCCCAGGAGAACGCCGAAGGCGACGGGACGGCTCCGGGACCACATCAGCATCGCGGCGGCCGTGAGCGCCACGGCCAGCAGGTCCCAGTTGATGGTCGCGGTGAGCACGAAAGCGGGCGCCAGAGCGACCAGCAGGCCGTCCCAGGGGCGCCGGCGGTGAGTGCGGACCGCGCAGACCGCGATGACGGCCGCGCAGACCATCAGCATCCCGGCGTTGACGAACCAGTACCACTGTTCCTGGCGCTGGATGCTGCCGCTGTGCGGGGTCAGCCAGGACGCCACCTCCATGAACACGCCGGTGAGCACCGGGTATTCGAGGTAGTCCATGTCGCCCGAGAGCTTGTCGAAGTACGGCACGAGATGATCGGCGAACCCACGCCCCTGGTAGAGGTGCGGGATGTCCGAGTAGCAGGCGTGCGTGTACTGACTGCTCGCGCCGAAGAACCAGGCACTCTGATAGCAGGGCGCCTTCTGGACCAGGCCGAGGGCGAACATGCCGATCGCCACGAGGGCGACGACCCGTATGGGGGTCCACCAGGAGGTCGCGAGCAGGGCGCGCCGCCCCAGCGGGCCACCGATCAGCTCACTGCCTGCCCGGGCGATCTCGTCCTCACCGGTCGGCCGCACCGGTTCTGCCGTGGTGGGCCGCACGGGCTCGGGCTCGGGCTCGGGCTCGGGCATGCTCGCGGGCGTCATCTCTGCACTGGGCATGGGCCACATCCTGCCGTACCTGTCTGGGAAAGCGCCGAGGGCCGCCGCACCTCGTAGGTGCGGCGGCCCATGTTTCACGTGAAACACCCGCGGCTGGCGAAATGGCCGCCAACCGGTCAAGCCCGGCGGCTAGCCGGTCGGGCCTGCGAAGATGCCTCCGTTACCGTTGCCGTTGCCATTGCCACGCGTGTTTCCGCCGGTCCCGGTCGTGTCGGTGACGGTGGGTGTCGGAGAGGTGCCTCCGTCCACGCCACCCGTGTCCGTGCCACCGTTGCCGTTTCCGTTGCAGCCGTTGCCCCAGTTCCACTGGCAGGTGTCGCTGGCCGACGGGGACGGGGACGGAGACGTGTCGCTGGGCGACGGGCTCGGCGAGTCGCTCGGCGTCGGGCTCGGCGTGATGCTGACGGTCGGGGACGGGGACGGGGCACCGGCCTCGTCCTGGACCTTGCCGATCTCGGTGGCATCCGGGAAGCCGGGGTCGTTCTTGCCCTGCAGCGCGGCCTTCATGTACTCGGTCCACACCGACGTCGGGATATCACCACCGTGGATCGACGGGACGCCGGCCGTGCCGTTCATGGACAGCAGCTCGTGGTCCTTCGGGTTCTCACGGAACATCGCCACCGAGGTGGACAGCTGCTGGGTGTAGCCGACGAACCAGGCCGACTTGTTGCTGTCGGTGGTACCGGTCTTGCCCGCCGCCGTACGGCCCAGGGCCTTGGCGTTCTGACCCGTACCGTTCTGGATCACGTTCTGCAGGACGTCTGTGACATTGTTCGCCACGTTGGCCGTCATCGCCGTGGTGACCTGCGGCTTGGTGAAGCCCTGCATCTCCTCGCCGTCCTTCTTCACGGAGGTCACCGAGTACGGGTCCGCGTGCTTGCCGGACGCTGCGAAGGTCGCGTACGCGTCGGCCATGCGGATCGCGCTCGGGGTCGAGGTACCGATGGCGAAGGACGGGTTGAGCGTGGAGAAGCTGTCCTTCAGAATGCCGGACGCCTGGGCGAGGTCACGGACATGCGTCAACCCCACATCCATGCCGAGCTGGACGAACGGAGTGTTGACGGACTGCTCCATCGCCTTGCGCAGCGTGATGTAGCCCCACGGGTGGTCGCTCTCGTTGCGCTGGTAGAAGACTGAGCCGTCCCTCTTCAGAACCGGGCTGCCATCCTGGTTGAGCACCTTGAGATGGTCGTTGCCGTTGTACTTGCTCAGCGGGGAAATTCCCTGCCCCCCGGACTTGTAAGTCCCGTCCTCCATGGCCGCGGCGAGGACAAACGGCTTCCACGTCGAACCGACCGGGACACCGGAGGTGTCGGCGTTGTTCGTGAAGTGGCCGTTCTCGTAGCCGTCGCCGCCGTAGAGAGCGACGATCGCGCCGTTGTTGGGCCTCACCGACGCCGCACCGAACTGGACGTACTTGTCCAGGTCACGGCGCTTTGGATCGATCCGCTCCTTCTGGACCTTCTTCACGGCCGCGCTCAGCTCGTTGACCTTGTCCTTCTCGAAGGTCGTCTTGATCTGATAACCGCCCCTGTCGAAATCCGCCTCCGTGATGTCGGAGTGGGCGAGGACGTACTTCTTCGCCGTGTCGACCAGGTAGCTGATCTGGCCGGTCATCCCCTTGGTCGCCTTGCGGCCGTCGGGCATGGGGTACTGCGCGATGGCTTTGTGGTAGGCGCCGTCGCTGAGGTGGTGATCGTTGTGCATCTGCTCGAGGATCCACCTCCAGCGTTCCTTCGAGCGTTTTTGGTTGGCCGTCGCGTTCGCCGAGGGATCGAGGTCCGCGTTGCCGGCCGGGTCGAAGTACGTCGGGCCCTTGAGCAGCGAGGCGAGGACCGCGCACTGGCTCGGTGTCAGGTCCACCGCGTTCTTGCCGTAGTACGTCTGCGCAGCCGCCTGAATGCCGTACGCGCCTCGTCCGAAGTACGAGGTGTTGAGGTACCCCTGCAGAATCTGGCTCTTCTTGAGCTTCGTCCCCACCTTGATGGAGATGAACAGCTCCTTGAACTTACGGGTGACGGTCTGCTGCTGGCTCAGGTAGGTGTTCTTGACGTACTGCTGGGTGATCGTCGAACCACCCTGGGTCTGGCCGCCCCGCGCCATGTTGACCACGGCGCGCGCGATGCCCATGGGATCCACGCCCGAGTCCTGGTAGAAGCTCTTGTTCTCGGCCGAGATCACGGCCCACTGCATGGCATCGGGGATCTGGTCGATGCTGACGTTCTGCCGGTTGACGCCGGTGCCCGTGGCCACCATTTGCTTGCCGTCAGCCCAGTAGTAGACGTTGTTCTGGGACTTGGCGGCATCGTTCTCGTTGGGGATCGAGACCATCGCGTAGCTGACGCCGACCAGCGCCACCAGGCTTCCGACGAAACCGATGAAGAGCCCGGAGACGAGCTTCCAGGAGGGCACCCAGCGGCGCCAGCCGTACTTTCCGGCACGGGGATAGTCGATCAGTCGCTTCTTGCCGGGCGCGGTCGATGCACGACCCCTGCCGCGCCCGGGGCCGGTCGGGCCGCCGGGAGCACCGCGCCGACCGCCCGGGCCGACGGTGTCCACGCCTCTGCGGCGACTGCCTCTCTGTGCCGCCCGGCGGGCCTCGGCACGGCCACCGTAGGGACGCTCATCACCTCCCGGACCACTGGCACCCGACCCATAGGAACTGGACCCATAGGAGTCGGCTGGGGACCCGGTGGCGCCCCGCGGTGCCGCACGGCGACCGGAGGCCGAGCCGGACGGGTCGCGTCGGGCCGCGGCACGTCCGCCTCCCTGCGGCTGCGGCGGTTTGCGACGGTGCTCGCTCATCGAACGATTACTCCTCGGGCAGGCGCACCCGTGCGCGCCTGGAACGGCGGCTGGTTTCCGGTCCCCCCGAAGTACGGATGTGGTCGGTCCTGCATTCACCCGTACTGCACCGGGGACGACGACGCTCCCCGGGCGTCACGCGGTTCCCGGTGGTGTGCATGCCGCACAGACTACGCATCCCCAAAACCTGCCGAGCCCTGAAGTTCACCCCAAAACGTGCAACTTGCATCGTATGAATCGGTGATGTGATCCCGTTCACCACCGCGACTCTTGTCGCCTGCGGAAGGCCGTTCTATCGTCATGATGTATCGAGTCGATACATCAGCGCGAGATAAAGACGCTGAGAGGTACTGCGAGACCCGCAGGAGCGATCAGCGGGACCGAGAGGAGGCGACGATGAGCCGACGTTCCGGCATCCTGGAGTTCGCCGTGCTCGGCCTGCTGCGCGAGTCCCCGATGCACGGCTATGAGCTGCGCAAACGACTCAACACGTCCCTGGGTGTGTTCCGGGCGTTCAGCTACGGGACCCTCTATCCCTGCCTCAAGACGCTGGTCAGCAACGGCTGGTTGATCGAGGAACCGGGCAGCACCCACGAGGACGCCCTCGCCGCTCCGCTCGCCGGACGCCGCGCCAAGATCGTCTACCGGCTGACGGCGGAAGGGAAGGAGCACTTCGAGGACCTGCTCTCGCAGACCGGCCCCGACGCGTATGAGGACGAGCACTTCGCCGCACGCTTCGCCTTCTTCGGGCAGACGTCGCGCGATGTGCGCATGCGGGTCCTGGAGGGCCGGCGCAGCCGTCTGGAGGAGCGCCTGGAGAAGATGCGCGCCTCTCTGACGCGCACGCGGGAACGCCTCGACGACTACACACTCGAGCTCCAGCGCCACGGGATGGAGTCCGTGGAGCGCGAAGTGCGCTGGCTGAACGAGCTCATCGAGAGCGAGCGGGCCGGACGGGACCTGAAAGGTTCCGCGTCCGGGGGGCCCGCTCAGCAGGACACCACCACTGGATCGACGGGCGGCCTGCCCCGTCGCGGGGACACCCCCCGCACGGATACGCCCGGCGACACCGCCACGTGAGTCCCACTCAGGGCCTCACTCGTACACACAGGGAGCAACCGGAATGGGTTCGGTTCGCGTAGCCATCGTCGGCGTGGGCAACTGCGCTGCGTCGCTGGTGCAGGGAGTCGAGTACTACAAGGACGCCGACCCGGCGTCCAGGGTCCCCGGCCTGATGCACGTGCAGTTCGGTGACTACCACGTGCGCGACGTCGAGTTCGTCGCCGCGTTCGACGTCGACGCCAAGAAGGTCGGCCTCGACCTGGCGGACGCGATCGGCGCCTCCGAGAACAACACGATCAAGATCTGCGACGTGCCCACGTCCGGTGTCACCGTGCAGCGTGGCCACACCCTCGACGGCCTCGGCAAGTACTACCGCCAGACCATCGAGGAGTCCGACGCCGAGCCGGTCGACGTCGTCCAGATCCTCAAGGACAAGCAGGTCGACGTCCTCGTCTGCTACCTGCCCGTCGGCTCCGAGGACGCGGCGAAGTTCTACGCCCAGTGCGCCATCGACGCCAAGGTCGCCTTCGTCAACGCCCTCCCGGTCTTCATCGCCGGCACCAAGGAGTGGGCGGACAAGTTCACCGAGGCGGGCGTCCCGATCGTCGGTGACGACATCAAGTCCCAGGTCGGCGCCACCATCACGCACCGCGTCATGGCGAAGCTGTTCGAGGACCGCGGTGTCATCCTCGACCGCACGATGCAGCTGAACGTCGGCGGCAACATGGACTTCAAGAACATGCTCGAGCGCGAGCGCCTGGAGTCCAAGAAGATCTCCAAGACGCAGGCCGTCACCTCCCAGATCCCCGACCGGGACCTCGGCGAGAAGAACGTCCACATCGGCCCGTCCGACTACGTGGCCTGGCTGGACGACCGCAAGTGGGCCTACGTCCGCCTCGAGGGCCGCGCCTTCGGTGACGTCCCGCTGAACCTGGAGTACAAGCTCGAGGTCTGGGACTCCCCGAACTCCGCGGGTGTCATCATCGACGCCGTGCGTGCCGCGAAGATCGCAAAGGACCGCGGCATCGGCGGCCCGATCCTGTCGGCGTCCTCCTACTTCATGAAGTCTCCGCCGGTCCAGTACTTCGACGACGAGGCCCGCGAGAACGTCGAGAAGTTCATCCGTGGTGAGGTCGAGCGCTAAGCCCTGAAGGCAATCGCTCGCACCAGAACGCTCCTGCCAGGGCTGTGAAGGTCCCCGGGTTCACCGACCCGGGGGCCTTCCGCATGTGTGAGGCTGTGCTCCATGCCCGTCGTCCGTGACCTGCGCGTCCTGTTGCGCCTGCGGTACTTCCGACGCCTGCTGTACATCCGCCTCCTGTCCCAGGGCGCCGATGGCGTCTACCAGGTCGCGCTCGCCGCGTACGTCGTCTTCTCCCCCGAGAAACAGACCTCGGCGACCGCCATCGCCTCGACGATGGCAGTCCTGCTGCTCCCCTATTCACTGGTCGGCCCGTTCGCCGGCGTCCTGCTGGACCGCTGGCGGCGCCGACAGGTCTTCGTGTACGGCAATCTGCTGCGCGCCTTGCTGGCCGTGGCCACCGCCGCGCTGATGGTCAGCCAGGTCCCGGACTGGCTGTTCTACGTCTCCGCGCTGTGCGTCACGGCCGTCAACCGCTTTGTCCTCGCCGGGCTGTCCGCCTCTCTGCCCCGGGTGGTGGACGCCGAGCGTCTGGTACTGGCCAACTCTCTGTCGCCGACAGCCGGGACGCTCGCCGCGACCGCGGGAGGCGGTCTGGCCTTCGCCGTACGGCTCGTGGCGTCGGGATCCGACGCTGCGGTGGTCCTCCTCGGCGCCTTCCTCTATCTGTGCGCCGGCCTCAGCGCCCTCACCCTGGCACCCCCGCTCCTCGGCCCCGACCAGCAGCCGAAACGCCCGCACATGTCCACCGCCCTCGCCGACACGGCACGCGACCTCATCGCGGCTGTCCGGCACCTGGCCGCACCCCAGCGCAGGGAGGCCGCCTGGGCGCTGGCCGCGATGACGCTGATGCGCTTCTGCTACGGCGCGCTGCTGGTCCTTCTGCTCATGCTGTGCCGGTATGCCCTCTCCACGACGTCCGAGGCGGGGCTCCGACTGCTCGGACTCGCACTGGCGGTGTCCGGCGCGGGATTCTTCGTGGCGGCCGCGGTGACGCCGTGGGCGGCGGGGCGCCTAGGTCCCGAGCGGTGGATCGCGGTGTGCTCCGGAACTGCCACCGTACTGGAGCCTGCCCTCGGGCTTCCCTTCGCCGCCGGGCCCCTCCTGGTCGCGGCCTTCATTCTGGGCCTGATCACCCAGGGCGCCAAGATCGCCACGGACACCATCGTCCAGGCCTGCGTCGATGACGCATTCCGCGGCCGGATCTTCTCGGTGTACGACGTGCTCTTCAACGTGGCCTTCGTCGGCGCGGCCGGAGTGGCGGCCCTGATGCTGCCGCCGGACGGCCGGTCGACACTCCTGGTTGTCCTGGTCGCCGTCCTCTACGGCGGGGTCGCCACGGCCTTGGCCCGCTTCGAGCGTCACTGAGGTGGGTGGCCGGGAAACGGCGAGGGCGATGTTTCACGTGAAACATCGCCCCTCAACGCGATAAGCCCGGGCGGGGCCTGTTTCACGTGAAACACCGCCGCGCCCGGCACCGCAGAGATCAGCTCTGCTCTGCCCACCAGTCCTTGAGAGCCGTCACGGCCGCGTCATGCCCCATCGGGCCGTTCTCCAGACGCAGCTCCAGCATGTGCTTGTAGGCCTTGCCGACGACAGGGCCGGGACCGACACCCAGGATCTCCATGATCTGGTTGCCGTCGAGGTCCGGGCGGATCGCGTTCAGCTCCTCCTGCTCCTGCAACTGGGCGATGCGCTCCTCCAGGCCGTCATAGGCCCTGGACAGCGCTGCCGCCTTCCGCTTGTTACGGGTGGTGCAGTCCGAGCGGGTCAGCTTGTGCAGGCGATCCAGCAGCGGGCCCGCGTCACGGACGTAACGCCGCACTGCCGAGTCCGTCCACTCTCCGGTGCCGTAGCCGTGGAAACGCAGGTGCAGTTCGACCAGCTGTGAGACATCCCTCACCAGCTCGTTGGAGTACTTCAGGGCGGTCATGCGCTTCTTGGTCATCTTGGCACCGACCACCTCGTGATGGTGGAACGAGACCCGGCCGTCCTTCTCGAAGCGGCGCGTCCGCGGCTTGCCGATGTCGTGCAGCAGCGCGGCCAGCCGGAGCGCGAGATCGGGACCGTCGTCCTCCAGGGCGATCGCCTGCTCCAGGACGATCAGCGTGTGCTCGTAGACGTCCTTGTGCCGATGGTGCTCGTCCCGTTCCAGGCGCAGCGCCGGCAACTCGGGCAGCACGTGATCCGCGAGCCCGGTGTCGACGAGCAGGCCCAGCCCCTTGCGGGGGTGTGCGGAGAGAATCAGCTTGTTCAGCTCGTCCCGGACCCGCTCGGCCGAGACGATCTCGATACGTCCGGCCATCTCCGTCATCGCGGTGATGACCTCAGGGGCGAGCGTGAAGTCCAGTTGGGCGGCGAACCGCGCGGCCCGCATCATCCGCAGAGGATCGTCCGAGAACGACTCCTCGGGCGTACCCGGCGTCCGCAGCACCCGGGCCGCAAGATCCTCAAGGCCACCGTGCGGGTCGATGAACTCCTTCTCGGGCAGCGCCACGGCCATCGCGTTGACCGTGAAGTCCCGGCGGACCAGGTCCTCCTCGATGGAGTCGCCGTACGACACCTCGGGCTTGCGCGAGGTGCGGTCGTAGGCCTCCGACCGATAGGTGGTGATCTCGATCTGAAAGTGCCAGTCAGTGTCTCCGACACGGGCACCCTTGTGCGCGCCGACGGTACCGAAGGCGATTCCGACGTCCCATACGGCGTCCGCCCATGGCCGGACGATCTTCAGTACGTCCTCGGGGCGGGCGTCGGTCGTGAAGTCCAGGTCGTTGCCGAGCCGGCCGAGCAGCGCGTCGCGCACCGATCCGCCGACCAGGGCGAGCGAGAACCCGGCCTCCTGGAATCGGCGGGCAAGATCGTCGGCGACGGGGGCGACCCGCAGCAGCTCGGCGACCGCGCGCTGCTGCGCCTGGCTCAGGGCAGAGGGAGTGTCTTCGTTGGGGTTCGGCACAACAGAAGAGGGTACGTGCCCCGGCGGCCAGGGGCGCCCTCCATTTCCTCCAGGGACGGCCGCCACCAGGAGGTGCGGGCTCCCGGCATACCCACCGCAAGCACTGCCCTCGCGGCGTACGGAGGCTCTCCCCCCGATACTGGATATAGAGGACGGGTCACCGGTGTTCTTCGATCTTGTCCAGGGACACCGCGGCACTTCCCCTCAGCGCGCATCGTTACCATGCGTGGACGCACATTCCGACGACCACTGACGACGACGAGGGACGGGCGAGCGCGTGGCCGAGGCGGCAGACTTCCAGGGGACCAGTGCCTCACCTGCCCGCCGGTGGCTGCGGCGCACCGGCGCGCTGCTCGCGGGGGCGCCTCTGCTGGCCGGGCTGCTGCAGCTGCCCGTCGCGGCGCCCGCCCAGGCCGCCGCCTCGGACACGGTGTCCGTCTCCCTGGACTCGCTCAGCCCCAGTGCCCCCACGGACGGGGACACGCTGACCGTGTCGGGCACGGTGACCAACAACGGCAAGCAGGCCGTCACCGGCGCCCACGTGGGTCTGCGAGTGGGTCCGCTGCTGGACACCCGCTCGGCGATCGACGCCGTCGCCCGGCACTCCGACGACCTGCCGGGCGACACCGGCTCCGAGGTGGGCGGCAAGTACGAGGAGAAGTTCTCCAAGCTGCCCCCGGGGGTCGCCGAGCACTTCAGCATCTCCGTCCCCGTCGACAAGCTCGATCTCGGCCCCGACGGTGTCTACGAGTTCGGTGTCTCCCTCTCCGGCCAGACCGCCGCGCAGCCCTGGGACCAGGTGCTCGGCATCCAGCGGACGTTCCTGCCGTGGCAGCCGTCCGAGGCCGACACCAAGACCAAGACGACGTTCCTGTGGCCGCTGCTCTCCACGGTCCACATGACGGCCAAAACGGGCGCCGGCGAGCTCCAGACGCGGGTGTTCCTCAACGACGACCTGGCCAAGGAGCTGGCACCGGGCGGCCGGCTGGCCCAGATGGTGGAGCTGGGCAAGGACCTCGACATCACCTGGGTGATCGACCCGGACCTGCTGGCCTCGGTGGACGCGATGGCGACCGGCAACTACCGGCTGCCGGGCGACGGGGACACCACCACGCCCGGCCCGCGGGATCACCAGGCGGTCGCCAAGCAGTGGCTGGCGAACCTGCAGAAGGCGGTGGCGGGCAAGGAGGTCGTCGCGCTCCCCTTCGGCGACCCGGACCTGGCGTCCCTCGCCCACAACGGCACCAGCGTCACCGGCTCGCTCAGCCACCTCAAAGACGCCACCGACGTCGCCGCCATCACCGTCAAGACCGTGCTCCACGTCACACCGAGCACCGACTTCGCCTGGCCGGTGGAGGGTGCCGTGGATCCGGCGACCATGAAGGTGGCGACCTCCGCCGGAGCCGACCGTGTGATCGCCCGCAGCGACAGCCTCCAGGAGACGGCCGGGCTGTCGTACACGCCCTCCGCCGCCCGCCCGGTCGGCGGAGGCACCACTGCGGTGGTCTCCGACGCCCGGCTGTCCACGGCCTTCGAGGGTGATCTGACGAAGGCGGACTCGGCCACGCTCGCCGTGCAGGAGTTCCTGGCCCAGAGCCTCGAGGTGAACGCGCAGACGGACAAGCAGCGCAGCGTCGTCGTCGCCCCGCAGCGCATGCCCACGGGGAGCCAGGCACAGGCGATGGCGGCGGCGCTGAAGGCGCTCCAGGGCGGGAACTGGTCCCAGTCCCAGGATCTCGGCGCGGCGGCCAAGGACAAGCCCGACCCGGATGCCACCACGCGCATCCCGTCCGGGTCCGCCTATCCTTCCTCGCTGCGCTCGCGGGAGCTGCCGCGAACGGCCTTCGAGCAGATCGCGCGCACCCAGGGAGGGCTCGACAGTTTCCAGGTGATCCTCTCCCACCAGTCCCGCGTCGTGACCCCCTTCGGGCTGGCCATAAACCGTGAGATGTCCGCGTCGTGGCGGGGCAGGAGCGCGGAAGCGGGCAGCTACCGGGACGGCGTCGAGGGCTGGCTCGACCACCTGGCCGACCAGGTCAAGCTGATCGACAAGTCGGAGACCAAGCTCTCCGGCCGCAGCGCCACGATCCCGGTGACTGTCCAGAACAACCTCGTCCAGCCCGTCGGACATCTGGTCCTGCGCCTCACCTCGAGCATGCCGACCCGTCTGAAGATCGGCGGCAAGGCCTACTACGAGCAGCCGGTCGAGATCTCCGGCGGGCACAGCCAGTCCGTGAAGTTCACCACCTCCGCCAACGCCAACGGCCGGGTCACGGTGGTCGCCCAGCTGTACACCGAGGACGGCGTGAAGTACGGCGCCCCCGTCAGCTTCGACGTGAAGGTCACCGAGATCACGCCCACCGTGATGCTGGTCATCGGCGGTGGCGTACTCCTCCTCGTTCTCGCCGGCTTCCGGATGTACACCCAGCGCAAGCGCGCCGCGGCCCGCCAGAACGAGGACGGCACCGGCACGGCGGAAGAGGCCGCCGACGAGCCTGGGAACCCCGACGCCCCCGCGGATCGTCTCCCGGAAGGGCCGGAGGAATCCGGCTCCCCCTCCGGGGCAGACGACCCGGAGCACCCGAGTGACCCTGCGCCGGACACCGCACCGGAAAGCCCCGACCCGTCCGGGACGGGTGAGAGAGTGGACCGTTGAGCGATGTCGTGGCCGGTGAGCCAGGGACGATGAGGTGGGGTAAGCATGAACGCGCCGTACGACGGTGATCGCGGCCAGGGCGCGGCCGGCTCGGGCTACCCCGAGACGCCGCCGGAGCCCGGTCAGGTACCGCCGCAGCAAGCGGCGGACATGTACCTCCAGGACGCCTACGACCAGGACCCCTACCGGGCGCACGACCTGGCCGCGCAGGACCCGGTCGCCGAGGCGCTCTACGACCGCGCCGCACACCCGCCGCCCCCTGCCGGCAGCTACGAGCAGCAGCCCCTGTACGGCCCGCCCGCCCCGTCACCGTACGCACCCGACCCGCGGGTGTGGGCGCAGACGCCGGCACCGGAGCCGGAGGGTGCGACCCCGTACCTGCCGTACGGCGACGACCCGCGCACCACCCAGTTCGTGGGCGTGGACGACCTGGTCACGCACTCGGGCGAGGAGTACCACGAGCCGGACGCCTTCGCGCACCTCTTCAAGGACCAGCAGCAGAGTGGTGGGCAGGCGCCCATGGATGCGCCGGGCTTCTCCGGACCGGCCGCCGCTCAGGGCACCGGGTACGGCCCCGCCGGCCAGTACCCGGCGAACGGCCAGGGCCCCCAGCAGGGCAACCAGTACGCCGAAGCCTCCTACCCGGCTGCCCCGGCGGACCCGGCGGTGCCCGCCCCGGCACCGGCACCGGATCCCGCAGGTCCGCACAGGGACGCCGCGCCCGTGGCGGCAGCTGCTCCCGCCCCCGCGAAGAAGGGCGGCAAGGCCGGCGGGCTGCTGAAGTCCAGTGCCGTGATGGCGGCGGGCACGATGGTCTCCCGCCTCACCGGCTTCATCCGCTCCGCGCTGATCGCCGCGGCGCTGGGCCTCGGCTTCCTCGCCGACTCTTTCCAGGTCGCCTACCAGCTGCCGACGATGATCTACATCCTCACCGTCGGCGGCGGGCTCAACTCCGTCTTCGTGCCGCAGCTGGTGCGGTCCATGAAAGAGGACGAGGACGGTGGCGAGGCCTTCGCCAACCGGCTGCTGACCCTTGTGATGGTGGCTTTGGCCGCGCTGACCGCGCTCGCGATGTTCGCCGCGCCGTTGCTGGTGCGGGCGCTGTCTCCCACCATCGCCGACAACCCGGCGGCCAACGAGGTCGCGGTCACCTTCACCCGTTACTTCCTGCCTTCGATCTTCTTCATGGGCATCCACGTGGTGATGGGTCAGATCCTCAACGCACGCGGGAAGTTCGGGGCGATGATGTGGACCCCGGTCCTGAACAACATCGTCATCATCGTGTCGCTCGGCACGTTCATCTGGGTCTACGGCACCGCCGCCAACTCCCACATGGACGTCACCAACATCCCGCCGCAGGGTCAGCGGCTGCTCGGTGTCGGTGTGCTGCTCGGCCTGGTCGTCCAGGCGCTGGCGATGATCCCCTACCTGCGCGAGACCGGCTTCCGGATCCGGCTGCGCTTCGACTGGAGAGGCCACGGCCTGGGCAAGGCCGCGATGCTCGCCAAGTGGACGATCCTGTTCGTTCTCGCCAACCAGGCAGGCGCCATGGTCGTGACCCAGCTGTCCACCGCCGCCGGCGACCACTCCGGTGTCAAGGGCACCGGCTTCGCCGCCTACGCCAACGCCCAGCTGATCTGGGGCCTGCCGCAGGCCATCATCACGGTGTCCCTCATGGCTGCACTGCTGCCGCGCATCTCACGCTCGGCCGCCGAAGGCGACAGCGGTGCCGTCCGCGACGACATCTCCCAGGGTCTGCGCACCACGGCGGTCGCCATCGTGCCCATCGCCTTCGGCTTCCTGTCGCTCGGCATCCCGATGTGCACGCTGATCTTCGGTTCCGCGGGCACGAGCTCGGCCGTCAACATGGGCTACATGCTGATGGCCTTCGGCCTCGGCCTGATCCCGTACTCGGTGCAGTACGTCGTTCTGCGCGCCTTCTACGCATACGAAGACACCCGCACGCCCTTCTACAACACCGTGATCGTGGCAGCGGTCAACGCGGCCGTCTCCGCGCTCTGCTACTTCCTGCTGCCGTCCCGCTGGGCGGTCGCCGGAATGGCAGCCGCGTACGGCATCGCCTACGCGATCGGTGTGGGGGTCGCCTGGCAGCGCCTGCGCAAGCGGCTCGACGGTGACCTGGACGGCACCCGGGTGCTGCGGACGTACGCGCGCCTGTGCATCGCCTCGCTGCCCGCGGCCCTGCTCAGCGGCGCGGCCTGCTACGGCATCGGGCACACCCTCGGCCAGGGCGTCGTCGGGTCCTTCGCCGCGCTGCTCGCCGGCGGTGCCGTCCTGCTCGGCGTCTTCTTCGTCGCCGCCCGCCGGATGCGCATCGAGGAACTGAACTCGCTCGTGGGCATGGTCCGCGGACGTCTGGGCCGATGAGGCGGGGGTAGGTGCACAACCATCGTCCGCCGCCGTGTGTCGTGCATAGCGGCGGACTGTGGGCACAATTGGTTTCGGCGTCGGACAGCGTGCAACGGATGGGGAGGCAGGGACGACGGTGGCGGAACGGAGCACGGCTGCCGTCGACGTGGCAGACAACAGCGGTGAGCAGCCGCTGACCGCGAAGGCGGACCAGTCCACGGCCGACGGGGTGGCCAAGAACCCGGAGCAGGACACGGACAGCGACGAGGCAGGGGGGAGCGGCGGGACCGAGCGTCCAGGGAAGAAGGCCTCGCCTCCGGAACTGCACAGCGGCCACAAGCTCGCCAGACGCTACCGACTGGAGGAGTGCGTCACCCGTCTGGACGGATTCAGCAGTTGGCGTGCGGTCGATGAGAAACTCCGCCGTGCCGTCGGCGTGCATATCCTTCCCGCGGACCATGCGCGGGCCCGTTCCGTCCTGGCTGCCGCCCGTTCCTCCGCGCTGCTCGGCGATCCGCGCTTCGTCCAGGTCCTGGACGCCGTCGAGGAGAACGACCTCGTCTACGTCGTGCACGAGTGGCTGCCCGACGCCACCGAGCTGACCACGCTCCTCACGACCGGCCCGCTGGAGCCGCACGACGCCTACCAGTTGGTCAGTCAGGTCGCCTCCGCCATGGCCGCCGCACACCGCGAGGGCCTCGCCCATCTGCGGCTGAACCCGAACGCCGTGCTGCGCGCCTCGACCGGCCAGTGGCGCATCCGGGGCCTCGCCGTGAACGCCGCGCTGCGCGGCATCAGCTCCGACACCCCGCAGCGCACCGACACCGAGGGGATCGGCGCCCTGCTGTACGCCGCGCTGACCCAGCGCTGGCCGTACGAGAGCGACGCGTACGGTCTCTCCGGCCTCCCCAAGGGCGTCGGCCTGATCGCACCGGACCAGGTGCGGGCCGGTGTCCACCGGGGTCTGTCCGAATTGGCCATGCGCGCACTCGCCAACGACGGGGCCACCGCCTCCCGGCACGAGGCTCCGTGCACCACGCCGGAGGAGCTGGTGAAGGCGATCGGTGAGATGCCGCGCATCCGCCCGCCGGAGCCGGCGTTCACCGCTCCGCCCGAGTACCAGCGCACGACCTACCAGCAGGGCACGTACGGCCGACCGGCGCCGCATCCCGGCGTGCCCCAGCCGATCGTGACCCCGCCGCCCCCGCTGCAGAGCCGCACCGGCAAGGCCCTGAAGTGGGCGGTGTCCGCGCTCCTCATCGCGGCCCTCGGTCTGGGCAGCTGGCAGTTGGCGGATGCGTTGATGGGCCGGGGAGACAAGTCCGACGACACCAACAGGACCCAGACGACGGACGACGGTGGCAAGGGCACGGCGAAGTCGAAGCTGACACCGATAAAGATCCAGGACAGCCGGGAGTTCGTTGCAGAGGGTGACGCCCAGCATGGCGACGTCCGGAACACGTACGACGGCAACGCCTCGACATACTGGCGGACCAAGAGCTTCAACGCCGGCCCGCCCATCGCGCCCCTCAAGCCGGGCGTCGGGATCATGTACGACCTCGGCTCGGCCAAGAAGCTCAGCACGGCCACACTCGACATGCGCTACGGCGGTGACCACACGACGGTCGAGCTGTACGCGGCTGACTCGCTGACGCCGCCGTCGCTGGACTCGATGACACGCATCGGCGAGGCCACGACGACGAGCAATACCGCTACGGTGAAGGTCACCAAGCCGGTGACGACGCGCTATGTCCTCGTCTGGCTGACGGCCGTGCCGAAGTCGGGGTACGACTCCACCCTGTACGCCGACGCCGGCTACAAACAGGCGATCGGCGAAGTGAAGTTCACGGGCTGACGCCGCACCCGGACCGGAGGGGGCAGATGGCGGATGACGCCGGATTCGACGGAGTGAGCGACAGGGATCTGCTCGCCCGCCATGTGGAAGGCGACTCCCATGCCTTCGGTGAGATCGTCCGGCGGCATCGGGATCGGCTCTGGGCGGTCGCGCTGCGGACACTGGGGGACCGCGAGGAAGCCGCCGATGCGGTCCAGGACGCCCTGGTGTCGGCCTACCGGGCCGCCCACACCTTCCGGGGCCAGTCGGCTGTCACAACATGGCTGCACCGGATCACGGTGAACGCCTGCCTGGACCGTGCCCGTAAGGCGGCCTCACGGAAGACCTCGCCGGTCGACGACACAGAACGGCTGGAGCAGCTGCTTGAGCCCCACGAGTCGGCTTCGGCACCGGCCGAGCGGAACGACGTGCACCGCCAGCTCCTCGAAGCGCTCGGTACCCTCCCGCACGACCAGCGGGCCGCCCTGGTCCTCGTGGACATGCAGGGCTACCCCGTGGCCGAGGCCGCCCGGATCCTCGATGTACCGACGGGCACGGTGAAGAGCCGGTGCGCCCGCGGCAGGGCCCGGCTGCTTCCTCTGCTGGCTCATCTAAGGCCCGAAGGTTCCGGAAGCGGAAAAGAACCCGGCACGGGACGGAACCGGGTGGAGGGGACATCCGTCCCACCTGCAACGGGGTCTCCGAGAGAAGGCCCCAAGAACGCCAGACCGAGCGATTCAGCCGTAGTGAAGGGCGGAGGTGGGCGAGCGTGACTTCCACGCCAGACACGGCCGGGCACCCGGATGTCGCGGAGATCTCCGACCTCACCGAAGACCTTCTCCCTCCGGACCGCAGCAGCGCCATACGACAGCACCTCGACTCGTGCGAGCTGTGCGCGGACGTCCATGCCTCATTGGAGGAATTCCGGGGACTGCTGGGATCCGTATCGGAGACACTGCGTATGCCGGCCGACGTGGTCGGTCGTATCGATGCGGCGCTCGCCGCCGAGGCGCTCCTCAGCGCACCCGAAGACGACGTCGCCGGTCATGTTTCACGTGAAACACCGGTTACCACCTCTCGCCCTGCCGGGCGCCCACAGGGGGCAACCGGGCCAGGGCGGAAGACGACCGGACGCAGCCGCCGCAGGGCCGTCGTTCTCGGGGGTGTTCTGACCGCGGCCGTGCTCGGGGCCGGGGCCCTGGTAGTCCAGGTGCTCGGCAGTGGGACGTCAACGACGACGGCTCACGGCAAGCCGAGTCCGGCCAGCAGCGCCTTCTCCGGCGTCAGTGTCGAGAACCAGGTGCGGGACCTGTTGGCCTCGAACAGGGACACCACACACGGAGACACCGGTCAGCGACCACGCTCCGGCACCGACTCCGGACGGGAAACGCCGGGGGGCACAGAGAGCGCCAACACACTGCTTCAGACCGAGGTCCCGGTACCCGGCTGTATTCGGCGGGTCATCCCCCGGGGCGACGGCGCCCTGGCCTCGAAGGTGGGCACCTACGCCGGGAAGAGCGCCTACCTCGTCGTCGTGCCCGATACCCATGACAGTGCTCGGGTCACGGCTTATATCGTCGACGCGGCCTGTGTCCGTCAACCTCCCACGGCCTCGGGCACCGTCCTCTTGAAAGAGTCCTACCCCCGACCATGAAGTGACGTGGCCGAGGCTGTGAACAAGGAAAAGCCACGAGCACCGAACTCGTGACCTTTCCACGTCACCCACGTGCGTGGATGTTCAGCAGGTCACCTCAACGACGCCGCTGGAATCAGATGCGGAGAGCGACGCATTCCGCCGCCACCCAGCCATCACGGCCACCGATCTGCACCGTCTTCCAGTCGGAATCCGTTCCCCCACAGGCTGTGCCCCGCACGTTGAGCGTCTTACTACTGTACCCAACGATGATCTTGATGCCTGCCGTGTGCAGCCCAGCCGTGCTCACCGGCACACCTGACCCACTCCGGCAGCGCCATCCGTAGCCTCGCCGCATGCGTGCGCTCCGACACAGCGGGAATGCGCGCCCCGTAGGATCCGTTGGGTGGGTGAGAGTTCTGAAAGGCGCTCCCACCGGTCGACCGACGCAGACCAGAGACGAGGAAACAAGCCGTGAGCGACGTCCGAAACGTGATCATCATCGGCTCCGGGCCCGCAGGCTACACGGCGGCGCTCTACACCGCGCGCGCGTCGCTGAAGCCCCTGGTGTTCGAGGGCGCCGTCACCGCCGGTGGCGCACTGATGAACACCACCGAGGTCGAGAACTTCCCGGGCTTCCGCGACGGCATCATGGGCCCCGACCTCATGGACAACATGAGGACGCAGGCCGAGCGCTTCGGCGCCGAGCTGGTCCCGGACGACATCGTCTCGGTCGACCTGACCGGTGAGATCAAGACCGTCACCGACACCGCCGGCACGGTGCACCAGGCGAAGGCCATCATCGTCGCCACCGGCTCCCAGCACCGCAAGCTGGGCCTGCCGAACGAGGACGCGCTCTCCGGTCGCGGCGTCTCCTGGTGCGCCACCTGCGACGGGTTCTTCTTCAAGGACCAGGACATCGCCGTGATCGGCGGCGGCGACACCGCGATGGAGGAGGCCACCTTCCTCTCGCGCTTCGCCAAGTCCGTGACGATCGTCCACCGCCGGGACACCCTGCGCGCCTCCAAGGCGATGCAGGAGCGCGCCTTCGGCGACCCGAAGATCAAGTTTGTGTGGGACAGCGAGGTCGCCGAGATCCAGGGCGAGCAGAAGCTCTCCGGCCTGAAGCTGCGCAACGTCAAGACCGGCGAGCTGTCGGAGCTGCCCGTGACCGGGCTGTTCATCGCGATCGGCCACGACCCGCGCACCGAGCTGTTCAAGGGCCAGCTGGATCTGGACGAGGAGGGCTACCTGAAGGTCACCTCCCCGTCCACCCACACCAATGCCACAGGTGTCTTCGCCGCCGGTGACGTGGTGGACCACACCTACCGCCAGGCGATCACCGCAGCCGGTACCGGCTGCTCCGCTGCTCTCGACGCCGAGCGCTTCCTCTCCGCCCTCGCGGACGAGGACAAGGCGGAGCCCGAGAAGACCGCCGCCGTCTGACCTTCCCCCTCGCCCCCCGCACGATCGAGTTAAGGAGCCCGCCGTGGCCGGCACCCTGAAGAATGTGACCGACGATTCCTTCGAGCAGGACGTCCTCAAGAACGACAAGCCCGTCCTGGTGGACTTCTGGGCCGCCTGGTGCGGCCCGTGCCGGCAGATCGCACCGTCCCTCGAGGCCATCGCTGCCGAGTACGGCGACAAGATCGAGATCGTCAAGCTCAACATCGACGAGAACCCGAATACGGCCGCCAAGTACGGCGTCATGTCCATCCCGACCCTGAACGTCTACCAGGGTGGCGAGGTCGCCAAGACCATCGTCGGTGCCAAGCCGAAGGCCGCGATCGTGCGCGACCTCGATGAGTTCATCGCCGAGTGACGTTTCACGTGAAACACGAATGGGCCAGCCCGGATGGGCTGGCCCATTCGTGTGAGAGGGGTCGGAGCTTAGAGGGGCCGCAGCGCAGGCTCCTTCTGTACCGCTCCCAGAAGCCGGTCGAGCGCCATCTCCACGTCTTCCTTCCAGGAGAGCGTCGAGCGCAGCTCCAGCCGCAGCCGGGGATGTGTGGGGTGCTGCCGGACCGTCTTGAACCCCACGGCCAGCAGATGATCCGCCGGCAACAGGCAGGCGGGCTCCTTCCAGCGGGCGTCGCCGAAGGCCTCAATCGCCCTGAAGCCTCGGCGCAGCAGATCCTTGGCGACCGTCTGTACGAGCACCCGCCCCAGCCCCTGGCCCTGATAGCCGGGCATGATGAACGCCGTCATCAGCTGCACGGCGTCCGGCGAGACGGGGCTCGTGGGGAAGGCCGTCGAGCGTGGGACATAGGCCGGAGGAGCGTAGAGCGCGAAGCCCACCGGCACGTCGTCGACGTACACCACGCGGCCACACGATCCCCAGTCCAGCAGGACGGCGGAGATCCACGCCTCCTTCTCCATTGCGGAGGTGCCGCCCTTTACCGCCGCTTCACCGCTGACGGGGTCCAGCTCCCAGAAGACGCACGAGCGACAGCGTGAGGGAAGGTCCTGAAGGTTGTCCAGCGTGAGCGGCACGAGCCGACGCCCCATGAAGGCTGTTCCTCGCTTCCTTCGCCGCCGCATCACAAGCGGCTGTCAGAGCGCTCCGCTCCCTGAGCAGGCTGCCGACGAATCCGCCGACCGCTCCAAGGCCCAGGCCCGCGCTCACCAGTCCGGTGCGGCTCATCGATCGCATGGCCCCCGTCTCCCCACTGAGAGATGCAGACGCTGTCCGGTGGATGTGCCATACCCGATCGCATCGTATCCACCATGCGATTCCCTCGATACCGACTCAAAGCAAAGAGCGGGCCGTGTTCCGGTACACACCGGACACAGCCCGCTCCCTGTACGACCGAGGGGGCCGAGCCAGGATCAGTCGTCCTGGTCCTCCACCTCGTTCTCCTGAAGCTCGCCCTGCAGCACCGGCCCCTCGCCCGGCGCGAGGGTGCCCAGGATCCGCTGCAGATCGTCCACGGAGGCGAACTCGACGGTGATCTTGCCCTTCTTCTGACCGAGGTCGACCTTCACCCGGGTCTCAAAGCGGTCCGACAGGCGGGTCGCCAGCTCGTTCAGTGCCGGGGAGAGCCGGGAGCCGGCGCGCGGGCCCTTGGAGCGCTGAGGCTTCTGGGGCCGCGAGCCCATGAGGGTCACGATCTCTTCGACGGCTCGCACGGACAGGCCTTCGGCCACGATGCGATGAGCCAGCCGGTCCTGCTCCTCAGAGTCTGTCACGGACAGCAGGGCTCGGGCGTGACCGGCGGAGAGGACACCAGCGGCAACCCGCTTCTGGACCGTTGGCGAGAGCTTCAGCAGACGCAGGGTGTTGGAGACCTGGGGCCGGGAACGCCCGATCCGGTCGGCCAGCTGGTCATGCGTGCAGTTGAAGTCCTTCAGCAGCTGGTCGTAGGCGGCCGCCTCTTCCAACGGGTTCAGCTGCGCGCGGTGCAGGTTCTCCAGCAGCGCATCCAGGAGGAGCTTCTCGTCCTCCGTGGCGCGGACGATCGCCGGAATGGCGTCCAGGCCGGCCTCACGGCATGCTCGCCAGCGGCGCTCACCCATGATCAGCTCATAGCGGCCGGGCCCCAGCTGCCGTACCACGACGGGCTGCAGGAGACCGACCTCCTTGATGGAGGTCACCAGTTCGTGGAGCGCGTCCTCGTCGAAGACATCACGCGGCTGGCGGGGGTTGGGCGAGATCGCGTCGAGAGGGATCTCGGCGAAGTGCGCGCCCATCGGAGGAGCCGGCATCTCGGTGACCGGATTTGCCGGGGGCTCCTCGGTTTCATGTGAAACAGGCGGCAGCGTGGCCACTTTCGCCGCGGCGACTCCGCGGTCAGTCGTCAGCACCGGGACCGCTGCCGGGGAGGTGGAGGCTCCGCCTCCCAGCGCGGCCGGAGCCGGGGTCTTCTCGGTCGGGGCAGCGGGGATCAGTGCGCCAAGCCCACGGCCCAACCCCCTCCGTCGCTCGCTCACTGGATCCCCTCCACCATGTTCGGGTCGTTCTGAGCGCCGATATGGGCCTGGCTCGCGTCGTAGCTGACGCCAATGCCCTTCAGCGCGATTTCTCGGGCCGCCTCAAGATACGAGAGGGCACCGCTCGATCCAGGATCGTAGGTCAGCACCGTCTGCCCGTAACTCGGCGCCTCGGAGATACGGACCGAGCGGGGAATGCTCGTCCGCAGCACCTCGTCGCCGAAGTGGGTGCGCACCTCTTCCGCGACCTGGGACGCGAGACGCGTCCGGCCGTCGTACATGGTGAGCAGGATGGTCGACACATGCAGTGTGGGGTTGAGGTGCCCCCGCACCAGGTCGACGTTGCGCAGCAGCTGGCCCAGACCCTCGAGTGCGTAGTACTCACACTGGATCGGGATGAGGACCTCCTGGCCCGCCACCAGCGCGTTGACCGTCAGCAGGCCGAGCGAGGGCGGACAGTCGATGAGGATGTAGTCCAAGGGCTGTTCATACGCCTGGATCGCCCGCTGAAGTCGGCTCTCCCGGGCCACCAGGGACACCAGCTCGATCTCGGCACCGGCGAGGTCGATGGTGGCCGGAGCACAGAAGAGGCCTTCCACGTCCGCCACCGGTTGGACGACCTCGGCCAGAGGCTTGCTCTCCACCAACACGTCGTAGATGGAAGGGACGTCGGCGTGGTGGTCGATTCCGAGGGCGGTGGACGCGTTGCCCTGGGGGTCGAGGTCGATCACCAGGACACGGCTGCCGTGCAGAGCCAGCGAAGCGGCAAGGTTGACGGTTGTCGTCGTCTTGCCCACGCCGCCCTTCTGGTTGGCGACCACGATGACTCGGGTCTGCTCCGGTCGTGGCAGACCTTCGCCGGCGCGGCCCAGAGCCTCTACCGCCAGTTGGGCCGCACGACCGATGGGAGTGTCGTCCATCGGGGGCGGTGTTTCACGTGAAACATCCGCCCCCATCGACTCGGTACGGGGACCGGGGACCGGATCGGTCATCGGTCCCGCGATGTTGGCGTCGGACCGCAAGGATTCACTCTCCTCGACTTCAGGCTCGCAATGAACAGAGCCTCCCATGCCTTCGGGGTCGTGAACCAGTGAGGCCTGGTGTTCTGTGGAGAAATCCACCTCTGTGGACAACTTGGTTGCCCCTCCGAGTGAACTGAGAGGCTTGCGGTCGCGGGGTTCGGCCGCGGCGCGGCCACGACTGATGATGCCGTGCAGAAGTGAGCGACGTTTCACGTGAAACACGATGCACAGCGGCTGCGACCGGACCCCTGCGACACTCCGTCCTGCGTAGGTTTGGCACCTTGTGTGGAGTACGCCGCGTGGTCAGGACGGATCAGCGACGGCGGCGTGCCCGGCCCGTCCGGGCCGCCTTCGCCCGCTTAGCCGCGAACCGCACACCGCCGGGGCTCTCACCGACCTCGACCCGTACGACGGTGGACGGCGGGTCTACCACTCCTTCGCCCACATGCAGGATGGACGTCTGCACCGCGCCGAGCTTGCTGAGTGCCGTGGCCGCGGCCTTCAGTTCCTCCTCGGCGGTGTCCCCCTTGAGCGCGAGCATCTCGCCGTAGGGGCGCAGCAACGGGATGCCCCACGCGGCCAGTCGGTCCAGCGGGGCCACGGCTCGGGCGGTCACCACATGGACCGGCGGCAACTTCCCCAGAACCTCCTCGGCACGCCCCCGCACGACCGTGACATGATCCAGGCCGAGCAGCTCGACGACCTCGGTGAGGAAATTGGTGCGCCGCAGCAGCGGCTCCAACAGGGTGATGTTCAGGTCGTCCCGGACCAGAGCGAGGGGGATGCCGGGCAATCCGGCGCCGGAGCCGACATCGCAGACCGTCACTCCCTCGGGGACGGCCTCGGAGAGCACCGCGCAGTTCAGCAGATGCCGCTCCCACAGGCGGGGCACTTCCCGCGGGCCGATCAGGCCACGCTGAACGCCCGCCTCGGCGAGCAGCTCCGCGTAGCGGACCGCATCGGCGAAGCGATCACCAAACACTTCCCGCGCCTGTTCGGGCGCGGGGGGAAGCTCCGCTGCCTCCGTCACGGGGACCGTCCTTCCGTACAGCGCCGACGCTTCGCGCGTCGGCCACCAGAACTACCAGGCTGACAAAGTTCGGCCCCGTCTGCTCAACAGACGGGGCCGGTGGAACGTGGGGACCGATCAGGCGGGCAGTACGACGACGAACCGCTGCGGCTCCTCGCCCTCTGACTCGCTGCGCAGTCCTGCGGCCTTGACCGCGTCGTGCACGACCTTGCGCTCGAACGGAGTCATCGGCTTGAGCTTGACGGGCTCACCGGTGCTCTTCACCTCGGCGGCGGCCTTGGCGCCGATCTCGGACAGCTCGGCCCGCTTCTTGGCCCGGTAACCCGCGATGTCCAGCATCAACCGGCTGCGGTCACCGGTCTCCCGGTGCACGGCCAGGCGCGTCAGCTCCTGCAGTGCCTCCAGCACCTCGCCGTCCCGGCCGACCAGCTTCTGCAGGTCGCGGCTGCCGGTGTCACTGATGATTGACACGGAGGCGCGGTCGGCCTCGACATCCATGTCGATGTCGCCGTCGAGGTCGGCGATGTCCAGCAGACCCTCCAGGTAGTCCGCCGCGATCTCACCCTCCTGCTCGAGGCGGGTGAGGGTGTCTGCACCCTCGGCAGCGGCGGAGGTGGTGCCTTCCGTCACGGGATGGGCTCCTTCTTACTTCTTGGACGGGGACTTGGGCCGCTGCGGGCCACCCTTGCGCTGGCCGGACTGGGCCTTGCTGCGGGTGCCGGAGCCGGGCTTCGGAGCCTGCTGGGCAGCGGCGGGCTTGGCGTCCTGCGGCTCGTCGGACTTCTCCAGCGAGGTGGACGAGGTGGTCCCGCCCGCCGGCTTGGGCCCACCGGACTGACGCTGGGACTTGGACTGGCGCTTGGGCTGCTGGCGCCGCGCCGCGGTGCCGGCCTCCGCCGCCGAGATGGTCTCCGCACCGTCTGCGGTCGGGGCCTCGGCCTGGGTCACGCTCTTCACCACGGTGCCGTCGGCCTGGGCGGCGAGACCGGCCTTGTTCAGGGCGTTGATGAACTTGCGCTCGAACTCGTTGCGGTCGCGGCCCTTGGCGACGATCGCCTTGACGATGGTCTTCTCGCTGCGGCGGCGGACCTTGCCGGCGTGCGTGACGTGCTTGGTCAGGCGCTCCAGGTAGGCGGCCTGGGCCTTGGAACCGGGGGTCGGGTTGTTGCGGATGACGTACATCTGCTGGCCCATGGTCCACACGTTGGTGGTCAGCCAGTAGACGAGGACACCGACCGGGAAGTTGATACCGAAGACGGCGAACATGACCGGGAAGACGTACATCAGCATCTTCTGCTGCTGCATGAACGGCGTCTTGACCGTCGTGTCGACGTTCTTCGTCATCAGCTGGCGCTGCGTGTAGAACTGCGAGAACGACATCATGACGATCATGACCGCGGTCACGACCCGGACATCGGTCAGTGAGGCGCCGAGCGCCGCGACCGTGTCCGCGCTGTTCATGAACTTCGCGGCGAGCGGGGCGCCGAAGATGTGCGCATGACGGGCGCTGGCGAGCAGCGGCTCGTTGATGGCGCCGATCTTCGAGCCCGTCGCGATGCCGTTGAGCACGTGGTACAGGGCGAAGAAGAACGGCGACTGCGCCAGGATGGGAAGGCACGAGGAGAGCGGGTTGGTGCCCGTCTCCTTGTACAGCTTCATCATCTCTTCGGACTGACGCTGCCGGTCGTTCTTGTAGCGCTCCTGGATCTTCTTCATCTCCGGCTGGAGCGTCTGCATCGCGCGTGTCGACTTGATCTGCTTCACGAAGAGCGGGATCAGGCAGATGCGGATCAGGATCACCAGGGACACGATGGACAGGCCCCAGGCCCACCCGGTGTCAGGTCCGAAGATCGCCCCGTACACCTTGTGGAACTGGACGATGACCCAGGAGACGGGCCAGGTGATGAAACTGAAGAGGCTGGCAATCGTGTCCACTAATCATGCTCCTTGGGCATGGGACGAAGTCTCTGCGGCCGGGCTCGGAGGAAGCTCGGAAGAGAGCTTCTCTTCGGTGGCCGGTTCGGCGGCGGAGGGCCCGCCCCTGCGTGCACGCCAAGCGTCGCGCAGCATTTCGTGCCACCGCGGGCGCTTGCGCGGCGGAACATGGTCCACACCGCCCGGCGACCACGGATTGCACCGGAGGATGCGCCAGGCTGTGAGTGCCGTTCCCTTGATCGCACCGTGCCGGTCGATGGCCGTGTAGCCGTAGTGGGAGCACGACGGGTAGTACTTGCACACTGGCCCCAGCAGTGGACTGATCGTCCACTGGTACAGCTTGATCAGAGCCAGCAGCGGGTACTTCATCGCGCGCCCCCTCCCAGCAGCCGCTGGAGGGCGGCATCCAGGTCTCGGGCCAGCTGTGCGTGGTCTGCGTCGCCCGATCCGGGCAGCGCTCGTACGACTACCAGGCTACCGGGGGGAAACAGGGCGACTCGGTCACGCATCAGATGACGCAGTCTGCGCTTCACTTTGTTGCGCACGACCGCACCACCCACGGCCTTGCTCACGACGAAACCCGCACGCGTCGGGGGAGCGCTCTCCCCAGGCGCGTGCGGGTCCGTGGCACCGCTACGAAGGTGGACGACGAGAGTCGGGCGTCCTGCCCGGCGTCCTCGTCGGACCGCGGTCGCGAAGTCCTCGCGCCGCCTCAGCCGATGCTCGGTAGGCAGCACGACGTCATGACCTGATCGGGATCAGGCGGACAGGCTGGCGCGACCCTTGGCGCGACGGTTCGCGAGAATCGCGCGGCCGGCACGGGTGCGCATCCGCAGGCGGAAGCCGTGGGTCTTCGCGCGGCGACGGTTGTTCGGCTGGAAGGTGCGCTTGCTCACTCGGGGGCTCCAGAAAATCGGTAGTGGCGGGGTGCCGTCTTGGCTGTCACCGTGCGCCCACGAGTAGCTCGCGTCACGCCCGAGTGCACCGCTTCCCGATCACCTGACGTGACCTGTGCCCATCGGAGGCAGGCGGCAGCAGCCATCGACAACTCGACCTGGTTACGGTACGCGGGGCTGCGCCATCCGGTCAAACCGGGGGTCACGGAGAGACACTATCCACAGGCTGGGGACAACAACTTGAACCGCACCCGCCGCGCTGACTACCGTGGCTGGACTGCGATTCGTTCTTTTGTCCCCCGCCCCGGCGGGTTTGACCCGCCGACCACCCGATGTACCCCCCGACCCGTTCCGCGATCACACGTTCGTGGGACCTGTGAGAGAGCGTGCCCTGTGGCTGACGTACCTGCCGATCTTGCCGCAGTGTGGCCACGAGTACTGGAGCAGCTCCTCGGTGAGGGCCGCGGACAGGGTGTCGAGGGGAAGGACGAGCACTGGATCCGGCGCTGCCAGCCGCTCGCGCTGGTGGCGGACACCGCCCTGCTCGCCGTGCCGAACGAATTCGCGAAGGGCGTACTGGAGGGCCGTCTCGCGCCGGTCGTCAGCGAGACACTGAGCCGCGAGTGCGGCCGCCCCATCCGCATCGCGATCACCGTGGACGACTCCGCGGGCGAGCCGCCGGCTCCCGCGGCGCCGGCGCAGCAGACGCCGAAGCCGCGCTACGAGGAGCCGGAGCTGCCGTCCGGCCCGTCATACGAGGAACGGCCGTACGAGGGCTACGGCCGCCACCGCGCCGCCGAGCAGCCGCCGGCCGACCACCAGAGCCGCGCCGACCAGTTGCCCCCCGGTCGCGCCGACCAGCTCCCCGTCGTGCGCCCGGCGTATCCCTCCGAGTACCAGCGCCGCGAGCCCGGCGGCTGGCCGCGTCCCACGCAGGACGAGTACGGCTGGCAGCAGCCGCGGCTCGGCTTCCCCGAGCGCGACCCGTACGCCTCGCCGTCGTCCCAGGACGCCTACGGCTCCGGGCCGGACGTCTACGGCCCGCCGTCGTCGGACTACCGCTCGCAGGGCATGGACCGGCCGTCGTACGAGCAGCAGCGCGGCGAGTACGACAGCCCGCGCGCCGACTACGACTCCGGGCGCGCCGAGTACGACCAGCGCGATCCCGTCCGCCGTGAGCTGCCCGAGCAGCCGGCGGGCGGCGGCCCGGCGCACCGCGGCGGTCCCGGCCGGCCGGACCTGCCCTCGGCCGGCGGCACCGGAGCGCCGGGACCGCTGGCCGCACAGCCCGCGCCGGCGAGCGGTCCCGGCGAGCCGACGGCACGGCTGAACCCCAAGTACCTCTTCGACACGTTCGTCATCGGCGCCTCCAACCGGTTCGCGCACGCCGCCGCGGTCGCCGTCGCCGAGGCACCGGCCAAGGCCTACAACCCCCTCTTCATCTACGGGGAGTCGGGACTCGGCAAGACGCATCTGCTGCACGCGATCGGGCACTACGCACGCAGCCTCTACCCGGGCACGCGCGTGCGGTACGTCAGCTCGGAGGAGTTCACCAACGAGTTCATCAACTCCATCCGCGACGGCAAGGGCGACAGCTTCCGCAAGCGCTACCGCGAGATGGACATCCTGCTCGTCGACGACATCCAGTTCCTCGCGGACAAGGAGTCGACGCAGGAGGAGTTCTTCCACACCTTCAACACGCTCCACAACGCGAACAAGCAGATCGTGCTGTCCTCCGACCGGCCGCCGAAGCAGCTGGTCACGCTGGAGGACCGGCTGCGGAACCGTTTCGAGTGGGGTCTGATCACCGATGTCCAGCCGCCCGAGCTGGAGACACGCATCGCGATTCTGCGCAAGAAGGCGGTGCAGGAGCAGCTGAACGCGCCGCCGGAGGTGCTGGAGTTCATCGCCTCACGGATCTCCCGGAACATCCGTGAGCTGGAGGGTGCGCTGATCCGGGTGACGGCGTTCGCCTCGCTCAACCGGCAGCCGGTGGACCTGGGCCTGACCGAGATCGTCCTGAAGGACCTGATCCCCGGCGGCGAGGACACCGCGCCCGAGATCACCGCCACGGCGATCATGGCGGCGACCGCGGACTACTTCGGACTGACGGTGGAGGATCTGTGCGGTACGTCGCGTGGCCGGGCGCTCGTCACCGCGCGGCAGATCGCCATGTACCTGTGCCGTGAGCTGACGGATCTGTCGTTGCCGAAGATCGGGGCGCAGTTCGGTGGGCGGGACCATACGACCGTGATGCATGCCGACCGGAAGATCCGGGCGCTGATGGCTGAGCGGCGGTCGATCTACAACCAGGTGACCGAGCTGACGAACCGGATCAAGAACGGGTGAGGTGCGGCTGACGCCGGCTGTGGGACTGCGCTGAGGGCGCCTTCGGGGTTACGGACCCCGGGGGCGCCCTCCGGCATGTGGGGCTCTCCACCGTGCTCGATGTCCTTGCTCGGTGTCCTTACGGGTGCCCGGTGCGGGCGCTGGGCGGGGATGCCGCCCCTGGGTGCCGCCACCGGGTGTTCGATTTTCTGGCGGGTTACGGCCCCTCTCCACAGATTCGGTGACTTTTTTCCGTCCACATGCTGGGGACTGTTGAGTTGTCCCGAACTGCATCCACAGGGAGCCGGTTGATCCGCCGTTCGCCCAGCTCAGCAGCCTGTGGAATCGTGGACAAACGATCTCCACAGACTGTGGACAACGGAAGGATCCACAGGCTGTGCACGGAGTTGTCCACCGACGACCCACAGGCTGGCGCGGGTTGTCCCCAGCGATCCCCGGCTTCTCCACATGGCTGTCCACTGTTCGGCAACGCGACGCACCCGCTCACCGCGTCGAGTGAAAGCCGTCACACGAAGGTGCCGGATTGGGCTGTGGGAAACGTGGGTAAACCTGGGGACGCAGCTGGGGAGAACTGCCCTCAGGCTGTGGGCGGGGTGTGCAGAACTTTCTGTTCTCCACAGATGCCCCGGGTTGTCCACCGCCTCCACCCACAGGCCCCGTGGATAAAATTCCGGCTCTGAGCTGGGAAAACGAGGTTATCCACGGTATCCACAGGCCCTACTACTACTCCCAACTAGAGAGAGCTCGGCAACCGTTTCGAAGCGGGGCCTGTGCACAACTCGCTGTTTCGCGCCCGGCTGCCTCTCGGAGCGACTTGACCCCGACGGGCACCTACTGTCAGTGCGGTGCGTCAGACTGGTCCCCGGTGTCCTTCCCTCCGCAGTGGGCGGTGACACCGAGTCGGAGGACTCAGTAGCAACAGCAGGAGGCGGCTTACGGTGAAGATCCGGGTGGAACGCGACGTACTCGCGGAGGCAGTGGCGTGGGCGGCACGCAGCCTCCCGGCCCGTCCGCCGGCGCCTGTCCTCGCCGGCCTTCTCCTCAAGGCCGAGGACGGCCAGCTGAGCCTGTCGAGCTTCGACTACGAGGTCTCCGCGCGTGTGTCCGTGGAAGCCGAGGTCGAGGAGGAGGGCACCGTCCTCGTCTCCGGCCGGCTGCTCGCCGACATCTCCCGCGCCCTGCCCAACCGGCCGGTGGAGATTTCCACAGACGGTGTACGGGCGACCGTGGTCTGTGGGTCCTCCCGGTTCACCCTGCACACACTGCCTGTGGAGGAGTACCCGGCGCTGCCGCAGATGCCGAACGCCACCGGCACCGTCCCCGGCGAGGTCTTCGCGGCCGCCGTCTCCCAGGTGGCCATCGCCGCCGGCCGTGACGACACGCTGCCCGTCCTCACCGGTGTGCGCATCGAGATCGAGGGCGACACGGTCACCCTGGCGTCCACCGACCGCTACCGCTTCGCCGTCCGTGAGTTCCTGTGGAAGCCGGAGAACCCGGACGCCTCCGCGGTCGCCCTGGTCCCCGCCAAGACGCTGCTGGACACCGCCAAGTCGCTCGGCGCCGGTGACAGCGTGACGCTGGCGCTGTCCGGGTCGGGCGCCGGCGAGGGCCTGATCGGCTTCGAGGGCGCGGGGCGGCGTACGACCACGCGTCTGCTCGAGGGCGACCTGCCGAAGTACCGCACGCTGTTCCCGACCGAGTTCAACTCCGTCGCCGTGATCGAGACCGCGCCCTTCGTGGAGGCCGTCAAGCGTGTGGCGCTGGTGGCCGAGCGGAACACCCCGGTGCGGCTGAGCTTCGAGCAGGGTGTGCTGATCCTGGAGGCCGGGTCCAGCGACGATGCACAGGCTGTGGAAAGGGTCGACGCGCAGCTGGAAGGCGATGACATCTCCATCGCCTTCAACCCGACGTTCCTGCTGGACGGTCTGAGCGCGATCGACTCGCCGGTGGCTCAGCTGTCGTTCACGACGTCCACGAAGCCGGCGCTGCTCAGTGGGAAGCCGGCGGTGGATGCCGAGGCTGACGACGCGTACAAGTACCTGATCATGCCGGTGCGGCTCAGCGGCTGATCGTTTTCCACAGCTGTGCACAGTGCCGGGCGCCTTGGTGGGTGCCCGGCACTGGTGTCGGCCGAGGGCGGGGGTGCCGGCCGGGTCCCCCAGTCAACCGGAAAAGTCGCAGGTCAGTGGGCTATCGCATGAGCGCGTATGCCCACAGCTGTGCAGGCGAGGGCGGGTTTAGGCTCGCCTTCGGCACCTCGTGCCTCTTCCGCCACACAGCGACCTAAGGAACACAACTGATGGAGCTCGGTCTCGTCGGCCTCGGCAAGATGGGCGGCAACATGCGCGAGCGGATTCGCCGCGCGGGCCACACCGTCCTCGGATACGACCGCAACGCGGACCTCGCGGATGTCCACAGCCTGGAAGAGCTTGTGGGCAAGCTCAGCGGTCCGCGCGTGGTGTGGGTGATGGTCCCGGCCGGCGAGCCCACCCAGTCGACCATCGACCAGCTCGCCGAGCTGCTGGAGCCCGGCGACGTGGTCGTGGACGGCGGCAACTCCCGCTGGACGGATGACGAGAAGCACGCCGAGGAGCTGGCGGCCAAGGGCATAGGCTTCGTCGACTGCGGTGTCTCCGGCGGCGTCTGGGGCCTGGAGAACGGGTACGCGCTGATGTACGGCGGCGACGCCGAGAACGTCGCCAAGGTGCAGCCGGTCTTCGACGCGCTGAAGCCGGAGGGCGACTTCGGCGCGGTACACGCCGGCAAGGTCGGCGCGGGCCACTTCGCGAAGATGGTCCACAACGGCATCGAGTACGCGATGATGCAGGCTTACGCCGAGGGCTGGGAGCTGCTGGAGAAGGTCGACTCCGTCACGGACGTCCGCGAGGTGTTCCGCTCGTGGCAGGAGGGCACCGTCATCCGGTCCTGGCTGCTGGACCTGGCCGTCAACGCCCTTGACGAGGACGAGCACCTGGAGGGCCTGCGCGGTTATGCACAGGACTCCGGTGAGGGACGCTGGACTGTGGAGGCCGCCATCGACAACGCGGTGCCGCTGCCGGCGATCACCGCGTCGCTGTTCGCGCGGTTCGCCTCCCGTCAGGAGGACTCGCCGCAGATGAAGATGATCGCCGCGCTGCGCAACCAGTTCGGCGGTCACGCCGTAGAGAAGAAGTAGTCCGCAAGGACCCTCGGGGATCCACAGGGCCGCCCCGCGAGCCCCGCGATCCACAGTCCATCAGCACTCTGGGGAAGGCCGGCGGAACGACCATGCACGTCACGCATCTTTCGCTGGCCGACTTCCGCTCGTACGCCCGGGCCGAGGTTCCGCTCGACCCGGGCGTCACCGCCTTCGTCGGCCCGAACGGGCAGGGCAAGACCAATCTGGTGGAAGCGGTCGGATACCTCGCCACCCTCGGCAGCCACCGGGTCGCCTCCGACGCCCCCCTCGTCCGCATGGGCGCCGAGCGCGCCGTCATCCGGGCCCAGGTCCGCCAGGGCGAGCGGCAGCAGCTGGTCGAGCTGGAGCTGAACCCCGGCAGGGCCAACCGCGCCCGCATCAACCGGTCCTCGCAGGTCAGGCCGAGGGACGTGCTGGGAATCGTACGGACCGTGCTGTTCGCGCCGGAGGATCTCGCGCTGGTCAAGGGGGACCCCGGAGAGCGGCGGCGGTTCCTCGACGAGCTGATCACGGCCCGGTCGCCGCGGATGGCCGGTGTGCGCTCCGACTACGAGCGGGTGCTCAAGCAGCGCAACACGCTGCTCAAGACCGCCGCCCTCGCGCGTCGGCACGGCGGTCGGTCGCTGGATCTGTCCACGCTCGACGTGTGGGACCAGCACCTCGCGCACGCGGGCGCCGAGCTGCTCGCCCAGCGGCTGGACCTGATCGCCGCGCTGCAGCCGCTGGCCGACAAGGCGTACGAGCAGCTGGCCCCCGGCGGCGGGCCGCTGGCGCTGGAGTACAAGCCGTCCGCGCCCGGTGAGGCCCACGCGCGCGAGGGTCTCTACGCCCAGCTGATGGCGGCTCTGGCGGAGGCGCGCAAGCAGGAGATCGAGCGCGGGGTCACCCTCATAGGCCCACATCGGGACGATTTGATTCTCAAACTCGGTCAGCTGCCCGCCAAGGGGTACGCCTCGCACGGCGAGTCCTGGTCCTACGCGCTCGCTCTGCGGCTGGCCTCCTACGACCTGCTGCGGGCCGAGGGCAACGAGCCGGTGCTGGTCCTGGACGACGTCTTCGCCGAGCTGGACGCACGCCGCCGCGAGCGGCTGGCAGAGCTGGTGGCGCCCGGCGAGCAGGTGCTGGTCACGGCCGCCGTGGACGACGACGTACCGCAGGTGCTGGCCGGGGCGCGGTACACCGTGTCCGGCGGGACGGTGGAGCGCGTATGAGCACCGACGAACCCGCTCACAACAAGGCTCCTGGCCCCGCCCCAGAGAAGGCGCCGGAACCCTCCGGTGTCGACCTCGCGCGCGTGGCGTTGCGCGCGGCGAAGGAACAGGCACGCGCGCGTGGTGACGCGGCGCGGCAGAAGAAGCAGGCGCGCCGAGGCGGTGGCCTGCGCTCCGGCGCGCGCGCCGACGGGCGCGATCCCATGGCGCTGGGGGCCGCGATCAACCGGCTGCTGACCGAGCGCGGCTGGGAGACCCCCGCGGCGGTGGGCGGTGTGATGGGCCGCTGGCCGGAGATCGTCGGCGAGGACCTGGCCAAGCACTGCGTGCCGCAGCGGTACGACGAGGACGAGCGCGTGCTGGTCGTGAGCTGCGACTCGACGGCCTGGGCGACGCAGCTGCGCCATCTCGCGCCCGCGCTGGTCGCCCGGCTCAACGAGGACCTGGGGCACGGCACCGTGCGGATGATCAAGGTGCTCAATCCGGGCGGCCCGGCCCGCCGCTACGGCCCGCTGCGGGCTCCGGGGAGCTCCGGGCCCGGCGATACGTATGGGTGACGTACATCACGTCGGAGGCCGGGAGTGCGCGGTCGGCGGGGCTCCGTACACAGGTGTGGAGAGCCGCCGCGGCGCGGGCGGACCGCCATCTGACCCCCCAGTAGCCAAGGGTTGACGGCTCGAAGCGCTGAGTGCCGCTGTGAGCCCCTCGGAGCCCCCATCCGTATATCGGGACCCGGTCGAGGCGGGTTCAGGGCGGCACATGGGGACTCAGGTACCGGCAAACCCCCATCGATGTCAGAGCTACCGGTAGACTGGAAGACAATCCCGCCCCATCGTGGGGACCGCCCGGGAAAAGCTGAGCAACGCTGATCAAGGCTTACCAACGCAACATGCCGCAGCCGCTCCGGCAACCTGCCGACGAGCCCGGCTCGTGCTGTGCCAGAAAGGGCGCTTCGTGGCCGATTCCGGCAACCCCAACGAGAACATCCCGTCCACCGACGCCGGCGTGAACGGCGAGGCCGTAGCCTCCGCCTCCTACGACGCCAGCGCCATCACCGTGCTCGAAGGGCTGGACGCGGTCCGCAAGCGGCCCGGCATGTACATCGGTTCCACGGGCGAGCGCGGTCTGCACCACCTGGTGTACGAGGTCGTCGACAACTCCGTCGACGAGGCGCTGGCCGGGTACGCGGACACGATCGACGTGACGATCCTCGCCGACGGCGGCGTCCGGGTCGTCGACAACGGCCGTGGCATCCCGGTGGGCATCGTGCCCTCCGAGGGCAAGCCGGCCGTCGAGGTCGTGCTGACCGTGCTGCACGCGGGCGGCAAGTTCGGCGGCGGCGGTTACGCGGTCTCCGGCGGTCTGCACGGTGTCGGTGTCTCCGTCGTGAACGCCCTGTCCACGAAGGTCGCCGTCGAGATCAGGACCGACGGTCACCGCTGGACGCAGGACTACAAGCTCGGCGTTCCGACGGCCCCGCTCGTCCAGCACGAGGCGACGGACGAGACCGGCACCTCGGTCACCTTCTGGGCCGACCCCGACATCTTCGAGACCACCGAGTACTCCTTCGAGACGCTGTCGCGGCGTTTCCAGGAGATGGCGTTCCTCAACAAGGGTTTGACGATCAAACTCACCGACGAGCGCGAGTCGGCGAAGGCGGTCGCCGGCGCGGACGAGGCGGGCGCGGACGAAAAGGCCGAGGTCAAGACCGTCACGTACCACTACGAGGGCGGCATCGTCGACTTCGTGAAGTACCTCAACTCCCGCAAGGGGGAGGCCGTCCACCCGACGGTGATCGACCTGGAGGCCGAGGACAAGGACAAGAGCCTGTCCCTCGAGGTCGCGATGCAGTGGAACAGCGGCTACAGCGAGGGCGTGTACTCCTTCGCGAACATCATCCACACGCACGAGGGCGGTACGCACGAAGAGGGCTTCCGTGCCGCGCTGACGTCGCTGATCAACAAGTACGCGCGCGACAAGAAGCTGCTGCGTGAGAAGGACGACAACCTCACCGGTGACGACATCCGTGAGGGTCTGACCGCGATCATCTCGGTGAAGCTGAGCGAGCCGCAGTTCGAGGGCCAGACGAAGACCAAGCTGGGCAACACGGAGGCCAAGACCTTCGTGCAGAAGGCGGTCTACGAGCACCTCAACGACTGGCTGGACCGCAACCCGGTCGAGGCCGCGGACATCATCCGCAAGGGCATCCAGGCGGCCACCGCGCGCGTGGCAGCCCGCAAGGCCCGCGACCTGACGCGCCGCAAGGGGCTGCTGGAGTCGGCGTCCCTGCCGGGCAAGCTCTCCGACTGCCAGTCGAACGACCCCACCAAGTGCGAGATCTTCATCGTCGAGGGTGACTCCGCCGGCGGCTCGGCCAAGTCCGGCCGCAACCCGCAGTACCAGGCGATCCTCCCGATCCGCGGCAAGATCCTCAACGTGGAGAAGGCCAGGATCGACAAGATCCTGCAGAACCAGGAGATCCAGGCGCTGATCTCGGCCTTCGGCACGGGTGTGCACGAGGACTTCGACATCGAGAAGCTCCGCTACCACAAGATCATTCTGATGGCGGACGCCGACGTCGACGGCCAGCACATCAGCACCCTGCTGCTGACCTTCCTGTTCCGCTTCATGCGGCCGCTGGTCGAGGCCGGGCACGTGTACCTCTCCCGCCCCCCGCTGTACAAGCTCAAGTGGGGCCGGGACGACATCGAGTACGCGTACTCGGACCGTGAGCGCGACGCGCTGATCGAGATGGGCCGGCAGCGTGGCAAGCGCGTCCGCGAGGACTCGATCCAGCGCTTCAAGGGTCTCGGCGAGATGAACGCCGAGGAGCTGCGCGTGACCACGATGGACCAGGAGCACCGGGTCCTCGGCCAGGTCACCCTCGACGACGCCGCCCAGGCCGACGACCTGTTCTCGGTCCTCATGGGCGAGGACGTCGAAGCCCGCCGCGCGTTCATCCAGCGCAACGCCAAGGACGTCCGCTTCCTCGACATCTGAGTCGGTCTCAGCTGACCGCACCAGGAAGGATCTTCACCAGCAATGGCCGACGAGAACACTCCAGAGACTCCTGAGACCGAGGGCGGCGAACTCGCGATGCGTGTCGAGCCCGTGGGGCTCGAGACGGAGATGCAGCGCTCGTACCTGGACTACGCGATGTCCGTCATCGTGTCCCGTGCGCTGCCCGACGTCCGGGACGGCCTCAAGCCCGTCCACCGGCGCGTGCTGTACGCGATGTACGACGGCGGCTACCGCCCCGAGCGCGGCTTCTACAAGTGCGCCCGCGTCGTCGGCGACGTCATGGGCAACTACCACCCGCACGGTGACTCCTCCATCTACGACGCCCTGGTGCGCCTCGCCCAGTCGTGGTCGATGCGGATGCCGCTGGTGGACTCCAACGGCAACTTCGGCTCTCCCGGCAACGACCCGGCGGCCGCCATGCGGTACACCGAGTGCAAGATGGCGCCGCTGTCGATGGAGATGGTCCGCGACATCGACGAGGAGACCGTCGACTTCACGGACAACTACGACGGCCGCTCCCAGGAGCCGACCGTCCTGCCGGCCCGCTTCCCGAACCTGCTGATCAACGGCTCGGCCGGGATCGCGGTCGGCATGGCGACCAACATCCCGCCGCACAACCTGCGCGAGGTCGCGGCCGGCGCCCAGTGGTACCTGGAGAACCCGGAAGTCTCGCACGAGGAGCTGCTGGACGCGCTCATGGAGCGCATCAAGGGCCCCGACTTCCCGACCGGCGCGCTCGTCGTCGGCCGCAAGGGCATCGAGGAGGCGTACCGCACCGGGCGCGGCTCCATCACGATGCGCGCGGTGGTCGAGGTCGAGGAGATCCAGGGCCGCCAGTGCCTGGTGGTCACCGAGCTGCCGTACCAGGTGAACCCGGACAACCTGGCGCAGAAGATCGCCGACCTGGTGAAGGACGGCAAGGTCGGCGGCATCGCGGACGTCCGTGACGAGACCAGCTCCCGCACGGGCCAGCGGCTCGTCATCGTCCTCAAGCGGGACGCGGTCGCCAAGGTCGTGCTGAACAACCTGTACAAGCACACCGACCTGCAGACGAACTTCGGCGCCAACATGCTGGCGCTGGTCGACGGCGTGCCGCGCACGCTGTCCCTGGACGCGTTCATCCGGCACTGGGTGACGCACCAGATCGAGGTCATCGTCCGCCGTACGCGCTTCCGGCTGCGCAAGGCCGAGGAGCGGGCGCACATCCTGCGCGGTCTGCTGAAGGCCCTGGACGCGATCGACGAGGTCATCGCGTTGATCCGGCGCAGCGACACCGTCGAGATCGCGCGCAGCGGCCTGATGGGCCTGCTGGAGATCGACGAGATCCAGGCCAACGCGATCCTGGAGATGCAGCTGCGGCGCCTGGCGGCCCTGGAGCGGCAGAAGATCGTCCAGGAGCACGACGAGCTCCAGGCGAAGATCAACGAGTACAACCAGATCCTCGCCTCGCCGGTCCGCCAGCGCGGGATCGTCAGCGAGGAGCTGGCCGCGATCGTCGAGAAGTACGGCGACGACCGCCAGACCAAGCTGATCCCGTACGAGGGCGACATGTCCATCGAGGACCTGATCGCCGAGGAGGACATCGTCGTCACGGTCACCCGCGGCGGCTACGTCAAGCGGACCAAGACGGACGACTACCGGGCGCAGAAGCGCGGCGGCAAGGGCGTGCGCGGCGCGAAGCTGAAGGAAGACGACATCGTCGACCACTTCTTCGTCTCCACGACCCACCACTGGCTGCTGTTCTTCACCAACAAGGGCCGGGTGTACCGGGCGAAGGCGTACGAGCTGCCCGAGGCCGGCCGGGACGCGCGCGGGCAGCACGTGGCGAACCTGCTCGCCTTCCAGCCGGACGAGGCGATCGCCGAGATCCTGGCGATCCGCGACTACGAGGCGACGCCGTACCTGGTGCTGGCCACCAAGTCCGGTCTGGTCAAGAAGACGCCTCTGAAGGATTACGATTCGCCCCGCTCCGGCGGCGTGATCGCGATCAATCTGCGCGAGCGCGAAGACGGAACGGACGACGAGCTGATCGGCGCCGAGCTGGTCTCGGCCGACGACGATCTGCTTCTGATCAGCAAGAAGGCACAGTCGATCAGGTTCACCGCCTCGGACGATTCTCTGCGCCCGATGGGCCGCGCCACCTCCGGTGTCAAGGGCATGAGTTTCCGCGAAGGCGATGAACTTCTGTCGATGAATGTTGTTCGACCCGGTACGTTCGTGTTCACTGCCACCGACGGTGGGTACGCGAAGCGGACCGCCGTCGACGAGTACCGCGTCCAGGGCCGCGGCGGCCTCGGCATCAAGGCCGCCAAGATCGTGGAGGACCGCGGTTCGCTCGTCGGCGCGCTGATCGTCGAGGAGAGTGACGAGATCCTCGCGATCACCCTCTCCGGCGGTGTGATTCGCACGCGAGTCAGCGGGGTCAGGGAGACGGGCCGTGACACCATGGGCGTCCAACTGATCAACCTGGGCAAGCGCGATGCCGTGGTCGGTATCGCACGTAACGCCGAGGCGGGGCGCGAGGCGGAGGAAGTCGACGGCGACGTGGCCGTGGACGAGACCGCCGAAGGTGCCGCGACCACAGGCACGGACGAGGGCGAGGCACCCTCGGCCGAGTAGCACGAGGAGTGAGTCATCGTGAGCGGAGCCACGGGCGCCGGATCGGCCGGTACCTCCACGGGTACGGAAACGGACGGCGGCGGCCGTGGCTCCGCCGCGAACGGGACGGGTGCGGGGAGCGTGGCCGACCCGCACACGACCAACCTCAAGCCGGTGCAGGCGTCCGGTACGGACTCCTCTGGCACGTCTGGATCCCAGGGGGGCACTGTGACGGACACCCGAGGCCCGGCTGCGGCCGGCGAGGCCCAGTCGGCGTCCCCGCTCCCCGGTGAGCGGCGCCCGGAGCAGCCCGCCGGGCCGTACCACCCGCCGCAGGCCTATCCGGCGCAGGCCCCGGCCGGCGCCGTACGCCGTCCCCGTACCGGGGCGCGCACGGCGCCGCGCACCCGCAAGGCCCGGCTGCGCGTGGCCAAGGCCGACCCGTGGTCGGTGATGAAGGTCAGCTTCCTGCTCTCCATCGCGCTCGGCATCTGCACGATCGTCGCCTCGGCGGTGCTGTGGATGGTCATGGACGCGATGGGCGTGTTCTCGACGGTGGGCGGCACGATCTCGGAGGCGACCGGCTCGAACGAGGCCAACGGCTTCGACCTGCAGGCGTTCCTTTCGCTCCCCCACGTCCTGACGTTCACGACGATCATCGCGGTCATCGACGTGGTCCTGGCCACGGCGCTCGCGACGCTCGGCGCGTTCATCTACAACCTCTCCGCAGGCTTCGTGGGCGGCATCGAGCTGACCCTGGCGGAGGACGAGTGACCGCGATTTTGGGACTGACGTGGTCGTGCGCTAATCTTCAGGAGTCAGCGCGCGGGACACACACCGCACAGCGCGGCGGGGCTATAGCTCAGTTGGTTAGAGCGCATCCCTGATAAGGATGAGGCCACAGGTTCAAATCCTGTTAGCCCCACCAGTTCCAAGACCCCCAGCCGGTATCGGCTAGGGGTCTTCGGCGTTCCAGGGCCCAGTCGATACCGGCTGCCGTGCACAGCACGGGAACAGAGCACGGGAACAGAGCACGGGACCAGTGCACGGGAACGGAGCACGGGACAGAAAAGGCCCGACCGCTGGCGACGGGGGATGCACCAGCGATCGGGCTGTGGCCAAGGGTAACAAGCCTGGGCGCCTGGTGGGGGAAGTCGGGCAGGAATTGGTCAGGTTGGTCGCTCAGTGGCCGCAGGGTGGGTCGTAGGAGAGGCGGGGCAGGTACTCGTGCCACTTCTGCGGGGTCAGTTCGCCCCGGGTGACCGCGCAGATGTGCTCGATCGCCGCGTCGGCGTCCAGGCTCCACAGGCGGACCGTGTCGGTGCCGCTGGAGAGCCCGAGGACGTTGTTCCTGCGGCTGAACGACAGGAAGGTGCCCGACCTGGCGTTGGGGCTCATCGACTGGCCGATGGGGGTCGCCGAGGCGGGGTCGGTGACGTCCCACAGCCGGACGGTGTTGTCGTTGCCACCGCTGGCCAGCACATGCCCGCCCGGGCTGAACGTCAGCAGCTTGACCGCCTCGGTGTGGCCGGTGAGCGGTGCGCCCAGCGCGGTCGCCGAGGCGGGGTCGGTGATGTTCCACAGCCGGACCGTGTCGTCGTCGCTGCCGCTGGCCAGCACGTGACCGTCCGGGCTGAAGGCGATCGCGTTGACCGGTCCCGAGTGGTCCGTGAGCCGGCCGAGCGCGGTCGGCCGGGCCGGGTCGGCGACGTTCCAGAGGCGGACCGTGCTGTCCGCGCTGCCGGAGGCGAGGGTCCGGCCGTCGGGGCTGAAGGTGATCGCGTTGACGTAGCCGCGGTGGCCGGTCAGCGGCCTGCCCAGCGCGGTGGGGTGCGCGGGGTCGGTGATGTCCCACAGGCGGACGGTGGTGTCGTCGTAGGCGGTGGCCAGGGTGCGGCCGTCCGGGCTGAAGGCGACCGTGGCCGGACCGGCGAAGCGTGTCCGCAGGGCGATGGGCGATCCGGCGGCGACCGGGTGGGACGGATCGCCGACGTTCCACAGGTACACCGCATGGTCGTAGGTGAGGACGGCGAGGACGCGGCCGTCGGGGGAGAACCGCAGCGCACGGTGGCCGGCGTCTCCCCGCATGAACGGCTTGCTCAGCGGCACCGGCCGGTCGGGCCGCGTCACGTTCCACAGCCGGAGCCTGCCGTCCCGCGCCGCCGTGCCCAGCACCCGTCCGTCCGGCCGGAAGGCGCCGGTGCGGCCGATGATGTCCGAGGTCGGCAGCGACCACAGACGCACCTTGCTGTCGCCGCTGCCGGTGGCCAGGGTCCGCCCGTCGGGGCTGAACCCCAGGGCGTACATCTCCCCGCTGCTGCCCGCGAGCGGCTCCCCGACCTGCGACGGGGACGAGGGGTCGCTGACGTTCCACAGGCTCGCCGTGCTGTCCGCGCTCGCGGCGGCCAGTCTGCTGCCGTCCGGGCTGAAGGCCACCGACCAGATCGGTGCGGTGTGGCCGGTCAGGGGTGAGCCGAGCGCGGTCGCCGAGGCGGGGTCGGTGACGTTCCACAGCCGGATCGTGTTGTCCGCGCTGCCGGAGGCGAGGGTGTGCCCGTCCGGGCTGAACGCCACCGAGTGCACGAGGTCCGTGTGGCCCTTCAGCACGGTGCGGTACTGCTTCGGCCGGCGCGGGTCGGCCGTGTTCCACAGCAGGATCGTGTCGTCGTCACCCCCTGCTGCGAGGGTGCGTCCGTCGGGGCTGAACGCGACGCTGCGCACCGCGGCGCTGTGCCCGTGCAGGGCGTCGAGCGCACTCGGCCGGCGCGGGTCGGACACGTTCCACAGCCGTACCGTGTGATCTTCGCCGGCCGAGGCCAGCGTGCGTCCGTCGGGGCTGAAGGCGACCAGGTAGATCGTGCCCCGGTGGCCGGCGAGCGGCTTGCCCAGCGCCTTCGGGCGGGCGGGATCGGTCACGTCCCACAGCCGGATCGTGCCGTCGTCGCCGGCGCTCGCGAGCGTGTGCCCGTCGGGGCTGAAGACGGCGCTGCTCACCCAGCTGGTGTGACCGGTCAGCGGTTTGCCGAGGGGCTCGGGGTGGCTCCGGTCGGCCACGTTCCACAGCCGGACGGTCCGGTCGTAGCTGGCCGTGGCCAGGGTCTTGCCGTCGGGGCTGAACGAGGTGAGGTAGACGGCACCGGTGTGGCCGGACAGCGGGGTGGCCAGCGGCGCGTTCACGATCGAGATCAGCCTGCTGTACGTCCCCTCGTCGTCCGGGCGCAGCCGGTGGGCGACCAGGTCGAGCTGGGCGGCCAGGGACGGATCCGTGCGCTCGACCCGGTCGGCCTCGGCGACCACCTGCTCGAACACCGCGTCGTCCCGCTGCTTCCAGGCGATCACCGCCGTACCGCCCGCGACCAGGGCCAACGCCACCAGCGCCGCCACCGCGGCGCGGCTGAGCCACACCGAGCGCTTGCGCAGCCGGACCGCCGCGGCCAGGAACTCCACCGCGCTGCGGGTCAGATACGTGTCCCCGGCCGACCTCGCCCAGCTGCGCGCCTGCTCCAGCCGGGAGCCCCGGTAGAGCAGCGAGCTGTCCCGGCCCGAGTCCTCCCAGGCCCGGCCGTCCTCCTCCAGCCGCTGGCGCAGCAGCTGGTCGCCCCGGTCGTCGTCGATCCAGTGCCGCAGCCGGGGCCAGGCGTGCAGCAGCGCCTCGTGGGTGATCTCCACGGTGTCGGCGTCCAGCGTCACCAGCCGGGCCCGTACGAGGGCTTCCAGGGACTCCTCGGTCTTGCCGGGGTCCGCCGACTCCTGCGCCAGCTGCCGCCGGGTGCCCCGCCGGCGGGTGGCCTGGGTGTCCTCGCCCAGCCGGACCAGCCGCAGCAGGAGCAGCCGGGCGGCCGTACGGGCCGCGGGGTCGAGCCCCGACCAGGCACGCTCGGCGGTCGCCGCGACGGCACCCTGGATCCCGCCCGCCGCCCGGTAGCCGGCCAGGGTCAGCCGTCCGGCCTTGCGGCGCTGCCAGGTGGCGAGCAGGGCGTGCGAGAGCAGCGGCAGTACGCCCGCGTCGTGCGCCCCGCGTGGGCCGTCTGCGCTCACCTCGCGGACGATCAGCTCGGCGAGCCCCGGTTCCAGCTCCAGCCCCACCGCCTTGGCCGGTCCGGTCACCGCGTCGCGCAGTTCGGCGCTGGTCAGCGGGCCGAGCACCATGTGCCGGTGCTGGAGCGCGTCGGCGAGTTCCGGGTAGCCGAGGCACTGCTCGTAGAAGTCGGCGCGGATGCCGAGGACGACGAGCACCGGGGCGGGCCCGTCCGTGCCGCCGGGCGGGGTGCAGGCGGCGTGCAGGAGCTGGAGGAACGTACGCCGGTCCGCCTCGTCGGGGCAGAGGGTGAACGCCTCCTCGAACTGGTCCACGATCACGACCGGCCGGCTCTCGCCGCTCCCCTCGCGGCGCGCCCACGCCGCCGCGGCCTCCCGCGCCGCCTGCGCCACGCGCGGGGAGTCGGAGCCGGGAGCCGCCGGATCCTCCGTGGCCTCCTGCTCGGCCCGGCGGGCGTCGGCGGCGACGGCGGTGAGGTCGGGGATACGGCGCACCAGCTCGCCCAGGGGGTCGGCGCCGGGCACGAGGTGCAGCACGCAGTCGGCGGTGCCGTTCCCGGAGGGCGGAAGCGCTGCGCCCGTGCCCTGGCCGCCGTCGCGCAGGGCGCCCCCGCGGAGGGCGGGGACCAGGCCGGCGTTGAGCAGGGACGACTTCCCGGCTCCCGAGGCGCCCACCAGCATCACCAGGCCGCCGGTCCGCTCCGCGGCGCGCAGCTGGGCGACGAGCGCGCTCGTGCTCCGTTCCCGGCCGAAGAACCAGCGGGCGTCCTCCTGCCGGTACGGCGCCAGCCCGCGGTAGGGGCACACGCCTCCGGCGGCGGGCGGGACCTGGGCGGGCGGCGGCCGGTTCTCCTCGGCGGGCGGTACGGGCCGGTCGCCGACCGGGTCGGCCAGCGCGCGCTCCCACAGCCGCTGCCAGTGCACGAGGTCGTACAGGCCCGTGGACACCGGCGCGGGCCGCAGCCGCCGTGCCTCCGGGATCAGGATGTGCAGCACCGCCGCGAGGGCGGTGAACTGGGCGGGCACGTTCCTGGCCCGGCGCCAGTCGCTGATCCGCTGCGCGGACACCCGCACGGGCCGCCCGCGCTCGTCGATCCGCTGCAGTCGTACGACCGCCTCGGCGACGCTCTTGAGGGGAGGATTTCCAGCCTCCTTGTACAGCAGCGCGAGCCGCTCGGCGAAAGCTGTGCGTGTCCCTGAGTCGGAACTCAAGGTCCCACCCCTTTACTTGCCCCCGAGTCTGGACGTCCGGACCGGAAAACCCACCTTATATGTCTGACCTGCGGATAAGCACGGGGCGAGGGTGCTGCGGTCTCCTCGGCGCGGGCAACAGATGGCAGGATCCGGATCCGTCGGCGGGCCTCGTGCACACCGTCCGGACAGGCCACGGAGCTGCGCTCGGAAAGACAGTCCCTGGCACCGAACCATCTCGGCCAACTTCATTCCTTCTTCGGCCCGCGCCGAGCCGACGCGGCACGGGTCGACACCTCGCACCGTCCGGCACCGGTCCCCACGAGGGGAGGGACCGGTGCCGGACGGGCGGGGCCTGTGTGGTTTCTCCGGGTTCCTGCGGCTGTGCGTCAGCCGTCCGTCGTGGATACGCCGAGCACGCCGAGCCAGCCGGCCGCGCGGGCCGTGGCCACGGCGTGCCGCTCGGCCCGGTCGGCGGCGGCGTTCAGGGCCGCGTTCCGCCCCTGTGCACCGCCACCGGCCGCGACCGCGGCGGCCTGGGACGCCGCGAGCGCCGCACGCAGGGCCGCGGCGCAGGCCGTGGTGCTGTCGGTGCTGCGGGCACTGCCCCGTGCCGCGGCCACCTGGGCGGCCAGCGCCGCCGTCGCGGCGGTGTTGCGCGCGCAGCGGGCGTCCGCCGCCGGGTCCGGGGCGCTCGCGGTCAGCGCGGCGAGGGACTGGGCCGACAGGCGCAGCGCGCCGGCGGCCCGGCCGACGGGGTCCCTCGGTACGGCCTCGGCCGCGTCCTCGCCGACGCCGGCGTACCGGCACGCGGCGACCGCACGGTCGTAGGCGCTGTGCGCGCGGACCGCGTGGAGCTGTCGTAACGCCTCGGCGCCGGTGACCGCTCCGGCCGCTGTCTCTTCTCCGGCTGCTGTCTCTTCCCGTCCGCTCATCCTCGGCCTCCCTCGTCCGGGACGACACCGCACCCCGCTCCGGGGTGCGGGCAGGGTGCCACGCCGGCCGCGAAGAGGCCAGAAGCAGGGAGGCAGCCGCCGACGCCGAGGACGATCCCTGGTCATCTGACGGGCCGTCAGATAAGGTCCCTTCCGCCTGTGCTTCCCAAAGGGCTGGGTCCGGCTGTTCCCGAAGGGGTGAGTGACATGCAGAAGCGTCCCCCGTGCCCGCGACCGCCCGGTGCTCCGCGCTGGGTCGCGATGTTCCACCAGCCCGCGCGGGACTCCTGGACGGTGGGCGCCGAGTCGCCCGACCGGGATCCCGTGCTGTACGCCGTCGGGGACATGACCCAGACCGTGCTGGCGCGCGGCGAGGAGGTGACGGTCGCGCTGTGGGGGCCCGAGGACGGTGCCTGGCGCCGCTACGACACCCCGGCCGCCGCCAAGGGGCCCGCCCCCGCCACCAAGGGACCCGCCCCCGCCGGCACGGCCGGCCGGCCTGTGCCCGGCTCCGGCGAACCGCCCGAGCTCGCGGAACGCATGACCGACCGCCGGCACCAGGTGCTCATGGCCGGTCTGAGCAAGGCGGGCCTGTACGACCTGAGCGCCGAGGACGACGAGGCGGTACGGGCCATGACCGATCTGCTCGACGAACCCACGGTCCGCCGGGTGGCCCACTGGCTCTCGCTCGCGGGTGGGGAGCACGGCCGCGGTGAGAGTCGGTGAGGCGGGCGGCGGCCGGGTTGTGGGGCCGTGGGTCAGGTGGGCGGGCGGTGGTCGGTTCGGGGTGGGTTTCGGCGGGCAGGGACGTCCTGGAGGTCACCGAGTCGACCCGCGGCCGGACCCGTCGGCCGGGGTCGTTGACGACTGGAGGACGTATGAAGGTCTCCGTCGACCGCGCCCTGTGCTACGGCTCCGCCGAGTGCGCGCACCGGGCGCCGGCCGTGTTCGCGTTCGAGGACGGATACGGGGTCGTACGGCCGGGCCGGGCGGAGTCCGCCGACGACCCGCAGGTCAGGGAAGCGGCCGAGAAGTGCCCCTCGCAGGCGATTCTGCTCGGTGAGTGAGGCCGTGGGCGTCCGCCCGGCTCATGAGGCGGACGGAAGGCCGGCCGGGTAGGTCCAGGTGAGGCCGGCCAGCGCGTGGGCCCGGGCCTCGGCGACCGCCATGCGGGCCTCGCGCTCGACAGGCTCGACGTGCGACGCCTGCCCCGTGACCTGGCCCTCCCACTTGCGGTACAGCAGACCGGCCTCCGCGCAGAACCAGCCGCGGCTCACCGCGTCCAGCGCCAGCAGCAGGCCCGTGTCCTCGGAGGCCGGCAGGGCCATCCAGCCGCCGAGCGCGAGGAGCAGCTCACGCCGGACGCACAGGCTCGCCGGATGGACCGGCGCACGGAAGCCGTTCCGCTTCCAGTGGCCGAGCACGGCCCCGCGTTCGAGCGGACCGTCCTCCGGGTCGCCGGGAAAGCCCGCCGTCGTGCCGTCGGGCAGCAGGTCGAGGGCCCGGGACGTCGTCCAGCCGACGGTGGGGTCCGCCTCCAGCACGGCCAGATCGCGGGCCAGCACGCCCGGCGTGAGCTGGTCGTCGGCGTCCAGCACCTTCACATACGCGCCGCGTGCGCGCGCGAGCGCGATCGTACGGGCGACTCCGGGGCCGCCCGGCCGTCCCTGGCCGAAGCTCACCCGCGTGTCGTCCGGGACACAGGGGCGGACCTGGTCCGTCGTGCCGTCCTCCTGGATCACCCACTCCCACTCCCAGTCACCGGGAAGCCGTTGCTCGCACAGGGAGGCGTAGGCGTCCGGCAGGAACCGCGCGGAGGGAGCGTGGACAGCGGTGACGACGGTGATGCGCCGGGTCACGGCGGCACGCACCACCGGGTGCGCAGGCGTGGTCGGTGTGTCGGTCATGGTCCCAGGTAACAACAGCTCATGGGCGGTAACAGCGCGAGACCCCCGGCCAACCCGGCCGGGGGTCTTTCCGTTTCGACTGATGCGTACGCAAGTCGCCTGGTGTCGAGACGTTGCGGTACTGCGAGGGGCGGGAGGTGTCAGCAGTCGAGTCTGGCCGCCGAGGCCTGTTCGGGGATGGTCACGGTCTCCGCCTGGCCTTCATCGACGGGCCGGTGCCGGCACCTCGGGGACTTTCCGTGGGCCTCGGCCCGGATGCGCTGCTTCATCGTGGGGGGCAGGGCCCTGCCGTGGGACCAGGCCCAGTGATGTGTCGCCGGGATCGTCGGTGCCGCCGGGATGGTGCGGTGCGCGGTGCCGGTACGGGGGTTCTCGCTCCGGGGTGCGGCCGCCGCGGTCGTGGCGGACGAGGCGGCGACGAGTCCGAGCGCCGTGCAGAGCGCGAAGAAGGCGGTGACGATGGCGGTCCACAGCTTCATGACCTTGTTCTCGGTCATGGCCCCTCACTTTCGGGTTGGGCGATTTGCGTACTTTCCTCATGATGTGTATGTGGGTCGCGAAGTGGTGGACCGACGCCCGTGGCGCGTTGATGTTCCGATGAACACCACTCGGATGGACGCAAGGGCATCGGAAAACCCCTGAAACCTCGCGAGGGCGAGCGAAAAGGAGCAAAGTAACCGTCCGTGGGGGTGTGATCACCCTCCGATCGGAACGGTGTCGGACCTCGCCTATTGCTGTGCTGGGGGCGGAAGTTGGGGCCCGACGCAGGTCACCGATCGATATCGGTCGGTGTGTATAGTCGGGCGCCAGAGGTCCCCTACGTCAAGGAAAGACGAGGTCGCGCGGTGAAGAAGCTGCTCCTGGTCGCACTGGCCGCCATCGGCGGGCTCCTCGTGTACCGCCAGATCCAGGCGGATCGCGCCGAGCAGGATCTGTGGACGGAGGCGACTGACTCCGTGCCCACGGGTTCGTGAGTGCCGATACCAGAGTCTGAACAGACCCCGACCGCCCTTCGCGGTCGGGGTTTTGTGTTTTTGCGCGGCTCCGCGTGCGCTGCGGCTTCCTTGTGTTGCGGGGGCGCGCAGGCTGCGGTAGGCGTGCGGACCGCGTTCGGCCGCCGTACGGATGCCCCGCGGGGCGTTGCCGGGCGTTGCCGGGCGTTTCGGACGGCCGTACGCGTTGCCCGGATGCAGCAAGGGCGCTCGGGGCAGGATGGGACGCGGTCCGGTACGGGGAGCGTGCCGGCCGCATGGCGGCGACACGGGAGGGCGGCAGGTGCGGGGGCGAGGACTACGTACGGCGTGGTGGCGGCGGTACGGTCGCCGGGCGGTCCCCCGCACGGTGCGGACGGCCCTGGTGCCGGGGCTGTGCGCGCTGCTCGTTCTGCCGGCCGGCACCGCGTCCGCGACCGCCGCCGACTCCACGCGGCCGCAGCCGTACGCCTTCACGCCAGGCGCCCGTACCGTCGGGGGCGCGGCGAGCACCGGCACGGCCGAACGGCTGGCCCCCGGCCGTGTCTACCGCAGCTCCCTGCCGCGGAACGGCGAGCTCTCCTACCGGCTCGACCTCACGGCCGCCGACACGGCGTACGTCCCCGTCACCGCCGTACCCCCGCCGGGCACCACCGTGTCCGCCACCGACGGCATCAAGGTGTCCGTCCGGGACGCGCACGGCACGCCCTGTTCCTTCGCCTCCGCCCGCTTCGGCGCCGGGCTCAGCGCCCGCCCGGTCACCGCGCTGGGGCAGCGGGAGGCGGGCAGGACGGTGTGCCGGGGCGGCGGGACGTACTACGTGCTCGTCCAGCGCCTGGACGCCGAGGGCTCCGGTACGGCGGCCCCGGCGCAGCCCTGGGACCTGGAGATCGCGCCCGTCACGGAGCCGCGCCCGGTCCGGGCCGGGGCCACCTCCGCGCCGCGGGACTGGGACTCCGCCACGCCCGAGCCGCCCACCGGTGAGCCCCGCGACCGTTCCGGCGGCACCGGGTTCGCCTCGGCCCGCCCGCTGGACCAAGGGGTCTGGCGGACGGCGCTGGTGCCCGGCGAGACGCGGTTCTACAAGGTGCCGGTCGACTGGGGCCGCCAACTGCACGCCTCCGTCGAACTGGACGGGGCCCAGGGCCACGGCTATGTCGGCGGCGCTCTCAACCTGTCCGTCTACAACCCCGTCCGCGGCTACGTCGAGGACACCGCTGTCGGCTACACCGGCACCCGGAAACCCGCCGTGCTCGCCCCGCTGCCGCCGGTGGAGTACGCCAACCGCCATGCCGCGCCCGCCGCCGTGACCTCCGTCCGTTTCGCCGGCGACTACTACCTGGTCCTGCACCTCAGCGAGCAGCTGACCGGCCTGTTCGGGCAGGGACCGTTCGGTGTGACACTGCGGGTCCGGGTGGCCGGGCAGGCGCACGCGGGGCCGCAGTACGCCGGGCAGCCCGTGCCGGGTGACGTGTTCACGGTCACGCAGCAGGACCGGGAGGCGGCGCTCACCGGAAACCCGGACGGCGGGGGCGGTGACCGCGGGATGAAGCTGGTCGCGATCGGCGGGATCGGCCTGGGAACCGTGCTGCTGGCGGTGCTGGCCGGCTGGACGGTGGCGGCCCGGCGGGCTCAGACGCGGGTCAGCGCCCAGAAGCCCACGGCGTAGCAGGCCAGCGCCAGCAGCAGAATCGGGATCGCGGCCCTGGCCGGCGGCCCGGGCCGCCCCCTCCGGCGCGCACGGCGCGCTCTGTGCCGGGCCGGAGTGGGCACCTGCACGTTCTGAGTGGTGTACGAGGCAGTAGAGGCGATGGAGGCAGCAGAGGCACTAGAGGCAGTAGAGGCATCGACACGATGTGCCTGCATCGGGCTCGGGGAGGGGGCGTGGGGGAAGAAGTACGGCTGGTGGGGCGGTGGTTGGGAGGGGAGTGAGGGCTGCTGGACGTACGGAGCGTGTGGGGAGGGGGTACCGGGGGACAGGGATACCTGCTCCTGGCGCGGCGGCGGCAGACGGAAACTGCCGGTGTCCGAGAGGGAGCCGGTGGTGCGTTCGGTGCCTGTGGTGCCGGCGTCCGGATCCGCATCCGCATCCGCATCCGCATCCGTATCCGCGTCCGCGTCCGCGTCCGGATCCGAGTCCGCGACCAGTCCCAAGGCCACTCCGGACGCCCTCTTGAGCGGTCCGTAGGGGGCGAACCCCGGTGGCAGCGGCGGGAGTTGGTCGAATATCTCGATCAGCTCGTCGTCGGACTCCGGCTCCGGAAGGAGTTCCGCGGCGGAGGCGAGGGCCTTGCGCGCCCCCGTGGCGGTGCGGAACCGCGCGGCCGGGTCGGGCTGGAGCAGCGTGGCGACGACCTGCCAGAGCGGTTCCGGGATGCCCTTGGGCGGGCCGGGCGTCCCCTGCTCCGCGAAGTACTGCACGAGTGCCTTGGCGTCGGGCTTGGCGCCTTCGAGCAGATACAGCGCGACCAGGCCCACGGCGAACAGGTCGGCGGGGAAGTCGGGTTCCGCGCCGAGCATCTGCTCGGGCGCCAGGTAACCGGGCGTGCCCACCACGAGGTTGGTCTCCGTCAGGCGGGGTTCGCCGAGCCGCATGGCGATCCCGAAATCGGACAGCCGCAGCCGTGGCCTGCCGGTTCCGGTGGCTTCGAGGAGGACGTTGGCCGGCTTGACGTCCCGGTGGATGACGCCTTCGGCGTGGACGGCGGCGAGTCCGGACAGGAGCTGGTCGAGCAGCGTGCACACGAACGCCGGCGGCAGCGGCCCGTAGTCGCCCACGAGGTGGACCAGCGAGCCGCCGGCGACCAGGTCCATGGTGAAGAGGACCTTGTCGTCGTCGGCGGCCCAGCTGGCCGGGGCGAGGACATGGGGGTGATCGATCCGCAGGGCCTGCTCCCGTACGAAGCGGAGCAGGGAGTGGGCGTCGCGCTGCTGGAGCACCTTGGCGGCCACATAGCGCCGTCGGCGGTGGTCCCAGGCTCGCCATACGGCGCCCACGCCCCCGCGTCCGATCGGATCGGCCAGCTCATAGCGTCCGGCGAACACCTCACCCATGGCAGCCCATCGCTCCTCCCCCTGGACCCGCGGCTCGTCCGCCTGCCCCCTGGCTTCCTCCTACCCCTTGCTTCCCCCCGGTCACGCCGGTCCCTGACCGCTTCCCCCCTCCTCCCCCGGGTCACGCCGGTCCCTGACCGCTTCCCCCCTGTCAGCCGGTCCCTGACCGCTTCCCCCCCGGTCAGCCGGTCCCCGACCCCACGGACGCGATTACCGTGCTCTCACGGACCATCGCCCCGCGGTCCCCGGGACCAGCACCCCCGACCGGTGCTCCCCTGCGCGCCCAGGGCCTGCCCCCTCGCGGGCCTGCGCCTGGGCCCGCACCCGGCCTCGGCCCGGCGACCGGACCCCCTCCGGTGCACCGGGCCGTGTGCCTCAGTTCTGGTGGGACTGGTAGTGCGCGACGGCGTCGGAGGTGCGGCCGGCGCCGTAGACCCGCAGGAACTCCGCCAGTTCGGGGTGGGCCGGGGCGAGGCTGTCCGCGGCGTCGATGATGTCGCCCGCGGCGGCCACCGAGCGCAGCAGCGACTGGATCTCGCGGACCACCCGCTTGACCGTCGGGGCGCCCGAACCGCTCGTGGTCTGCGTGGTGTTGCTGAGCACGGAGCCCCCCTGCGACTTCTTGATCTCGTCCATGCGCTCGGTCGCCTCGGCGGCGCTGACACTGCCGTCCGCGACCTGGGCCGCCAGCTCCTGCAGCAGCTGCACCCGCTGGACCACGGCGGGATTGCCGATCTTCGCGCGCTGGCCGCTCATCAGCTGTGAGAGCATCGGAGCGGAGAGTCCCAGCACCGCGGCGAGACGGGCCTGGTTGAGCCCGAGATCGTCGATCAGCTTACGGAAGAGCGCCCCCAACGGCTCCCCGTACCAGTTCCGCTGCAGCTCCCGCGCTCTCGCGGTGGCTTCCTGCTGTGCGGCGTCCATTGCGTCTCCCCATCGCTTCCCCTAAAAACCGCGGTTCGCTGTAGCGAACCACGTCGAGCATCTTACGGAGAGTGGTCATCCGCGGGGACCCCCAATCTTTTTGCGGGATACCCGGGGTGACCCGGTACTCTGGTCTGCGGCGCCCGCCGGAACACGGTTCCTCCGGCAGGACGCTGCTTTCCGGGGCCTTAGCTCAGTTGGTAGAGCGCCGTCTTTGCATGGCGGATGTCAGGGGTTCGACTCCCCTAGGCTCCACGTGATCGGACCCCTCTGACCTGCGGGAACGCGGTTGGAGGGGTCTTTTTGTCTGTGCTGACAAACGTCTTGCGAGGCCCGTGTTTGCGGGGCTTCGGGGAGGTGCCTCTCCCCTGTGAGCCGGTGCCTCGGACGACATCGAGAGCAGCGGCTTCCCGGAAACCCGACGCCGCACCCGGCGGCACTCCTGGCTCTCACCGGATCGTGGCCGACGCCCTGACCGACGGCGGCGGCACAGCCGACCCGCACCGCCCCGGGGTCTGCTTCGTTCCTTCTGTCGGCGCCGTCGCCGTCCGCGACATCGGCGACCAGGACGACCTCTACGTCAAGATCGACAGCGTCGACCCGGACGAGAGTGAACTCGACGAGTACGGGTGCTCGTCCGGGACCTGAAACACCGCGGCCGCCGAATCCCGTGGCACGTCGAACCGCTCTGTGATGCAGGAGTTCGCGGTGTTGAGCAGGGCGTCACTGCGGGGCCGTGACCAGTACTCTCCCGGCATCCCTGGGGTCCCGCTCGGGTGTTCCGGTCTGCAGTCGCCACAGCGATGCGTACTGCCCGTCCCCCGCGAGAAGGTCCTGGTGGGAGCCCTCCTCCGCAAGGGTCCCGTTCTCGTTCATGACGTGGATCCAGTCGGCGTGCCGGATGGTGGAGAGACGGTGGGCGATGACTACGGTGGTGCGACCGGCGGTGAAGTCCCGGAGGGCGTGCTGGATGGCGGCTTCGGTGTCGTTGTCGACGGCCGACGTCGCTTCGTCGAGGATGACGACTGGAGGGTCCTTGAGGATGGTGCGGGCCAGCGCGATGCGCTGACGCTGTCCACCGGACAGCGCGGCTCCCCGCTCGCCCACCACCGTGTCGTACCCCTGCGGCAGTGCCTCGATGAACCCGGACGCCTGCGCGGTGCCTGCCGCACGGACGATGGCTGCGTGGTCCGCGTGCGGGGTGCCGTAGGCGATGTTCTCGGCGATCGTGCCGTCGAACAGGAAGGCGTCCTGGGCGACGAAACCGATGCAGCGCCGCAGCTCCTGCAGGCGTAGCTCCCGGATGTCCCGGCCGTCGAGCAGGATCCGGCCTGCCACCGGGTCCTGGAACCGCATGAGCAGTTTGGCAATGGTGGTCTTGCCGGCCCCGGTCGCACCCACGATGGCGGTCGTACGGCCGGACATGAACCGCAACCGGGTGTCCTGCAGTACAGGGGGGCGCCCCGGGTACGCGAAGGTGACCCCGTCGAGTACGAGCTCTCCCTCGACCTGTCCGAGGTCCAGGGGGCATCCGCCCTCGTCCGGCTCGGCCCGCAGGTTCCGCAGGTGTTCGACGCGGTCGAGCGCGGCCAGCGTGTGCTGGTACTGCTCCAGGGTCGTGCCGATCCGGGTGAGCCGATACAGCACCGGGCTGGGCAGGGCAAGCAGTGTGTTGAAGGAACTCAGGGACAGTGTTCCCCGGAACACGTCGCGGGCGGCGAGCAGCCCGGTGGCGAGCAGGGAGAGGCTGGCACACGTGCCGACGGTCTGGATATGCCGAGCCGTCTCCCGGTCGGTGAGCCGGGTGGCGTTGCGGCACGCGTCGCTCAGCCGCTCCACACGGGCGGCCTCCTCGGCCTCAGTGCAGTAGCTCTTGACGGTGGCACTGCCTTCCAGGGTGTTGATGACCTGGCTGTTCAGCCGGACCCTGCGGTCTCCCACGGCCGCATGGGCGCGCCCGGAGCGGGAGTGGTGCCGCAGGGAGAGCCAGGTGATGACCGGGACGGGCAGGAAGGCAGCCCAGGCGAGCCGGGGGGCGAGGAGGAGGAAGGCGGGCGCCATCACCAGGAAACAGGTGGCGAGCTGGACCAGTTCGCCGGGGCCGTGGGCGAGGAAGGCGCCCACGTGGGGGATGTCCGCGCTCAGCACACCGGCGATCCGGGTGGTCCGCTCGCCCTCCAGGTCCCGCAGAGGCAGCCGTTCTACATGGGGATACACCTCGCTGCGCAACTCGTGTTCCACGTCCTGACCGAGGGTGCGCCAGGTGAGGTCGGCCCGGTAGGACAGGGCGGCCTGGACGAGCTTCGCCAGTGCGGCGACGGCGGTGAGCGCGCCCAGTTGTGGGAGGGCGCCGGTCACGCCCAGCGCGGTGAGCGCCGGGCTGCTGCCGCGGGCGAGGAGCAGCGGCAGCGCACCGAGGCTGGTGAAGACGCCCAGTTCGGCGAGTTCAGCGGCAGCCGACAGTCCGGCGGCGCGGCCGATCCGGCGCCGGTGCCTTCTGGCCAGGCGCAGCAACGGAGGTGCGTCTGGGGTCCCGACCGGACGGGCCGCCTCGGCGGGCTCCAGCCGCGGGGTGGGCGTCTTTCGTGGCCCGCTCGTCTCATGCCAGGCCCGGCGGATCAGCAAGGTGGTGGCTGCGCCGACCGCGCCCAGAGCCACCCAGGGGCCCAGGAGCAGCCCGGAGCCGCCCAGGGCGAGGGAGGCCGCGGCACCGCCGGCCACCAGCATGCGGGGCCGGACGGCGGACCGGGTGGCCTTGCGGGCCCCGGCCGGCTCACCGGCCTGTTCGCGGGTCCGGGCCGGCTCGGTCGGCGGTGGAGGGGCCTGGCTCGGTGTCCCCGCCTGTCGTAGAAGGTCGTCCAGGACCGCCCGGAGCTGTCCGCCGATGTCCGCCGCGCCGAGCGCTGGATCATGGTGCACGAGCACGCTGCCGGTCACCGCGCTGGCCCGGACGCCGGTGACACCAGGGCTTTTGCCGAGTACGGCGGTGAGCAGCCCGGCGAGCCGGGGGCGCCCGACGAGGACGGGGGCTTCCCACCGCTGCCGTCCGGGCACGGCTGACCGGAGCCTCAGCGGACCGTGGACCGGGCGCTGATGGCAGTGCGGTTCTGCGGGCGGGGTGACGTGGCGGGACACGCGGGCATCACCGGATCTCTCTGCTTCTCTCCGCCTCGGGCGGGGCGGAGAGACTGGGCGATTCACTCATGGATCAACGCGGCGATCCGTCGGCGGCCGCGGACGTGGGCGCGGGCAGTCCGGTGTGGTAAGCGAGGAAGGCGGTGACGTCCGCGGTGAGGTCGTGCGCCGTCCGTGCTGAGGCGTGTGCGTGCCCGCCGGTCGTGGTACGGCGCATGAGGACCGGGGCGGGGGAGGCGGTGGTGTACTGCAGCGCCGCACACATCTTGCGCACGTGTTGAGCTCCGGTGCGCTGGTCGGTGTCGGCGCCGCAGAGCAGAACGGCCGGGTAGCGGCTGCCGGGACGTACCTGGTGATACGGCGAGTAGGCGAGGAGTGCTTCGAGCTGCCCTGGGTCGGCGGCGGTCCCGTACTCCGCCGTCCAGGTGTGACCGATGCCGAAGCGCTCGTAGCGGGCCATGTCGCACAGTGGCCCGATGGCGGCGACGGCGGCGTACAGGTCGGGGCGGCGGGTCAGAGCGGCGGTCACCAGCAGTCCGCCGTTGGACTGGCCGGTCGCGGCCAGCCGGTCCGGCGCGGTGATGCCATGGTCGATCAGATACCGGGCGGCGTCGTTGAGGTCGTCCACAGCACGGGACTTGGCGGCGCCGCAACCGGCGGCGTGCCAGGCGTTGCCGTGCTCGCCGCCGCCCCGTACACAGGCCACCGCGTACACGCCGCCGGCTTCCGCCCAGGCCCGCGCGGAAGGAGCGTAAGCGGGGCGCATCGGGACGCCGAAACCGCCGTAGGCGGTGAGCAGGGCAGGCCGGGGCTGCCCGGTGCGCGGGCTGAGCGGCTGGTCGGCGCGGCCAAGGAGGAAGAGCAGGATCGGGGTGCCGTCGTCGGCCTCGTACCGGACCTGACGGGTGAGCAGCTCCGCCGGGGACTCGGATGCCCCGGCCGGCTCTTCGGTTGTCTGGGGCCCGGGGAGCGCATCGCGCCCGGGCCACGGTGCGACCCGCCCGGTGGCCGCGTCGAAGACGAAGACGGCCGGTGGCTTGCCGAAGTCGGTGTACGTGAACCACGCCTCGTGGCCGCCTTCGGGCCGCCCGCGCAGCGCCCGGACCGTTCCGCTGCCGGGTAGCGGGACTTCCCTGATGCGTTCGCCGTCCGTGGCCCGGTGCACGGTGATCCGGCTGGTGGCGGACCGGCTCCAGCACACCAGCAGCAGTGGTTCCGCGAGAGCGGGCCCGTCCAGCAGGACACTGTCGTCGAGGGCAGCGTCCGGGGCCTGCGCTACCAGCTCCCGCCAGCCGTCACCGCGCACCGCTGTGCGGTCGGTGACAAGGATCCTCCCGCGGGGCGCGCCCCGGTCGGTGTGGAGGCGCCCGCCGCCGTCCCGGTGCAGCCGGATCGAGGCGAGCGCCCTGGTCTCCGCGCCGTCCGCCAACCGCTGCCACACCGGTCGCGCGGGGTCGTTCACCGGCGTCTCGGCCAGCCACAGGTCGTTGTGATGGGTGATTCCGCGAGCCACGGAGACGACCAGCCGGTCGCCGTCGGGTGCGATGGTCAGCCCGAAGTAAGCGAATCCGTCGACTTGTTCACCGAAGACCTCCTCGTCCTCCACCGCGGCCCGTCCCAGGTGGTGCAGTTTGACCCGCAGCATGCCGTCCGGTCCCTCGGCAGCGGGGCCCACGTAGTAGAAGGCCTTCCCGCCGGGCAGCCATGCCACCGGCGAGTGCCGCAGCCCCTCCACCGGCTCGTCGACGGCTTCCCCGTCGTCGGTCGTGTACACCACGAGCCGGGTGACGTCGGCCCCGTCCACGGCGAACTGACAGGCCACCAGGTCGCCTTCCCAGGAGGGCCGCCACCCGGCCAGCCGTACCCGGCCCCGCGGCTCAAGTGTGCCCGCGTCCACCACGGTCCGCTCGGTGCCGTCCGCCCCGGTGGCGTACAGCACGGCTTGGTCGCGGCCGGGCAGATGCCGCTCGGTGAAGTGCCGTCCGCCGCGCCAGACCGGCGCGGACACCCGCCGGGTCACCGCCAGGGCCTTGAGCCGCTCGTCCCATGCGTCCCGGTCCGGCCAGGCCGCCCGGTACGCGGCGAACAGGGTGTCCTGGGCCTCGGCCCACGCCCGCGAGGCGTCGCTGTCCAGATCCTCCAGCCACCGGTAAGGGTCGGCGACCGGAAGCCCGTGCACGATCTCGACGAGGTTCTCGCGGGCGGCGGGCGGGTGGACGCTGGTGGTCTCTGGCAACACGGTGCTTCCTCAGGCGCGCGGGAGTGGGTACGGATGTGAAGAACGGCGGGGCCAGGTAGGCGCCGGCCCCGCCGTTCCCCGGCTCACACGGGGTGTCCCGGAGGGTCAGGTGCCGCTCAGGCCTCGTCGCCCTCGTAGACCTCTGCGTGCCAGCGCAGGGCGGGAGCGTCCTCGGAACCGGAGTCGCGGGGGCTGCCGAAGTCGGGAAGGAACATGTCGGTACTCCTTTTTCGAAGGCGGTGCCGGTCCCTGGCGGACCGGCACCGCACGGGGCATTTCCATCCGCTCGGCAGCAAAAACTCGCAGGGCTCGCACGCCACTCGTTGTGGTGAATAGGCCTACGGTTTATGTCAGTTGACGCTGTCGTGGTGCTTACGGTGTCCGTCGGCCTGGCGGCGGAGCGTCCGCGCCGGCCGCTCGTTCACCCCGTCGCTGAGGGAGGCCTGTATGACCGCCACGAAGAAGGCGAAGGTATGCCGGCCGCTGGTGTCGCGTGGCGCCCGCGGCGCCGCCGAGCGCGCCTGGAAGCGGCCCCTGTCCGCCGATCCCCCCATGGCCTGGGAGCGCACCGCCGTCACCCTCCGGCACCAGCTCAAGGCCGGTGCCGTCACGTTGCACTGCGTCCACACCCTGCGTCTCCTCGGCTGCCCGCGCGACGCGCTGGACTACTACTGGCCACCGCTGCTCAATCTGGAAGCGCTGGTCTACGTCGGCGATCTCGCCGTCGAGCGGGAGCAGGCCGACGGCCCTCCGGCGGGCACCGCCTGGCGCGACGGCATCGAGGAGGTACTGCGCGGATACGGGTGCGACACCGCCGAAGCACTGGCCGATCTGCGCGCGTTGGAGGAGTACGCCCGCTGGGAGACCGAGTCCATGCGCCGCCGCGCTCCGCACAGCGTGGACGACCTCGTGCGCGCCTGTCACGGGCGGTCGTCCGACGTGCGGATCATGACGCGGTTCGGCCGGCGCCTCGCCGGGCTGCCCGGGGACGAGTCGTTCGACCGTCTCGCGGGACACATGCACGCGATGGGAGAGCTGGTCAGTGACGTCGTCGGCTATGCCAAGGACGTGGCCGACGACTCCTGCAACTTCTACCGCATGTGTGTCTGGGCCGTCGGCGTAGAAGCCGCAAGTGCCCGACTCCACAAAGTCTGGCGGCGGCTCTCCACCGACCTGCTGCGCGACCTCGCTGCCGCCGACCGCCGGTCCCTGGTCCGGTTCGCCCAGGTCTTCCTGCTCCGCCCGCGCCCGCTGCGCGTCCTCGCCGTCAAGCGCCGTCCGACCCGCGTCTACGCTCTGCTGCCCAGGGCCGTGCTCCTCACCTGGATCCGGTGGCGGCTGGAGCGCGGCGAGCGGCTCCGGCTGCCCGCTGTCCCGGATCCCGTCCCCGAGCCGGCCGCCGAAGGCAGTGCGGCTCACTCATCCATGTGCTGAAGATTGAGCATCGAAAGGTAGGCGGGGAGCTTTTCCACCGTCCTCCTGGGCACACCGGTCTTTCGTAGCGTGCCTCGTACCAAGTCCCACACGACGAGCGTGTATGAATTGCCGTCGAGCACCAGCTCCGCCCGGTACAGGACATTTTTAGCGGAGTCGCTCTCTCCTGTGATGTCAGTCGTGGTCATGATGTCAGTCAAGACGTCATCCTATTCAGTCACGCATTTCCTTGCCCGGGACAGGCTGAATGGGGGCGACGGCGTGGTCGAGGAAAAGTCGACCCTGCCGTCGTCCCCAGAATGGTGAATCTTGTCGGCGGACTTAGCGCCCCTTTCCGGCCGCAGCCCCCGAGCCTGCGGGGCTCCGAGGCTTTACCGGCTTGCCGACGACTGTTTCTTCTTCCCGGAGTTCGGTACCGATCAACTCGGCAGCGACCTCCGCAGTCATGTCGTGCAGTTCCTCACCGGCCTCGTGCGCTGCCTTCTTCAGCTCCATAACAAGGCTCATTGACGTCTTGACCGTGCCGCGGACCAGCGGCTTCACCAGACGTTTGGCCAAAGGGGCAAAGACGAGACCGAGCAGGAACGGGGGGAGAACAGGAGGCATGATCGCTCTCTCTCTGGTGTCGTCGTGATTCATCCTTGAAGGGCGCGATGCGCTCCTGTGTGCCGAACTCCCATACAGATGAAGGGAGATATGGCCAGGCTAGCTGACGGACGCACCGCAGGACTGTGATGCGGGGAGGCTTCACTCTTGGGAGTGGAAAGTGATCGCCGGTGGTGGTTACCTCGCCGGAGCGGGCATGCTTTTTAATTGGCCAGCAGGCCCTGATGGATGCCTATGTGGATGCGGGTTCGAAATGCAAGAATTGACGGATGTTGGCTGAAATTGGCGTCTGCGTAGAGGGTTCAAACATGATGGCTGCAGGTATTCATCCCAGCGGCGGGGACGTGCCCCGTCTTAATCCCTGAGGAGGGATGAGGGTGGAAATCCAGAAGGCGCCCACGAACGAGGAGCGGGTGGCTGCCGAGGAGCCCGTCGCCTACGAGCCGCCGATGGTCGCGGAGGCCGGGACGTTCGCACACGACACTCGAGGCGGAGCCGGTCAGTACAGGGAAGCCGGTGTCGGCCGTTTCCTCTGATGCCCGTCTGAAGTGAGGTCTCCTGTGCAGTGGTTCGTCGCCGTACCAGACTGTCCTGTCGCCCTCGGGGTGCTGCAACAGCTCCGGGATGAAGGGGCGGTGCTGGCCCGGCACGCGTCCGGCAGACCCTGGTTGGTCGGCCGGGTGCCGACGGGCCACTGCCAGGTCCTGTCGACGGGCGACCGGAGGGTGGCCGTCATCGGTCACGCAGGCGCAGACGTGGCATCCGTCGCCCGTCTCCTGCCGACCCTGAGCACTGACCAAGGCGTTCCGGGGCCTTCAGCGCCGGCGGGAAGCGCTCATGTGGCTGTCTCGGGACCGGGCCGGTTCCGGCTTCAGGGCACGGCTTCCGGTCTACGCCGCGTCTACACGGCGCTTACGCACGGCATCACGGTCGCGGCGGACCGCGCGGACATCCTGGCGGACCTGTCGGGCGCCGACCTGGATGAGCGATGGTTGGCCGTACGCCTCATCGCCGGCGGGCCCCCGCATCCGCTGGACGGTCTCACCGCCTGGCAGGGCGTCTCGGCCGTCCCTCCGGGCGACGCGCTGACGGTCGGCGCCGACGGCGGATCCGTGCACCGGCCCTGGTGGTCACCGCCTCTTCCTGACCGGCCACTGGAAACGGGCGCGGCGGCGCTGCGAGCCGCTCTCACCGAGGCCGTGGCCCTGCGGATCGCCCGGACGCCGGAAGCGGCGGTGGGCTGTGACCTGTCGGGGGGCTTGGACTCCACCGCGCTCGCGTTTCTCGCGAGCACCGCCGGCGCATCCTTGCACACGATGACCCTGTCGTTCCGGGATCCGGCCAACGACGACGCACACTGGGCCGACCTGGCGCGAAGCCATCTGCCGGACACGGTGGCGCTGTTGCTGGCCGGCGACGAACTGCCCGGCCAGTACGAGAACCTGGGCGAGCCGAGCAGCCCGGCCGACGCTCCGTCCGGGGTGCTGCGTGGCAGGGCTGTGTTCGACGCGACCGCCGCTCGTTACCGCGGGCACGGAGCCGTCCTTCAACTCGCGGGCCACGGCGGCGACGAGGTCCTCCAGACCCCGCCCGGTTATCTCGGCGACCTGTTGCCGGCCCACCCGTTTCTCGCCGCCCGCCACCTGCGCGGCCACCGCTCGGTCCGCCGGTGGCCGGTGAGCCTCGCGCTACGAGGGCTCGTCGATCGCCGCTCCTATCCGCAGTGGCTGCGCGACCAGGCTCGCCGCCTGCGCGGTGGCCCGCAGAAGGAGCCTTCCCACCACATTCCGTTGGGCTGGGGACCGCCGGTGCGCATGGCACCATGGGCCACGCGCCGGGCAGTCCTGCTGGTCGCCCGCCTCCTGGAGGAAGCCGCGACGACCGCGCGGCCCCTCGCCGCCGACCGGGGTCAGCACCAGACCCTGCACCGGCTGCGGGCCGTTTCCCAGCTCTACCGGCTGCTGCGCCAGGAGTACGACCAGCCGTGGATGGGGCTGCCGTTCCTCGACGACCGCGTAGTGGAAGCCTGTCTCGCGGTGCGTACCCACGAGCGCGGGACACCCTTCGCCTACAAACCACTCCTGGTCCGGGCCATGCACGGCCTGATGCCCGGCCATCTGCTGGCGCGCGCGACGAAAGGCAGCACCGACACCGACTTCTATGCGGGTTTGCGTGAACAGCGGGCTGCTCTGAACCGCATCGTGGAGCGCTCCCGACTGGCCCAGGCCGGTCTGCTGGACGCGGCGGCCCTGAGTGCGGCGCTGCACGCCCCGGTACCGCGTATCTCCGCCGACCTCGAAGACGCCCTCGTGGTGGAGCACTGGCTGCACCACGGACGCCTCACCGTCCCTGCCGCCACCCCGTCCAGAAGCACCGCACGGCCCCCCAGGAGCACATGACATGGCCTTTCGGCTGCACCGACATGTCACCGCCGTCACCACCGACACCGGCATGGTCATCCTGAACGAGCGTACGGGCCACTATTTCGAGCTGAACGCCACGGGCTCGGCCTCCCTGACCGCCCTCCTGAACGGGGCGAGCCAGGAGGAGACGGCCCACCGGCTCACAGCAGGCACTGCCGCCACGCCAGCGCAAGCTGCAGCCGATGTCAACGCGTTTCTGGCCGACCTGGCCCGGCGCGGTCTTGGCTCCCTCGCTTGACCCACGATCCCTTTCCGCACAGAACACGGTTCCCGCATGAGCGTCCACACCGCCCTCGCCGCACCGGACCGTCCCGAGTGGTGGCGCCGGCCTCTCGTTCGGCTGGCTATCACCGTCGCTTGGCTGCTCAGCCGTCTTCCCCCGAGGCGCATCCGCACCTTCCTGCTCCTGGTGCGACGCGGTGCGCGCCCCGCCACCCAGGGTGAAGCCCAGCGCGCTCGCACCGAGATCACGTCTCTGAGCCTGGCCTGCGCGGGGGAAGGTTGCCTACAGCGCTCCCTGGCCACCACACTGCTGTGCCGCATGCGGGGGAGCTGGCCCACGTGGTGCACCGGCGTGCGCACCCAGCCCTTCGCCGCGCACGCCTGGGTCGAGGCCGAGGCAGTCCCTGTGGGCGAGGGCACCGCCGTCGCCCAGTACCGCCGCATCATGACCGTGCCGCCCCGGTGCGGGCAGCGTGTCTGAGAAGCAGGGTTGCGATGCCCCAAATGATGCGCCAGAGCAAACGCGGGTGGCGGCGACCAGAATGACCCCGGCCCTTCGCAGGCACGCGGTGCGTCCTTGAAGCGGACGCGGAGTATCCGAGGATCGCCCAGCACATCGGGCAGCTCGTTGTCGTCCACACCGGGCCCAGGGGACGGATGCCCGGGTGAGGGCGGTCACCTGCTCTCGCCCACCGCGTCCTTCGGGGAACCGGCTGCCGGTGCGGTGGTGCGCCGCCGGCGGATCCGGGTGAAGAACCCGAGACTGGCCACGCTCGCGAGGGCCACATAGGCCGAGTACAGAGCCGCGTGCCCGGCGTTTGCGGCGGCTGCTGCAAGATAGGGGGCCGTACCTCCGAAGACGGAGACCGTGAGCCCGTAGGGAATGCCGATGCCGGTGGCGCGCGATCCGGGCGGGAACTGCTCCGCCATGATCAGCGGGGCGATGGCGCCGTAACCGCTGAAAAGGATCAGCCCGACGCACTCGACGGCCAGAAGCCAGGTGAACGACTTCGGCGCCAGAGCCAGCAGGGGAACGGTGAGCACGGCGAAGGCCGTGGCGAACGTCAGCAGGAGCGGCTTGGTCCCGATACGGTCGGCGAGCATGCCCGTCAGGGGCAGTACGCCGATGAACAGTACCTGCGCGACCGTGGTGGTGATGAGCGCGGAGGACCGGGTGATGTGGCCGTCGGCCGCCGCGTACGACGGCAGGAACACCACCCACGTGTAGTAGACGATGGTGCCCGCGAGGGTGTAGCCCACGACTTTCCACAGCGCCCCTGGCCTGCTCAACAGGGCCTTGCGGACGGAGGTATGGCGTTCCTGGTCCGCTTCGGCGGGGGAGGGTCCGGTGAGGTGGGTCTCGATCATCCGCCGGCGCAGGACGAACGCGTAGCCGGCGAGCCCGGCTCCCAGGAGGAAGGGGACACGCCAGCCCCAGGTGTTCATCTGCTCCGGTGCGAGGGCCCGCGTCAGGACCACACCGAGGAGCGCCGCGAGGAGGTTTCCCAGCGCGTTGCTCACGTAGATCACGCTGGAGTAGAGACCCTTGCGGCCCGGCGGTGCGATCTCCACCACGTACGCCGACGACGCGGCGAATTCGCCTCCCGCGGACAGTCCCTGGGCCAGCCGTGCCACCAGGATCGTGACGGGTGCGAGCCAGCCTGCCGCGGAGTAGGTCGGACACAGGGCGATGAGGAGGCTCCCGGCCGCCATGAGAAGCATCGACAGGGTCAGCGCCGCGCGGCGGCCGAACCGGTCCCCCCACCGCCCCAGCACGAGCCCGCCCAGGGGGCGGGTGAGGAACCCCACGGCGAACACCATCAGACTCTGCACGAGCGCACCCGCCGCGTCGTGGGAGTTGAAGATCCGCGGAGCGAAGAACGGGGTGAAGATGGCGTAGACGTTCCAGTCGTACCACTCCAGTACGTTGCCGACCGTCGCGTTGCGCAGACTGCGGTGACTGCCGGCGGTGGCCAGGGCTCCTGGCACGACCGTCGTGGTCATGAGTATTCCTCTCGGGGCGGCGCGCAGAGGGCCGGGAGGACGGGGGCCGTGACTGCCGCCTCCGTCCTCCCGGCCCTGTTGCTGGGCTGTTACTCGGTGTGGGCTGCCAGGAGCTCGACGAGGCCGGCGGCCAGATCGGGGTCGTCCGCGCCACCCGTCGAGGAGGGTGCGGCGCCGCCCTGGGGGTGCCAGCTGAGTGAAAGCACCTGGATCCACGCGTCCGCGCAGGCGATCATCAAGCCGTGCCGGGGGTGGGACCGGACCGTTCCCGGAGAGTGGGCGGTGCCGGGAGCCGCGTCCCTGGGCAGCGCCCGTGCCTGATGAACCCGCAGGCCGGTGCCGTCCGTGGCGATCAGGGCACCTGGCTGGGGGTGACAGGCACGCACCACCCGTAAGACTTCCTCGGCGTTCCACGACCAGTTGATGGACGTGTCGTCCGGCCCGGGGCTGGAGAAGTAGGTGCGCTGTTCCGGGTCCTGCGGTACCGCCTTCAGATCTCCGGCGACCAGGCGGGGGATCACCTCTCGCAGCAGCCGGCGGGATTCGCTGAACAGCCGGTCGCGGATCTGCCCGGCGTCCTCGGTCCCGTCCAGCGGCACCGGCCGTTGGGCGAGCACCGGACCGTCGTCGATGCCCGGAGTCGTGATCAGCGCGGTGACCCCGGAGTCACGTTCGCCATGACGAGCCATCCAGAAGAACGGGGCGAGGCCGGCGTAGCGAGGGAGCGGGCCGGGGTGGAAGTTGACCACCGCGCGGCGGGGTACGTCGAGGACCGGCTTGCGCAGTATCTGCTGGTAGTTCGCGATCAGCAGGTAGTCGGGGTCCAGCTCCGCGAGAGCGGCGACGGTCTCCGGATCGTTGACGCTGTGCGGGCGCAGGACCGTGACCCCTGCGCTGGACGCCTGTTCGGCCAGGTCCACCTGGTCCGGCTCGCCCAGGTAGTAGCTGCACAGCTGGCCGGGCAGGCGGGTCAGGACTCCGGCCACCTCCACGTCGGGATGTGTGAGCAACTCGGCGAGAAAGGGTGCTCCGAACTTCGAGTTGGTCTCGGAGAGGAGGACAACCCGTATCGGAGCAGGCGGTTCGGGGCCTGTCATTTCGCCCACCACGCCCGCTCCACGAGCTTCGACTCCCATGTGAGCGAGTCGAAGACGGCGTAACCGGGCTGCACGGGCAGGGCCGTCCGGCCGGGGAGGTCCATGATCTCCTGGGCGAGCCGTTCCACGAGGATGCCTTCGGCCAGCGGGGGGCAGGCGCCGAAGATCGGCATGCGCTGCATGTCCACGAACCATTCGTCCAGCATCTTGGTCCCCGGGTACTCGGGCATCTCGGGGATGATGCGCTCCATCAGCCGGCGTGCGGCCGCGTCGTCGATGGGGCCGTCCTCGGGAAGGTCGTAGACCTCCTCGATCGGCATGGAGTCCTTCGTGTAGGTGAAGACGAATACCTTGTGGCCCACCGTCGGAATCTTGAACATGAACTGACAGCGGTCACTGGCGCGGAACGCCCGGTGCAAGGCGTAGCGGTTCTCGACCTGATAGAACTCCATCTGGTCCATGACATAGTCGCAGTCTGCCATGAAATGTTCGGCAGTATCCGGAGTTATCCCCTCCGGATAGACATCGATATTGACGTCCTTCGTCAGCTCGAAGGCCATCTCTGCGACGACCTCTGCTTTGTTTCGACCGACGTTCTCCAGAGACGCCCCCAACTGTCGCTGAATGTTGGTGATGTCGAATTCGTCCGGGTCGGCCAGCTTGAGGTTGCGTGCCCCCATGCGCACCAGGCGAGTCGCGACCGCACCGCCGATCCCGCCGGTTCCGACGATGCCGATGACCGAGTCCCGCAGCTTCTCCTGGCGCCGGCGCTGCTCCTCCGTCGAATCGCCGAGCCATCCGAGGTTCCGGTCGACGCGCTCCCAGTACAGCTTGTCGTCGTAGTCGCCGCGGTACTGGATTACCTTTACACCCATCTCACACCTGCCATGTAGTTTCGTAGGGCACTCTTTGCCGCTCGCTGGTTTTGTGTTCACGAGCGCCCTCTCTGTGCGGGGCGTGGCGCCGTGCGGCAAAGAAGCTACCGAGTACGGTGTTCGGCATGAGCCGAACCGTGGTCGACGGACCTGACATAGCTTTCGTCGCGGCATTGTTGGGCGATGCGTCCCGAGCCGCCATGGTCACCGCCCTGATGGACGACTTGCGGCTGCCCGCCAGCGAACTGGCCCGGCTCGCCGGGGTCAGCAAGTCGACCGCGAGCGAGCATCTCGGGCGTCTGGTGGACAACGGCCTGCTGGCCACGGAGCGCTGTGGCAGGCACACCTACTACCGCATCTCCGGCCCGTTGGTGGGGCGGGCCCTGGAGACGCTCGCCGTCCTGGCGCCACAGCGTGCGCCGAACTCACTGCGCTCGGCCCGGCGTCAGGACGAACTGGCCCGTGCCCGGCTGTGCTACGACCATCTGGCCGGTCGTCTTGGAGTGGCCATCGCGGACGCCCTGCGGCAGCGCGGGGCACTCCGCGAAGAGGACGGCGCCCTGCATGTCGACCCCGGTGCCTGGGACGCGAACCCGCCACTGGGTATCACGTGCGAAGCGGTGCGGGTGGGGCGCAGGCCTCTGGCGCGGGGATGCGTGGACTGGACGGTACGCCGCCATCACCTGGCCGGAGCCCTGGGGGCAGCACTCACCCAGCGCATGTTCGAACTCGGGTGGATCCGGCGTCGCCGGGACAAGGAACGCGCCATCGCACTCACCGAGACCGGAGTCGAGGGCGTCACGGACGCGTTCGGCATCGGCGAGGCCCTGATGGCCGCCGTGGCATCGGGCTGACCGGCAGCGGCGCGTCCGCTATCGGCGCGGCAGGCCTGCCAGCAGGCGCAGTGCCTCGAGCGCGGCGCTGACCTGCGGGTCGGCAAGGCGGAACACGCGCCTGCGGCCCTGCTGCTCCACGGCCAGCAACCCCTGGTCCAGGAGGTAGGCGAGGTGACTGCTTGCCGTGGAGGCCGACACGCCCGCGCAGAGGGCGAGTTCGCCGGCTGAGCACGCCTCGCGGTCTTGCAGGGCGAGCAGCATCTCGGTGCGGGCCGGCACGGCGAACAGCGTGGCCGCCTGGGCCAGGTCCAGCTGGGGTGTTGCCTTGGGGCGGCGGGAAGCGGTCATGGTGGTGTGTCCCTTTGTCGTCGATGATTCGACCTGCACCGAACGGTCTGCCGGTGACGATGGCGTACATGTCCACATCGTCGAGCGCTTCCCCCGCACAGTCCCGTATCCCAGTAAGTACCACACCGCCCGCACGCCGCACCCTGACCCTCGCTGTGATGTGTGTCGGCATGTTCCTCGTACAGCTCGACGTGACGGTGGTCAACGTCGCGCTCCCGCACATCGGCCACGCGCTCCACGCCGACCTGGCGGGACTCCAGTGGGTGGTCGACTCCTACACGGTCGTCCTCGCCGCGTGTCTGCTCGGCGCGGGAGTGGTCGGCGACCGGTGGGGGCACCGTACGCTGGCCGTCGCGGGACTTTCCCTCTTCGGCGTGACCTCGCTGATGTGCGGCCTCGCCCCGAACACCGCCACCCTGGTCGCCGCACGGGCACTCCAGGGACTGGCGGCCGCGCTGCTGCTGCCCAGCACCCTCGCCGTGGTCAACCGCACGTTCCCCGAACGCGGGGAGAAGGCCCGGGCCCTCGGCGTCTGGGCCGGAATCTCCGCCCTGGCGCTGCCCGCCGGTCCGCTCCTGGGAGGCGTCCTGGTCACCGCCGCGGGGTGGCGCTCCGTCTTCCTGATCAACCTGCCTGTCGTCGCGGTGGCTCTCGCCCTGACCCTGCGGGCCGTCCGCAAGGACGAACCCGCCCGCACCAGCCGCCTCGACCTGCCCGGACTGCTTGCCGCGGCCCTGTCGTTGACCGCACTCGTCTACTGCGCGATCTCCGCGGGCCGCTCCGGGGCATCCGCGCAGACCATCGCGGCGGGAGCAGTCGCCGTCGTCGCCGCGGCCCTGCTCGCCCTGTGGGAGCAGCGCGCCCCGCACCCGATGTTCCCGCCGGCCCTGCTGCGCAAGCTGGACTTCGTCGGTGCCAACGTCATCGCCGCGGCCATGAACTTCGTCGGCATCGGCGCTGTCTTCGTGGTGACCCTGTACCTGCAGAAGGTCCAGCACCACGACGCGTGGACGGCCGGCGTGATGCTGCTGCCGCTCTTCGTCCCGCTCGCCGTGTGCGCGCCGTTCACCGGACGCCTGGCGGCGCGATACGGGCCGCGCCCGCCGATGCTCGCCGGACTGCTGCTCGGCTGTGTGGGTACGGCCTTCCTGCCGCTGATCAACCCCGGCTCCTCCTACCTCACCCTGGTGCCGACCCTCCTCGGACTCGGCCTCGGCATGGGGCTGCTGACTCCCTCAGTGGTCGCCGCCGCCCTTCAGGCGGGCCCACCGGAGCGTCCGGGCCTCTCCTCCGGCGTCAACAACACCGCCCGCCAGGCCGCCGGTGCCCTGGGCATCGCCGTCTTCGGCGCGATGGTGCAGGACCCTGAGGCCCCGGATCGGTTCACCACGGGCCTGCACCACGTCGGCGTGCTGTCCGTCGTGCTGTGGCTGGCCGCCGCCGCGCTGACGCTGCGCGCCGTTCCCCGGCCGGCCCGCTGATGCTCACCATCGACGACTTCCGCACGCGTGCCCGGGACGTCCTGCCCCGCGACGTCTTCGACTACTACGACGGCGCCGCCGGCCAGGAGCGGACCGCACGGGACAACGAAGCGGCCTACCGGGGCTGGTGGTTCAACCGCACCGTCCTCACCGACGTCTCCAGCCCACGCACCCAGACCCGCATCCTGGGCCGGGCCACCGCCGCTCCGATACTGCTCGCGCCCACAGCCCTGCAGCAACTGGCCCACGCCCACGGGGAGACGGCCACTGCGGCCGCCGCGCTGAAAGCGGACGTGCCCTTCATCGTGTCCACCCTGTCCTCGACCGATGTCGCCGAGGTCACCGCTCTGGGCGGGGACGTCTGGTTCCAGCTCTACCTGCACCGGGACCGGAGCATCACCACGGAACTGGTGCGCCGGGCCGAGCAGGCGGGCGTCCGCGGGCTGGTACTGACGGTCGACACACCCGCGCCCGGGCGTCGGCTACGGGATCAGCGACGTGGCTTCAGCCCACCGGCACATGTGCGGCCCGTGATCCTCGAAGCCGCTCTCGCCCGGAACAGCGCCCACCCCGTCTCCGCCTCACCTTCCCTGGCCGACATGTTCGCGCTCAACTTCGACCCGAGCCTGACGTGGCGCGACGTCGACTGGCTGACCGGCATCACCTCGCTGCCGCTCGCCCTCAAAGGCGTAGCCCGCGCCGCGGACGCCCGGAGGGCGGTCGAACTCGGCGCACAAGCCGTCATCGTCTCCAACCACGGAGGCCGTCAACTCGACGGGGACCGCCCCACACTGCACAGCCTTCCGGAGGTCGCACAGGAGGTCGGCCAGGACGCCGAGGTGTACGTGGACGGCGGAATCCGCTCGGGGGGAGACATCCTCAAAGCCCTCTCCCTCGGCGCCCGCGCCGTGCTCATCGGGCGCCCCTATCTCTGGGGCCTCGCCATCAAGGGGGAGGACGGCGTGACAAGCGTCCTGCGCCTCCTCCTCGACGAGCTCACGCTCGACATGCAGTTGACCGGGCTGACTGACATCGAAGACGCCGACCAGACCCTGCTCGTCCCAGCCCGGACCCCCTGACCCGCGAAGAGGAGAAGCCATGACACACACCGCCCCCCGGTCCGTCAGCAGCGATCACATCAGGGAAAGGCTGGCGATCCACGGGTTCGAACTCCCCACCCCCTGGCAGGTGCCGAGCCCCGCAGGGGCACGCATCCCGGCCAGCCTCGTCCGCCGGGTCGGCAACCGGATCTACGTCTCCGGGCACATCCCCACCAGCCATGACGGTGTGGTCACCGGGCCCTACGGAACCGTCGGCGACAAGGTGGACCTGCCGACCGCTCAGACCGCAGCCGTACGAACACTGCTGTCCCTCCTTGCGAGCGTCGAGAAAGCAGTCGGAGACCTCGCTGAGGTGAAGGCGTGGTGCTCGTTGCACTGCATGGTCAACTCGGCCCCGGACTTCACCGACTTCCCCGCCGTGTTCAACCCCGCCTCCCGACTCCTCGTCGACATCTTCGGTGACGAGATCGGCGCCCACGCACGAGTCGCCGTAGGCGTTGCCGGACTTCCCTGGAATCTCCCGGTCGAGATCGAAGCGGAGCTGGAGACGCACAGCACGGAACGGCGCAACCCGTAGCCGGCGGCAGCACCGGCAGACGTGGTCACGGTTACCTCTCGGAGGGGAGGGGGGAGGGGAGGGGACGGTGGGGGTGCGGCCGGAGCGGTGTGCGCCCCCGGGACCACGCCATGGAGCCGAAACGGACGAGGACGTGTCGGCCCACCGGGAGGCGGGGACCGCCGAGAGGCCGTCGGCGCCCGGCGGCGACCGTGCGGCGCCACCCGATCGACACCTCACTCGCGCAGGCACCACTCCACGAAAACCCCGATGCTGGGATCCACCCGGCCCTCCTCGTCCGCGACCGCTGCCGTGCAGAAGAAGCGGACCTCGGCGAACTCCAGCTCCATCGTCTTCACCAGGTTCCGCAGTCCCAGCCGCTCGCACAGCCACTCCCGGATCGTGTCGCTGTCGTCCGGGCGGTCGGGGAGCAGGGCGGGCCGGCCGGACAGCAGGTCCCTCTTGCTGACGGCGACGGCGAGGCGGGCCTTGTCGAGGCGGGTGCCCATGGTGCGTACGGTCTGTGTCGAGCGCGCGAACACGTCCTCCGGGTCGACCGTCGAGGCCAGGGTGCGGTCCACCTCCGGGGCCGACGGGTCGAGGCGGGTCCAGAACGCGTCGGCGGCCATCGGGTCGAGGACGAAGACGAAGGTGCGGGCCTCGCGGACATAGCGCAGTGCGTCGGTCTCCTCTCGGTTGACGAACCGCTCGCCGGCCGTGTCGAAGACGTGCACCAGCCGCTCGGCGCGGCCGGTGCCGAGCACGAACGAATGGGCTCGGGGCAGCGCCTTCTGGGTGGGGCGGGTGTGGCCCTGGATCTCCAGGACCTCGTTCAGCACCCGCTGGTTGGCACTCGACTCGGCGTCCGCGAGCCGGATCGCCGGCCCGCCGTTCTCCGCCGCCTTCTCCAGTGACCGCACCATCGCCGCCATCAGCTGGGTCTTGCCCGCGGCCCGGCCGCCGACCAGCGGCAGGATCAGCTCGGGCATGTGCCCGGCGTCCGGGTTCATCGGCTTGCCGCAGTGTTCGTGCACGCAGTGGCCGCTCAGCCGGGCGTCCCTGCTCATCAGCATCAGCAGGGTCGGTATCCGCTCGCCGCAGGCGCACCGGCGCCGGAAGAGACCGAAGGTGCCCGGGCGGATGTCGGCGTGCCGGCGTCGGCAGGTCGCGCGGGGGCAGTCGTACGCCGGATAGGGGACGCGTTCGAAGCAGCTCGGGCACAGCATGCCCCGGGGCAGCCCGCGCAGGACCATCACCACGCGGTCGGTGGCCCGCAGGGTGAGCGCGGTCAGCCGGGCGCCGCCCGTCAGCAGGGACACGCCGAGCGCCTGCGCGCCGAGGAGCGCACCCAGCACCGGTACCGCTGCGGCGGCGCCGATGCCGAGGCCCACGTAGAGGGTCAGGCCGTAGGGGACCGAGGCGGCCCGGTGCGTGGAGGGGGCGGTGAACTGGCGGGCGGTCACCCGGCGGTAGGCGTCGGTGACCGTGCGGACGTACAACCGACGTCCCTGTGTGAGGAGTTGGCGCAGATCGCGGGTGGCGGGGCCGAAGAAGTAGTTGCGGTGGGCCAGTTCGTCGGCGGGGCGGTACGGCGGGACGGTCACGAACTCGGGGGTGCGCAGGCGCAGTACGCCGTTGAGCAACCGGCAGTAGCGCCAGAGCAGTTCGCTGACCAGGGCGGCACCGCGCAGGGCCGCGATCGCCGGGGCGACGAGCAGGTAGAGCAGGAGCAGGACCAGGAAGACCGCGGGGATGATGACGAAGAGCAGGATGTCGTCCATCGCCGGCTCACCCCTCTTCCGGCGGGGGGCCGTCCGGGGACCGCCGCTGGGTGAGCTTGCGGCTCCACTTCCGCACGCGGCCCACACGGTTCTCGACGCACTCCTGATAGGCGTCGGCGAGCCGCGTGTCGTAGGGGCGGAGCGCGCGGGCCAGACGGTCCAGGTCCTCCGACCGCCAGTGCTGGGCGGTGTGCAGGCGCAGCGTTTCGACGATCTCCAGGTGTGCCTGCGACAGGGCGACGCGTTCGCCGTTGACCGCGATCACCCCGGTGACATGGCTGAACAGCACCTCGTCGACACGGCCCGAGGTCACCGCGGCCCGCTGTACGGCGCGCAGATAGCGGTCGGTGAGGGAGAAGCCGAACGCGCCGATCTCCGTGCGCAGCCGGCCCGGGTCGGCGGGCAGCCGGAGCAGGGCGGGGAGCAGCCGGTAGTGCTTCAGGGCGCGGGGTGCCGCCCAGGCGTCGATCTGCGGGATCCTGAACGCGCGGGCGAGCGCGGTGGCCTCGGTGGCCTCGCGCAGGGCCGCGTCCAGCCCGAGGGTGGTCCGTACGCACTCCTGGGTGACCGCCCGCAGCCAGGCGAAGCGGCCGGGCGCGGTGAGGGTGTCACACAGCACCAGGCAGGCCCGCAGCCCCTGCTCGTCGCGGACTTCCTGTTTCACCGCGCGGTCGAACCACTCGCCGACCGCCTCGTCCACCGGCTGGTCCGGCGGCAGCCGCCGGGCGATCTCGGTGGCCTCCTCGTACGTCCAGGCCGGCGACGGCTGCCGCCACAGCCCCCGCAGCAGCTCCGCGTCCGGCGAGGCCTGGCCGCGCACCTGGAGGATCCGGAACAGCAGGTCGACCGTGCGGGCGGGCTCCCGCTCGGCCTGGGCCCGCCAGTAGTGCTCAAGGAGCCGGGGCCGCCCGTCGAGGTCCCGCTCGTCCAGCAACCGGGCCGGGAACTGCGCGAACAGCTGCTCCTGGCCGCCGCCCCGCTCGTCCAGCACCTCCTGCACCGCTGTCGTCAGGGCGGCCCTGAACTCCGGAAGGGTGCGCAGGAGCCGGGCGACCTCCTCGCGCAGGCCGGGGCCCGCGCCGAAGGAGCCGAGCAGGGCGCGGGCCAGCCCCAGGCTCTGGGCCGCGAGCAGCTCCGGTGGCGGGGCGAGCCGCGCACCCACCGCCCACAGCAGCAGCCGCACCCCCTGGCGGACGGTGGCGGTCTCGCCGAGCAGCCGCTGCCACAGGGCGGTGGCCCGCTCCCGCTCGGCGGGATGCGTGATCGGCACCGGGCCGGGCGCGTTCTCCCCGCAGGTGACATAGGCGCGGATCCGGGACTGGTGGAGCTTGCCCTCCAGCTCCTGGTGCAGCACCGTGTCGCCGCCCGCCTCGGCGGCCGCGCTCAGCACCGCGAGCTGCTCGTCGTCCAGGTCCCGGTGCTTGTGGTGGAGGTCCGCCGCCACCGCCGCCCGGCGCGGCCCGAGATGACCGGCGCCGGGCAGCCAGTCGATCACCGCGCGGACGTCGGCGTCGGTCAGGCCGATGCCGCCCGCCGCCGCGGCGGCCGCCACCGGGGCGTGCCAGTCGCCCAGGGCCCGCTCCTGTCCGTGCGTGTACTCGGCCGTCCAGGACCAGACCGAACGGATGGAGCCGACCCCGATCCGGGTCAGCAGCCGTACCAGATGGTGCGTGGGCACCGCCTCGGGGAAGCGGCCGGCGGAGAAGTCGAAGACGGTGTACGACTCCTCGTCGTCGGGGCCGAAGTCGGGGTGCGCCCCGGGCACCGTGCCGATCAGGTGCAGCCGGCTGCGGGTGGGACGGAAGAGGTAGGTGGCGAAGGACAGGGTGCGGGCCAGCGCGGGGGGCAGGAGGTAGGAGACGGTGGCGAACCAGTGGGCGATCCGGTCGGTCGTCTCGTCGATCACCACCACCGAGCCGTCCTCCGCGAGTGCCGCGAAGACCGCCGCCAGCAGGGCCGGCAGCTGCTCGGCGTGCGGGTGCGCGCGCAGGAAGGCGCGCGCCGAGCGGGGGGACAGCGGGCCGCGTGGCAGGGGCGCGGGCAGCTCCGGGAGCTCGGTGGTGTCGGCGACCCGTGCGGTCCACAGCGGGGAGTCCCACAGCTCGATCGCGAGCAGCCCGCCGCTGTCCGGCGTGAACTCGCCCTCGGTGTGCAGGGCGTGGGCGAAGTAGTTGCCGAAGCGGCGCGCCGAGTCCCGGCCGACGTAGCGCACGCACAGCGTGGTGGCGCCGCCCTGCCGCCCCGGGGCGTGGCAGAGGTTCACCGGGCAGCGGGCCAGCAGCCCGGGGGTGTCCGACTCGGCCAGGGAGCGCGGTGGTTCGTACCCGGCCAGGCCCTCCACCCGGTGCCGGGTCTCCGCCGAGACCTGCTCGCTCACCGCGTTGAACTGGAAGCCGGAGGAACCGCTGAGCCCGTGCTCGCAGGAGGTGTAGTAGAGCTGCTGGAAGCTCCCCGTCCCCTGCCCGCCTTCGCCCCGCATCCCCGGCTCGCCTTCGCCCCTCATCCGCGGCCCGCCTTCGGCACCGAACCGAACTCGCTCAGCAGCCACAGCAGCGGGTCCGCGACCCGGTAGGGCTGGATGCCGGTGGCGGCGACCCGGGCCTCCGGTGTGGCGCTGCGGCCCAGCGCGGAGACACCGAAGTAGCGGTAGCGGGCGAAGGTGTTCTCCAGGGACTGGTCGATGGGCACGCCGTCCCACTCCTTGAGCAGCTGGCGCACCTCCTCGTGGACGCTGAGGCTGTCGCCGACGTCGAAACGGCCCCGCGCGGGTGCGTGCGACCGCAGCGGGCTGCCGTTCTGCATCAGATGCCAGAAGGCGTCCATCTTGGAGAAGACCACCGCGATCGGGGTGTGCACCTTCGCCGCCTTGCCGCCCTGCGCGGCCAGCAGCATGCTGCTCACCCGGCTGAGCACGTTGATCGGCGGGTCGATGCCGTCCGCGTCGGGCAGTGCCGTACCGGGCGCCGCGTTGTCCCGGGCGCCCGGCATCTGCAGGGGGTCGAGCAGCAGGATGATGCCGTCCGCGTTGGTCAGGTACCGGGTGTTGAGCTCCACGCTCTCGCGGCTGTTGAAGTCCTCGCCCGCCGTGTCGAAGAACGACAGCACGGTGTGCTGCGGTCGCTCCCCGAACAGCCCCTTGCGGCGCAGCCCGAACCGGAAGACCAGCGGTTCCACCCGGTTGGCGTTGGTCGTCGCGGTCTGCGTGGGCGGGAACATCTGCCGGTCGCGGTAGAGCCGGTCCTCGTACTCCGAGCTGTAGCGGCGCATGGTGGTGTCGTCCAGGCCCATCAGCGAGGCGCCGTAGGCCTCGCCGACCTGGTTGCGCATCTCGTGCAGCAGCACGGTCATGTAGATCGTCTTGCCGGAGGACCGTGCGCCCACCATCGCGATCAGCCGGTTCTCGACCATCCCGAACTGCACCGGCAGCTCGACGTGGCAGACCGGGCAGATGCGGTACGTCGTCTCACCGTCGCAGTCCGGGCACACCGCCGTGGACCTGCGGCCGTCGGCGGTGAAGTCCGGGCCCACGTCGTGGCTGGGGCGCCGGCCGAAGCGCTCGTCGAGGACCGGGTCGCGGCGGCGCTGGCACTGCTTGCGGGTGCGGCTGAGCCGGCTGTTGCAGCGGAACCGGATCTCCCGTGGGGCGAAGGTCTCGTAGCAGTAGGGGCAGGTCAGTCGTCTGGCCATTCAGGTCACTCGCAGCCGGTGCAGCGCCGTGGGGCGGATGTCGATGTCGATGTCGCGGTCCTGGTCGGAGTCGGGGCCGTCCGCTGGGAAGCAGACGAGCCAAGAGGGGCCCTTGGTGCCGGGGAGCGGGAACTCCACGGTGAGCGGGGCCCCGGCGGGCAGGCGCTGGGCGGGGACCTCGTGCAGGACGGTGCCCTCGGCCGTGCTGGTGGGGCGGTAGCGGCCGAGACCGTGGACGATCCGGAGGGCGGGCAGGTCACAGCCGGTCCGGGCGGTGAAGGTGACGGTCGCGACGCGGGCGCCGGTGAGGCGGCGGCGTACGGAGGGTTCGTACTCGACGATGGGGGGTTCGGCCGGGATACGGAGGGACGCCGCACCCTCCGTGTCGACGGCGGGGTCGGGGACCAGGGCCTCGACGGTGAGGGTGATCGCGCCCCGGCCGACGGGGAGGTCCAGGCCGCCGTCGTGTTCGTAGACCCGGCGCTGACAGCGGAGATCGCCGTCGCGGGGGCCGTCGCCGGTCGCCGTCGCGTCCTCACGGCGCCAGCGGACGCGAGCGGTGAGGGCGGAGTCGGGCCAGGCCCAGAGGACGAGGAGGTGGTCGTCTCGGCGGATGGCCTGGAGTTGGGTCACGGGGACGGAGCGGAGGGTGTGGGGGGCGTGGGGGGCGGAGGAGGGTGGGGTGGGGGCTGGTTCGGCTACTTGTTCTGGTGCGAGTTCTGGTGCGAGTTCTGGTGCGAGTTCTGGCGCCGGTTCGGGTGCGGGTGCGGGTGCGGGGGTGGGCGGGGTGGTCGCGGTGGGTGGTTCGCTGCGGGTGGGCGGGGGTTCCCCGCGCCCCCGCGGCGGAGCCGCATAAGTCTCAGCCCCGCCCCCCTTCAGGGCGCTTCTCGGTTCGGGATCATCCAGGGAAGTGGGCCAGGGCTGCGGCTCCGGATCCTCCGACGGAGGGGGAAAGTGGGCCCCCGTCGGCGCCGGGCCCGTGGCGACGCGGAGGAGGCCGAAGTCCTCCAGGAGCAGGAGGCCGTGTACGACGGCCAGTTCGGGGTCGGTGCAGCGGACCGTCACGCCCTGGGCCTCGGGGAGGTTCTCGATGCCCTCGCGGTGGACGGGCGTGGTGTACAGGTCGCCGGAGAGGAGTACGGCGTCCGGGGCCGCCTCGGACAGTTCCCGGGCCGTCGCCGTACGGGCGTGGTCGTCGGCCGACTCCTCGGTGCGCGTGGTGACGACGCGTACCGTCAGGTCCGGGGTGATGGCCAGGACCGTCAGGTCCACCGTTGCCCCGGCCTGGTCGGCCACCAGGACCGTGCGGTGTACGCCCTCGTCGATCGCGCCGTAGTGCAGGGCCACCGCGACCGGTTCCGGGACGATTCTGTGGACGCGGAGGCCGGCGTCCTCGGCGGCGCGGCGGAGGCGGGCCTCGGCCTCGCGGCCGGCGGATGCGGGGAGGCCGAGGACGGCCTCCTCGCCGGTGATGCCGTCCAGCACGAGGGCCAGGGCCGTGGCGGGGTCGGTGACTCCGTCCGTGTCCTCGGGAAGGTCCGTGGTGGTGACGGACGGACGGCCGTCGGGGGCGGAGCGGCCCAGGCGGGCGTGGCGGTGGCCCATCGCGATGCCGAGCATGAGTTCAGCGGTTCCCTTCCTCGGTCCTGACCCACGGGGTGCCGTCGGTGGCGGTGCCCAGCCGGATCCGGCTGCCCGGGGCCGGGCGGTGGGCCAGGAAGTGCGCCACCACGGCCGCCCGCAGCCGCTCCAGTTCGTTGCGGATCTGCCGGCCGCCGTACGCCTGGTGCTCCGGGTCGCTCATCCGCCCGGTGATCCAGGGGTGCAGGCTGTCCGTGTCGGGGACCAGTTCGGCCTGGTGGCGTTCGCGGACGGACTCGGTGAGCTGGCCCAGCAGCCGGTCGGCGATCTTCACGATGTGCTCGCGGCGCAGCATGTCGAAGACGACCACGCCCGGCTTGAGGCGGCCGTAGATCTCCGGGCGGCCGATCGCCCGGAACTTCTCCTCCACGGCCCGGGTGAAGTGCGCCTCCAGCGCGGAGTACGGCACTTCTTCGCCGCCTTCCGAGTCGCCTTCGGACAGCAGACCCTGGACCGCCTCCGCGCCCGTGTTGGAGGTGAAGATGATCAGGCACTGGGAGAAGTACGCGGTCTGGCCGCGGCCGTCGGTGAGCCGGCCGTCCTCCAGGATCTGGAGGAACTTGTCCAGCACCCGCGGGTGCGCCTTCTCGATCTCGTCGAAGAGGAGGACGCTGAACGGCCGCTCCTGGACCCGGCGGGTCAGCTCGCCGCCCTGTTCGTGGCCGATGTAGCCGGGGGGTGCGCCCGCGAGCCGCTCGGCCGCGTGCTCCTGCTGGTACTCGCTCATGTCGAAACGGGCGTACGCGCTCTGGTCGCCGAACATCAACTCGGCCACCGCCTTGGCGAGTTCGGTCTTGCCGACACCTGTCGGACCGACGAAGAAGAACGCGCCGCGGGGGCGTGCGGTGCCGGAGCCGCCGAAGTCGACGCCGACGAAGGCCGCCTGCAGCGCGGCGGCCACCGCGTCGACGGCCTTGGACTGGCCGACCACCCGGGCGCCCAGGACGTCGGCGGCGCGGGCGACGGTCTCCCGGTCCAGCTGGGTCCACGGGTCGACGCTCACGTTGAGCCGGTGCAGTTCCAGGAGCTTGTCCGGTTTCTGCAGGGGCGCGTCGCGCAGCCAGGAGGTCCGGGCGAGCGCGTCGATGTCCCAGCCGGACATGCCGTCGGTCGCACCGACCAGGGCCTCGATGTCGTGGCGTGCGGCGTCCGGGGCGCCGTTGAAGTCGCCGCGCAGCCAGGTCAGCCACAGGCGGCGCTCGCTCGGGTCCGGTGGGCCGATGTGCAGGGTGGCGATCCGGGGGTCCTCCAGGTGGAACCAGCCGGGCAGCCGGCCGACGTCGCCCACCGCGCACAGGACGGCGTTGCGGGCGTGCGGCGGCCTGCCCGACAGGGCCGAGCGGGGGGTCACGGCGTCCGTCATCGCCGCGCGGAGGCGCAGATAGCCGGCGCTCGATTCGGGCTGGCCGGGCGGGAGGTGGTGGTCGACGTCCTGGAAGACGAAGGCCGTGGCCGCGTCGGGGGAGGCGGCGAGCCGGTGCACGGTGGCGACCACGTCGTCGAAGGCGCGCGGGGGGCCGGCCGCGCGGGGGGAGAGCAGGCTCGACCGGTCGCGGTCGCGTTCGGTGGCACGCCGGGAGCGTGGGCCGTCCTGCTGCCGGTTGTCCGTGGGTGTGCCACGGCCGTCCTGTTGCCGGTTGTCCGTGGGTGTGCCCCGGCTCTCGTTCCTGGTGGCCGTGCGCGGCCGGTTCGCCTCCAGCCGGGTGAAGCGCTCCGCGTGGCCCGGCAGCGGGAAGGTGAGCCCGGCCACCGGGTCCCACCAGCCCACCACGTCCGCGCCGCGCGCTTCCAGCACCCCGGCGACCAGTTCCCGGAAGGAGGCGGGCCGGTCCTCGAACCACCAGCGGTCCCGGATCTGGCCGTTGAGGACCACCTGCCGGCCGCGCCGCAGCTCCCAGCCGAGGGACACCGCCCACAGGGGCATCATGCCGTCGGCGGTGACGGGCCCCGTACCGTCCTCGCCCTTGGTGAAGCCGGCCGTGCTCACGGGGTCGTCCACCGCCAGGAGGTGTCGCGGGGCAGCGGCTCGGCGCGCCGGCCCGGCGGTTTGCCGTCCCAGGTGATCTCACCCGCCACGAAGCCGTCGTCGCCGCCCAGTGCCTCGTGCACCCGCTCCAGCAGCGCCTCGGTGGTGTCGCACACCGCCTCGTCCTGCGGGGCGTGCAGCGTCACGTCCGGCTCGCCCTCCACGTGGTAGACGAGGACGGGCGTGCCGTCGTCCTCGGTGGCGACCGTGGTCTCGTACGCCGCCCCGGTCGGCCGCGTGAAGTGCAGCCGGAAGCTGCCGCCCCGGTCCTCACCGCCCTCGAAGGCGAACCCCTCGCCGGTCATGGCGTCCCGGAGGGCCTCCACCAGGTCCCGGCGCCGCCGGTAGGCCAGCTCCAGTTCGTCGAGCCGGCGCTCGGCGTCGGGGAGCCGGCCCTCCAGACCGGTGACCGCTTCCAGGGCCTCGGTCGCCGAGCGTGCGGTCAGCGCGTCGGTGACGGCGCGCAGGGCGTCCCCGATCTCGTCGGCGAGGTCCGGGTCGCCGAGACCGGCGGCGGTGTCCACCACGCCCTGGGCCGCCGGGCGTACGACGCCGAGCCGCTCGGCGGCCTCCGCGAGGGCCAGTTCCAGGGCCGCCCGCGCCTCCTCGGCACGCTCGCGCTCGGCCGCCTCGGCCGCCTCGCGCTCCTGTTCCGCGAGGGCCTGCCGCCCGGCTGCTTCCCGCACCTCCGCGACCGTCGCCGCATGCCGGGCGAGGGCGTGTTCGACCGTGCCGAGCAGGGCCTCGAAACGGACCTCCTGGCCCGGTCCGGTGGCCGTGCGCAGCCGGCCGAGCAGGTCGGCGCAGCGCCGGTGGCCGTCCGCGTCGAGGGTGGCGCCGTCCGGCCCGGCGGCGGAGAGCCGGTGCTCCAGGCCGGCCAGGACGGCGGCGCGGTCATCCGTACGGCCCCCGGACGCCGCCGGGCGCAGGCTCACGACCCGGCCGCGCAGTTCCTCCACCGCGTCCCCGAGCCGCTCCCCACGGGCGGCCCGCTCCCGCAGTCCGGCCAGCTGCCGTTCCAGGGACCCGATGCCGGACCGGGCCCCGGACCGCTGGGCCTCGGCGATCAGCTCCCGCACCTCCTCGAGGCCGCGCTCGTCGGCCCGGGTCTGCTCCGCCTGCGCACGGTCCAGCCGGGCGCTGCGCTCGGCCGTCCGCCGGGCCGCCAACTCGGCTTCTCTCCGGGCGATTTCTGCGCGGGCGCGCTCCCGCCGGGCAGCCGCCTCCTGGGCCAGCCGGGCCCGCTCCGCGGCCCGCCGGCGCTCCCGGGCCCGGCGCTCCTCGGCCCGGCGCCGGCGCTCCGCCGCCTCCCGCTGGGCGTACTGCGCGCCGACGCGGACGCTGCTGTACTTCGGTGATCCGCTCATCGTTCCCTCCGTGCCTCGGTGTGCAGCACGAACCCCCGCGCCGCGAGCCGTTCCTCAAGTCCCTCCCGGAATCCGGGGGCGGGCGGCACCCCGGCCCAGGAAAGGGATCCGTCGGCGTCCACCGACAGTTCGATCCCGGCGGTCGTGTCCGGCTCGGCCAGGGCCCGCAGGTAGCGGTCGGTGAGCGGGATCAGCCGCTGGTTGTCCGAGCCGCGCCAGCGCAGGCTGCCGTGCCGCGCCGCGCGGTACGGCCCGTCCACCAGCAGGTCCAGCCGCTGCAGCAGGGCGAGCCGGTCCGGGCCGCCGCGCCGCAGAGCCTCGTGGCGGAAGCCGGAGTACGCCATCGCGCCGAAGTCCGGGCGCCGCTCCCGCACCGCGTCCAGCAGCTCGGCCAGCGCCCCGGCCTGGCTGAACGGCTCGCCGCCGGAGAACGTGACGCCCTCGATGCCGTCCAGCCGGCACAGCCAGTCGGCGAGGTCGGCGACCGTCCGGCTGGTGCCGCCCTCGAAGGGCAGGGTCTCGGCGGCCACGCAGCCCCGGCAGCGCAGCGGGCAGCCCTGGACCCAGAGGACCGCGCGGGTGCCGGGACCGAGGACCGTGCAGTGGTCCAGTGTCCGGGCGACGGACAGGTGGGTGGTCGTGGGTGGTGTGGTCATGCGTCGGGTGGTCATGCGTCCTCCCGCGGCGGGCCGGGGTAGCTGTCGGCGTCCCGCTCGGCCTGGTCGCACCACGGGCACCACGGCCGTTCCACGGTGTGGAGGTGGCGGGCGTTCACCGCACACACCCTCAGCCGGCCCGGCGTCAGCTCGGCCGCGAGCGCCTGGGCCCACTCGGCCGCCGTCGGCCGGCGGCACGCGTTCCCGAACGCCGTCCGGAACAGTTCCGCGAGCCGCCTCGGCAGCAGGTCGGCGGGCGGCGCGGTGCGGGGCAGCAGCACCGACGTACGGTCGACGATCCGGCAGCGGCCGTGCAGCACGTTGTCGTCGTACGACAGATAGTCGCCGCCGTCCGCCGGGTGGCCGGCGAAGGGGTGCAGGCCGGCCATGAGGAGCTGGTGGGCCAGCACGGCCAGGGCGAAGTCGTCGGAGGCGGTGTCCGGTGGCGTGCCGGCGGGGGCGCCGATCCGCTCGGGGGCCGTGTAGCCGGGAGTGCGCATCCGGCCCGGGAACACCTCGCGGCCGTCCGTGAACTGCCAGGAGTCGACGTCCGCCATGCCGACCCGGCCGGTGTCGTCGACCCAGAGGTTGTCGGGCTTGAGGTCGCCCACCACATAGCCCTCGGCGTGCAGGTCGGCCAGCAGCCGGGCGAGGGCGAGGCCGGCGCGCAGGGCGGTCGCCCAGGTCGCCCGGGGCAGGAAGGTCCGCCGGGCGGAAGGGGTGAGGAGGTGGTTGAACGGCTGGTAGGCGTGCCGCATGTCGGTCATCACGTACCCGTCGACGCGGTCCGCCCCGGTGCGGTGGGCCGCGTGTACCGGGACCAGCGGCCAGGCCAGCCGGACCGGAGTGCCGGAGAGCAGGCCGACGGTGCGGGGTTCGCGGCGCTGTCGCACCAGGCGGGCCACGCGGCGCCGGTAGGCCTCGGGGTCGGGCGGGTCCGGGACGAGCTTCGCGACGAGGGGGCGGGCGTCGTCGACGCCGTACACGAATCCCTCCGAGCCGCTGCCGATCTGCTCGGTGAGCCGCCAGGTGTGTCCGGTGCCGGACACCACGGTCAGTCCCATGGTCACCCCCCTTCGACCAGCGCGCACAGGACGGTCAGGTCGTCACCGGTCCGGCCGGCCTCCGGCCCGGCGAGCCGGCGTCGGAGGGGCTCGGCGTCGCCGTGGTTCTCGCGGAGCGTGGCGGCCAGGCCGAGGAAGAAGCCCCCAGCCGGTAAGGGGCCTGCCTCTGGGGGGAGGTGGTGGACGGAGGGATGGTCGAGGGTGAGGGCGGCGCAGCCGTCGGTGGCCAGGACCACTGCGTCGAGTTCCGGTTCCCAGACGACGAAGGAGCGTAGGCGCAGCGCCGCGCCGGGGGAGGAGAGGAAGGGGGGCGGGCCGGTGGGCGGCGGGAGGACCAGGTGGCAGCGGTCGTCGCGGGTGAGGAGTGTGCCGAAGCAGTCGCCCAGCGAGAGGAAGGCCACCCAGGGTGGGTGTACGACGGCTGCTGTCAGAGTGGCCGCCAAGGCGCCGGGATCCTCGGCACCCGATGCGCCCAGCACCCCTGTCACCGCCCTCAGGTACTCCTCGACCACCCGCTTCCCCCGCCCGGCGATCCATGCCGTCCACGCCTCCGGTGCTGCCCCGGCGTCCGGTATGTCCTGTGTCAGCAGGCGGCAGGCCGCGTCCACCGCTATGTGGGCGCCCAGTGCGCTGCGGTCGCGGCTGCCCGCGCCGTCGGACACGGCCAGGACCGCCGTGTCGCCCAGGTCCACCGCCTTGAACGCGTCCTGGCAGCCCTGCCCGGTGGCGAGATGGGCGGTGCCCTGGACCGAGGCGCCCGCGACGATCACCGAAGGCCCCTCTCCAGCCTGTCCATGCGCGCGAGCCGGGCGGCGCGGTCGTCGACCTGCTGGTGGATGAGATCCGCGTCCTGGTCCGGGCTGCTGTCGTCCGTGCTCTGGAAGAGCAGGTCGAGGATCCGGCCGAAGTCCAGGTTCTCCAGCGGTGACGTGGCCTTCGGCGCCAGTACCCGCAGCATCGGCAGGTCGGCGCCGTGTACCCCGATCACCTGGAAGACCCACTCCCCGTTCTCCTCGCCCTCGCGTACCCGCTTCGCCGTCCCCGCCAGGGCCGCCGCGTCCAGGGGGCGGCCCTGGGCGTCGCTCGGTGCGCCGTCCGTCAGCACCCACAGGAAGGGGCGCCGGACCGGCACCCGCTGCCGCTGCAGGCTGCGGTAGCGGCTGCGGGCCAGGCCGAGGGCCGTCTCGACGGCGTCCGTCAGCCGGGTCAGGCCCCCGGCGCGCAGCGTGGGCGGGTGCATGCCGTCCACCGGGACGAAGAGCCGGTCGGTGCCGGCTTCCTCGACCGGTACGAGGCGGCCCGGGCCGGGGTCGTGGACACGCACCGCCGAGTCGAACGTGAGCAGGCAGACCTCCACCCGGGTGCGCAGCCGCTCCTGGGTGCGCACCTCGCCGAACCAGCGGGTCAGCGCGTCGTTCAGCTCGTCGATCCGCGGGTGTTCCGCGGGGCGGCCCATGGACGCGGAGGTGTCGAGGAGGAGGACGACGGGCTGCCGTTCCTCGAAGCCGGTCCCGAACCCGATGCGGTGCTCGCTCATCCGGCCACCGCCCCGGTGCCGTCGGCGTGGGCCACCAGCCGCTGCCGTTTCGGATCGTGGCGCACGGTGACGGCCGTGCCCGGAGGCAGTCCGGGCGGCTCGGGAACCATGCGCAGCAGGACACCGTCGACGAGTACGTATGTGTCCGGGGCGGGCCAGGTCACCGTGCGACCCGCGCAGCCGTGCGCCCACTCAACCATCCCCCTGGTCATGCGGCCACGGTAGGGGACATCGGCACCAACCGGCCTTTCGTTTCCGTGAATTGACATCGCGTCGACACCGGGGAGCCCCGGCGGGTGGCGCGAGCCGCCCAGGGGGAGGCTCCCCCATCGCACCCCGCCCGGGCGACCCGCCCCTCCAGTCAAACGGATCGGCCGGGCGCCGACCGGTCGCGCGCCGGGCGGCTTCTGGACGGGATCCGCTCCACCACGCGCGCCGCCTCCGCGTCCCGTACCACGAAGTGCAGGTCCCAGCGCGCCCCGCGCGCCAGCTCCGCCTCGACTGCGTTCCACACCGCGGCCGCGCTCACCGGGTACGGAAGCCCGCCGCGCCCGGAGCCCAGCAGCGGGAAGCACACCGAGCGCAGCGGCGGGGTGTGCCGGTCGTGCTCCTCGGCCAGCAGCGCGAGCGCGCGCGAGGTGGCGCGGGTGATGTCGGCGGGCAGTACGTCGTAGTCGTTGGTGCCGGGCCGGGGTACGGCCACCGCCGCGTGGTAGATCCGCCGTACGCCGTACGCGGCCATGGCTCCCGAACCGGTCGCCGCCACCGTGCCCGGCACCACCGGACGCCCCGACGTGCCGTGCCGGGCGGCCCAGGTGCGCAGCTCGTCGTGGACCGGGTCGTCCAGCAGGTCGCCGGTCATCCCGCGCACGGAGGCGGCCCGGCGCAGCGAGGCGGAGACCGAGGACTTGTACGGCTCGGGCAGCGCGAAGTAGGTGTTGGCCGGGGAGACCACCACGTCCACGTCCCGCAGCAGGTCGACGGGGTGGATGTGCAGGGTGAGACGTACGGTCCGCTCGCCCGCCAGGACGTCCACGCTCCGGTGGGTCTCGCCCGCCCGGTCGCCCTCGCCCGGCTCACCGCCGCCCTCCACCAGTTCCACGATGTGCTCGGCCACCTGCCCGAGCACCATCACCTCGTGGTGCTTGCGGAAGCGCTCCTCGCTCACCCGGTACACCTCGGCCGCGCGGGCCCGCCGGGAGGACGCCGGCCAGTCCCGGGTGCCCTGGGCCAGGCCCAGCGTGTACTCGGCGGCGGTCCGCAGCGTGCCCGCGTCGAGCCGCTCCACCGCACGGCGGAGCAGCGCCTCCACGGCGCCCTCACGGGTGCGCGCGGGTGCCAGCGAGGCCGCGGCCGACTCCAGGGCGGGCAGCTCGCGACCGCGCAGCCTCAGCAGTCCGGCCCGCCGAACCGCCTGTAAATCCACGAGAATTGACGCATGGTCAAGGGACGGTGGTGCCATGCCGTCAACGATGGCACCCCGTGTGACACGTGAACAAGCGGGCGGCGGGCGGGACGCCGGGCTCAGCGGTGCAGCGGCTCCCTGATCGCCGAGCGGAGGGGTGCCAGCAGCTGGTTGACCTCCCCGATGCCGTCCGGGGAGCCGAGGTCCGGGATGCTGCGGTACGGCAGTGCCTCGAGCGGCCGGTCCGCGTGGTCCCTGAGGCGGTCCCCGAAGAGCACCAGGGCCCGCCGTGACGGGTTGCGTTTCGAACCCCAGATCATCCCCATGGCCTCGGGCACCTGGGCCCGGAGCTCCCGCGCCCAGTCCCGGGTGCTGTCGTAATGCTTCGACCCCTCGTTCTCCAGCAGGCGGTTGTCCTGGCAGACGGCGGCCAGGGCCGCTCCGGAGCACAGCGAGACCAGCTTCAGTTCGCACCGGGTCCGCACCACGTTCAGCGACTTGCCCCGCACCGACGCCCAGGGAACCAGTCGCATACCGGTCTCGCGGTGGAAGGGAACCGAGCGCAGCAGGGTCTCGGCGAGCGCGGTCTCCGGGTCCGTCGCCGCGTACAGACAGGGATACGGATCCTCCGGCGTGGCGTGGAAACGGCCCGGCCTGCGGTCGTCGGGGCTGAACGGCTTGAACTCCTCGGCCGCGAACCGGGACGAGTGCATCCGCCACAGCTGCGTACCGGCGGGCAGCACCTCCCAGTGCGGCCGGAAGCGGTACACGGAGGGCGACACGGTTTCCTCGTGCATCAGTCCCCCTCCACCAACGCCACGGCCGCGTCCACCAGTTCGCGGTCCGGCAGCACGCCGAGCAGGGAGGCGGGCGGTCCGCCGAGCCAGGCGTTGTCGCTCAGCCACCAGTCCGCGGCGCCCCAGGGGTCTGCGTCGGCGAGCAGGACCCGGTTGACCTGCAGGACGACCTCGTACGGCGTTCCGCCGCCGGGCGGGAACTGGAACTCGGGGTAGCGGTCGCCGAACCGGGGGTCGACCAGCCGGATCAGTTCGGGTGGTGGTGGCGAAGCCCCGTACCGGGCGCGGAGCTCGGCGGCCGAGAAGGCGGGGGCCTGGAGAAGCCTGCGCTCGACCGCGGCGATGACGGCCGCGGTGTCCGGGGGCGGGGCCGGGTGCGGAACGGCCGTGAGCCGGGCCAGCAGATCCCGCGTCCGCAGGACGACCGGGGAGTCGGCAGCCGTCGTGACGACGAGCCGGACGGAGTCCAGCGCCTGCCGGACCGGATGGTCGAAGGGCAGCGGCACCAGGCAGACGCGTACGGCCTGGAAGGCCCGCCGTACGGCCCGGGAGTCCTCCGCCGGGGTGTCGGCGAGCGCGCGCAGACGGGTCAGCAGGAGTTGGTACTGCTCGTCGGTCAGCTGCGCGCGGATGCTGTCGAGGTGCTCGTCGATGAGGCCGAGCAGCCTCGTCCCGCTGTCCTCACCCGGGTTCATACGGTCTCCCTTCCCCGGCCGGGGTGGCCCTGGTGGATGAACGCGGCCCAGAGCGCGGGCCGCCCGAGGTCGGGTCGGCCGATGTCCGGCCGCAGCCGGTCGCTCAGCCGGCCCGGGTCCTTCCGGTCCGGGTCGAGCATCCACAGCTGCGCGGCCCGCAGTGCGTCGACGGGGCTGAGCCCGGCCCGCAGATGGTGGTGGAAGACCGCCATCAGCAGCGCCGACACACCGTCCCGGGCCACCCACCGCGACCCCACGACATCGCGTGCGCCGCCCGAGACGAACGCCGTCGTGAGGGTCAGGGCCTCGTCGTGGTCGCGGGTGCTCAGGTCGGTCTCGCAGGCGCTCAGGACGATCAGCGGGCCGTCCGGTGCCGCCGGTCCGGCGGGCTGCGGCCGGTCCAGGAGCCCGGTCACGGTGAGCGGGGCGAACTCCTTGCCCGGCTCGGTGGGGGCGAGCAGCAGGGCCGACTCCGTCGGTCGTACCCCCGCCATGCCGTGCGTGGCCAGATGGACCATCGAGTGGTCCTGGGCGAGCAGGGCGAGCAACTGGTCGGGTGTCCCGTCCGGCACCGAGCCGGGCGGGAGGGTGCCGAAGTCGCCGTACAGCCGCGCCCCCGGATAGAAGGCGTTGCGCAGCTCCAGAACCTCCAGCTCGGCGAACGTCAGGTCGAGGGTCGGGTCGGCCACCAGGGCGGGGGCGGAGACCGGATCGCGCGGCGCGCGCCTGACCGTCCTCAGGAACTGGCTCCCGGAGGCCGCGTAACTGATCACCAGGGCCTGGCAGAGGTAGTCGTACGGCGCGTCCGCGGGGAAGCGGGCCGCGTGCCACGGGACGATCCCGAGGCGGCCGCAGGGGACCAGGACGACCCGGGGCGTACGGCGGCCGGGCTCGTCCGGCAGGTGTGCGCGCAACCCGGCGAGCACATGGACGAACACCTCGTACGCCCAGTCGCACAGCTCGGACAGGGCCTCCTCCCAGGCCGCTTCCACCTGGGCGTCGCCGTGGTTCCGGGAGCGGGCCGAGGCCGCGTCGAGGTACCGCTCCAGGGGCCCGTTCTCCGCTTCGGTCAGCATGGGCAGACCGCCCACGCCGATGCCGATCTCGGGCCCCACGGCCAGCACCATGCCCGGGGCGCCGTCACTGCCGGGGACCAGATAGATCAGCGCGTCCGCGTCCGCCTCGCCGACGCCGTCCGCGAGTTCGCGCAGGGTGGGGGTGCCGAGCAGGCCTCCCCGCTCCCGGTAGCCGAGGGCCTCCAGGGCCTCCCGGCGCAGGGTGCTGGGCAGCTCGGCGGGCAGCTCGTCGGTGTCCGAGGCGCCGGACTCCCGCCAGGCGGCGGCGAGTCGGGGATGCCCGCGCTCCTCCAGCAGGTCCGGTACGGCCCGGGAGGTGGCCGCCGCCTGCAGCACCAGCGCCCGGCCCAGCTCCAGGGCGGCGACCGCGTCGTCCACCCTCTCGTGGGCGGCGGCCCACAGGGCGGCCCGTACGCCGAGGGAGGCGCCGGTGCGGGCGGTCGTCAGGCGGTGTTCGGCGCCGTGCTGGAGGAGGACGTCGGCGGCGAGGGTGGCCAGGGCTTCGTTCGCCGCGTCGGTGGCGGCGTCGGCGTCGGACTCGCTCTGCTCCCGGTGCCAGCGGGCACGGTAGGACTCGGCGAGCGTCCACAGGGACTGGGCGGCGACGCGCGGTGCCCGGCCCTGCCGGATGTGCTCGCGGAGCCGCTCCAGCGTGTCGATGGCGGCGTCGAGGTCCGCCGGGTCCTCGGTGACGCTGTAGCGGATGCCGAGGCGGTTCGCGGCGGTGTGCAGCTGGTCGGCGGGGGCGTCCGGTGGGGGCACGTCCCCGTCCGGGAGGTTCGTCGTGTCGCCGTCGAGGTAGGAACGCATGGCCGAGAGGGCGGGCATCATGGCCTCCAGCTCCTCGTCCCCGATCGGGAGACTGCTGTGCGCCGCCGCGGTCCTGGCGTCCTCGAAGTCCGCGAAGCCGCGCAGGAGCAGCTCCCTTTCCTTGGTGAGCCAGCCGAGCACGAGGCGGGCCATGGCACGGGTCGCGAGGGCGATAGCGCGGAAGTCGTGGTCCTCGGGGACGGTGTCGGCCAGGGCCTCGGCCCGGGGCAGCAGGTCGCTGAGCCGCTCCACGTCCTCGGCCTGCCCGGCGGCACGGACGTCGGTCATCAGGTCCAGCGCGTCCGCCATGATCGCGAAGCCGTCTGCCATGGGGACCGACCTCTCCGACTGGCGCCGGAAGTAGTCGGTGACCGTCCGGGTGTGCGCGACACCGAGCGCCTGGTCCTGAAGGGTGCCGCCGGCGCCGTCGCTCAGGTTGAGCAGCATGGCCATCTGCCCTTGCAGAGCGTCCTTGCCCGGCATGCCGTCCGGCAGCCCGTCCAGCGCCTCGCGCAGCCGCCCGAGCTGCTGGTCGAGGGCGGCGGGGTCGCCGCCACCGGCGTGGTCCAGGAAGTCCACGGACGTGGTGTGGACGGCCTGCCACGCGGCGATCAGCCGGCGGAAGTCCTCGGGGGTACGGGGCCCGGCCGGGGTGCCGGCGTCGGCGGGGGACCTGCCCGAGGGGGCCGGGGTGGCGTGCGCGTCACCCACGCGCGGGCCGGCACCGGGCGCCGCGCCCGAGCCGCTCTTCGTGCCCGAGCCGCTCTTCGGGCTTGGGCCGTTCGTCGTGCCCGGGTTGTTCGTCGAGCCCGAGCCGCTCTTCGTGCCTGGGCCGTTCATCGTGCCCGTGCCGCTCTTCGGGCCCGTGCCGCCGGTCATCGTCGTCAGCCAGGTCCCCATCATCTGCCGCATCTGATCGGTGCCGGGCAGACCGTCGTCGGGTATGAGGCTGTCGAACAGGTCGGCCATCCCGTCGGCCGAGGGACGGGCGTAGAGGTCGCGCACCTGCCGCAGGTGCCTCAAGGTCTCCGGCGGCAAAGGGAGTTCGGCCGCGTCGGTCACCAGCTCCTGCAGTTCGGCCGCGAAGGCGGCCATTCCCCTCGGCCCCTCCCGCATGATCATGTCGAACATGGCGGTCGCGTCCGGCTCCGGCGCGAGCCCGCCCAGCATCTCCTGCAGCGGCATCGCATGCGTCAGCAGGAACAGAGCGGCCCACCGCCGGTCCTCGACGGAGGCCGCGGCCCCGGTCCTCGTCGCCGGGTCCCGTACGTCCCGCAGCAGACCGCGCGCCCGGTCCCGGTCCTCGGGCGTCCCGCCCCCGGCGGCATGCCGCAGGGTGAGGGCACCGCCGAGCCATAAGCTCACCGAGCTGCGCAGCGGTGGATCGTGGTCCAACAGATGGGAGAGCGCGTCGAGTTCCGTGACCGAGTCGTCATGGGCGCGGGAGGGCTTGACGACCGTGTCCGGCGCCGGCAGCAACGCCTTCACCCGCCCGACGGCCTCACCGGCCCAGGCCCGCAACGCCTGAACGCCACCGCTCTCCTCTTCTTCCCCCACCGGCTCTCCTCCGTTCCGAGGGCATCAACAACCCGTCGCCGTCTCCATGATGACGAGATCTCCGTCACGACGGCGCCCGATCACCGAGCTTTTCCGTCCGGCGCCCGATCAACACCCGGAACCCGCCCGGGATGCGCCCGGACCGGTTCGCGAGGGGCGTGGACCGGCACCGGAGATGTCCGGGCGGGACGCCCCCGAAGCCCACAGATCCGCCCGCATCCCGCGCCGCAGCTCCCGCAGCCGTTCCCACAGCGCGCCGATCTCCTCCTGGGCGGCGTCGAGCGAGTCGCCCGGGCGGGGCACGCCGTCGTCCAGGCGCCGGAGCCGGCCGTAGAGGGTGCCGAGCGCGTGGGTGACCTCGCCGGCCAGGACGAGTACGGAGTCGGGCAGCCGCATCTGGGCCTCCGCGTACACGTCCCGGTGCAGATCCCGGGCCTCCGTGAGGCGTTGCCGTACCGCGCGCGGATCCTCCGTGCGGCTCAGGGCGTGCACCTGGTCGGTGAGGGCGGCCAGATACTGCCGGGAGGCGGTGTTGAGGGCGACGTAACAGGTACGCCGCTCCTCCGCCTCCCGGGCCCGCATCCGCGCCCGCTCGGTGCGCTCCCGCTCACGCTGCCGGCTGCGCTCGGCCGCGCGCTGGGTGAGCAGCGCCGACAGCAGGGTCCCGACCACCCCGACGACCGCCATGACCGGCGCACCCGCGCCATTGACGTCCATCGCCCTCACCCCCGTATCGCCGTCCCCCTCCAGCGAACCGGGGCCGCACCCCTGTGGGGAACCCCCCGACCGGGCACCGCCCGGCCTTCGCCCGGGCCCCGCCCGAGCGGCAGACGCCGTGACCGGCGCACCCGGCCGAAACCCCCAAGGCCCCTCCGGTCACCGAGAGGTGACCGGAGGGGCCCCGGACTGCCGCTGAGCACCCCGCACGGACCGGAGGACCGCTACTGGTCGTCCTGGTCCGCGGCATCCTCCTCCGCCTGCTTCGCCTGCACCTCGGGATCCAGCCCCGAGGCACCGCTGCCGTCCACCGAACTGAGCCGGCCGCCCGCCTCGGGCACCTCCGTCGCGGCGGGCGGTTCCACCAGCCAGTCGGGGTTGGCCTGCTTGTCCCACCACTTCCACGCGGCGAAGGCACCACCGGCCAGCGCGGTCAGCACCGCCAGCACCTTCACCGCCCGGCCGGCCCTGGACCGGCGGGCGTTCCTGCGGGCCAGCTTCTGGATCTGCTCCGCCGAGACCTGGCCACGCAGCGCGGCCAGGGCGGCGGCACCGCGCGCGGCCGCCTCGTCGCGGACCGGACCGGTCGCGGCCACGGCCTGCTCGATCTTCGGACGCGAGTACTCGGCGGCCTGCCGGGCCGCCTTACGGGCGCGCAGGGCGGCCTCGTGCGCCGCCAGGTCCACCTTCGGCGGCACATGCGCACGGGCCTGTTCCAGACGTGGGGCGAGCCGGGCGTCGTACTGTTCGCGGGCCTGTTCGGCGGCCTGCGACACCACGGGCGCCAGCCGTACGCGTGCCTCCTGCGCGTAGAGCGCGGCACGCTCCTTGGCCGTGTCGGCGTAGGGCGCCACCACTTCCGCGGCGTGCAGCACGCTGTCCTTTGCCGAGCCGGTCGCGGCGCGCACGCTGTCGATGCGGGTCACGGGTTCCTCCTCCTCGGTGGCGTACGGTATTTCGACTTTCCACCCTTTTACGGATCATGCCTGTCCACGGTCCACACGGCATGCGAGGGCGGGCATATGGGTGCTGACCGCTCCATCGGATCGATCCGGGCAATACCCGGGCAACCCGAGCCTTCCTCGACCCTGCCACGAATCACCGCGCAGCGCTGCCCTGCGGGCGAACTCGTGGCCTCGGACGACGCGCGGGCCCGGCCGTGCGAGGATCGGAGAGTCACAGAAAGACAACGGAAGGCAGATCGTGGCCGAGCAGCTTTACGCCACCCTGAAGACCAACCACGGCGACATCGTGGTCCACCTTTTCCCGGACCACGCGCCCAAGACGGTCGAGAACTTCGTCGAGCTGGCCCAGGGCGAGCGCGAGTGGACGCACCCCCGCACGGGTGAGAAGAGCAAGAAGCCGCTCTACGACGGCACGGTCTTCCACCGCGTCATCAGCGGCTTCATGATCCAGGGCGGCGACCCGCTGGGCAACGGCACCGGCGGCCCCGGCTACCAGTTCGGGGACGAGTTCCACCCGGACCTGTCCTTCAACAAGCCGTACCTGCTCGCCATGGCCAACGCCGGCCCGGGCACCAACGGCTCGCAGTTCTTCATCACCGTCGCCCCCACGACGTGGCTGAACCGCAAGCACACCATCTTCGGCGAGGTCACCGACGCGGCCAGCCAGAAGGTCGTCGACGCCATCATCAGCGTGCCCACCGGCCGCAACGACCGCCCGGTCAACGACGTCGTCATCGAGTCGGTCGTCGTCGAGAAGCGCGAGGGCTGAGCGCCCCACCGCTCCTCGGCCGGCATGTCCCGCACGGGCCGGCCGGCACATCCCGCAGGGAACCAATCGCCCCGCTCGTCCGTACCAAGGATGAGCGGGGCGGGGCATTGCCGGGGGCAGTCCCACGACGAGCAAGGGGAACAGATGGACGAGGCCGCAGCCGGCACACAGGGCGCCCACCAGGTGCCCATGTGCTACCGCCACCCGGACCGCGAGACCGGCGTGCGCTGCACCCGCTGTGAGCGCCCCATCTGCCCCGAGTGCATGATCAGTGCCTCGGTCGGCTTCCAGTGCCCCGAGTGCGTGCGCGCCGGCAGCGGCACCGGACACCCGCCGGCCGCCGCCCGGCCGCGCACGATCGCCGGCGGCACGCTCACGGCCGACCCACGACTGCTCACCAAGATCCTGATCGGGATCAACCTCGCCTTGTTCCTGGTGCAGATCGCCCTCGGCGACCGCTTCACCAACCGGTTCGAGCTGATCGGCCAGGCCTACACGCCCCTGCTCCCCGGGGTCCAGGGCATCGCCCAGGGCCAGTACTACCGCCTGCTGACCGCGATGTTCCTGCACGGCGGCTATGCCCACATCCTCTTCAACATGCTCAGCCTGTGGTGGATCGGCGGCCCCCTGGAAGCAGCCCTCGGCCGCGCCCGCTATCTCGCCCTCTACTTCGTCTCGGGCCTGGCCGGCAGCGCCCTCACCTATCTGCTCGCCGCACCCAACCAGCCCTCCCTCGGCGCCTCCGGAGCGATCTTCGGCCTCTTCGGCGCGACCGCCGTGCTGATGCGCCGGCTCAACTACGACCTGCGCCCGCTCATCGCCCTGCTGGTGATCAACCTGATCATCACCTTCACCTGGGCGAACATCGCCTGGCAGGCCCACATCGGCGGCCTGGTCGCCGGTGTCGTCACCGGGTACGCCATGGTCCACGCCCCGCGCGAGAGGCGGACCCTGGTCCAGTACGGCACCTGTGCCGTCGTACTCGCCGTCGTGGCGGTTCTGACGCTGGTCAGGACCGCACAGCTCACCTGATACCGAACCGTTGTCCACAGGCTGTGGCGAATCTTGTGCACGGTGTGCGGGCACAGCTGCGCCCCCCGTCGCGCGGATGTGTTTCCGCAGGTCAGACAGGGGGCGAACAGATGTATAGGGAACGTTGGACCAGTCACACCGGCGTCAACACCCGATGAGTTATCCACAGATGGTCGTTCTTTTTCCCCAGGTGTTGTCCCCAGGTGCTTTTCCCAGTGGACAGCCTGTGGATAACTCAGTGGGCTACTTCCACTGCGTGGAAACGCCGAAGCCGGCGGCGATGAAGCCGAAGCCGACCACGATGTTCCAGTTGTCCCATGAGTCGATGGGCAGCGATCCGTCGGTCACGTAGAAGACGACGATCCAGGCCAGGCCGATGACGAACATGGCCAGCATGACTGGCGCGACCCAGGTGCCGCTGCTCAGCTTGATGGCCTGTGCCTGCTTCGCCGGCGGCGGCGTGTAGTCGGCCTTCTTGCGGATACGTGACTTCGGCACGAGGGTCTCTCCTGTCGATGCGCTGCGTGGCCGCGCAGGTAACTGGGTCGGGCGCGTCCGTTAGCGTAGTGCTTCCGTGGCGCCGAAGGAGATAAGGGTACGTTGAGCAATTCTGCCGACTCCCCCGGGACGGGGGCAACGGGCTCCGGCCCGGACCGCGGCCGGCGCTTCCGCCCGGTGCGGGTGCTCACCGCAGCCGTCTTCGCCCTCGCGGGGCTCATCTTCTTCACCAGCTTCAACACGGCCAAGGGCACGGACATCCGGCAGGACGGCTCCCTGCTGAAGCTGTCCGACCTGATCCAGCAGCGCAGCCGTAAGAACAAGGAGCTGGACGAGTCCAACGCGGCCCTGCGCGGGAGTGTGGAGTCCCTCGCCGAGAGCGACGACGGCAGCACCAAGGCGCAGGACCGCAGGCTCAGCGGGCTGGAGAAGAGCACCGGCACCCAGAAACTCACCGGCAGGGCCGTCACCGTCACCCTCAATGACGCCCCGCCCAACGCCACGGCCAAGCTCCCCGGCTATCCCGAGCCGCAGCCCGACTACCTGGTCATCCACCAGCAGGACCTGCAGGCCGTGGTGAACGCGCTCTGGCAGGGCGGTGCCCAGGGCATCAAGGTCATGGACCAGCGGCTGATCTCCACCAGCGCGGTGCGCTGCGTCGGCAACACGCTGATTCTCCAGGGCCGTGTCTACTCGCCGCCGTACAAGATCACGGCGGTCGGGGATCCGGACAGGCTGCAGCAGGCGCTCGCGGCGAGCAAGGCGATCCAGACCTACATGGTGTACGTCAACGTCTACGGCCTCGGCTGGAAAGTCACCGACGACGGGACGGTGACTCTGCCGGGCTACTCGGGCACAGTGGATCTGCACTACGCGAAGCCCGTGCAGTAGCCAGCCATCCGTCCCGGAGGCGCCGGTGCGCGTGATCGTCCGGACCGTCAGCGAGCTGTGCATCACCGTCGGCGCCCTGATCGTGCTCTTCGTCGCCTACGTGCTGTTCTGGACGGGTGTGCGGGCCGAGAGCGCCATGAACGACCAGATCGATCAGCTGCACCGGCAGTGGTCGAAGGGGAGCGCGCAGCCGGTCGCCGTGACGGAACCGGAGCGCTACCACCACGGCAGGGCCTTCGCGATCATGTACATCCCGCGGCTCGGTTTCACGTGGAACAAGCCGGTCCTGGAGGGCACCGGCCGGGACGTGCTGGCGAAGGGTCTCGCCCATTACCAGGGGACCGCCCGGCTCGGCCAGGTGGGCAACTTCGCGGTGGCCGGGCACCGGCGGACGTTCGGCGACCCGTTCCTGGACTTCCCGGAGCTGCGGCCCGGGGACGCCGTCGTCCTCACGGACGGGACGACCTGGTTCACGTATCGGATCGACAAAGGCCCCTACAAAACCGTGCCGACGGACGTTGAGGTGATCGACCCTGTGCCACGTAAGTCCGGTTACACGCGTCCGGGCCGCTATCTGACGCTGACCACGTGCGATCCGGAATGGGGGCACAGTCACCGGCTGATCGTGTGGGCGCACCTGGACTCCACACAGTCTGTGGAGGCAGGCGAACCGGGGGCTCTGCGCCGTTAGTCTGTTGGCGTACGGCGTGCGTCTGGTGCCGTGGGGATACGGAAGGAACGGCATGTACGGCTGGATCTGGCGGCATCTGCCGGGAAACGCATGGGTGAAAGCCCTGATCTCCCTCCTCCTGGTCCTGGCCGTGATCTACATCCTCTTCCAGTACGTCTTCCCGTGGGCCGAACCGCTGCTGCCCTTCAACGATGTGACGGTGGACAACCAGTGAGTGCGCGGATTCTCGTCGTCGACAACTACGACAGCTTCGTCTTCAACCTCGTCCAGTACCTGTACCAGCTGGGTGCCGAGTGCGAGGTGCTGCGCAACGACCAGGTGTCGACGGCGCACGCCCAGGACGGCTTCGACGGCGTGCTGCTCTCGCCCGGACCGGGCACACCGGAGGAGGCGGGCGTGTGCGTGGACATGGTCCGCCACTGCGCCTCGACCGGGGTACCGGTCTTCGGCGTGTGCCTGGGCATGCAGTCGATGCAGGTGGCGTACGGCGGTGTGGTGGACCGGGCGCCCGAGCTGCTGCACGGCAAGACCTCGCTGGTGGAGCACGAGGGCAAGGGCGTCTTCGCGGGCCTGCCCTCACCCTTCACGGCGACCCGCTACCACTCCCTGGCCGCCGAGCCGACGACGGTCCCGGCCGAGCTGGAGGTGACCGCCCGCACGCACGACGGCATCATCATGGGCCTGCGGCACCGGGAACTCCCGGTGGAGGGCGTGCAGTTCCACCCCGAGTCGGTGCTGACCGAGCACGGTCACCGGATGCTGGCCAACTGGCTGGTGGAGTGCGGCGACCAGGGCGCCGTGGCGAGGTCGACGGGGCTGGCCCCGGTGGTGGGCAGGTCCACGGCGTGACCGCACTGCGCCCGGAGCGCGAGACCGATGCCTCGTACGGGGATCAGTCGTACGAGGCTTCCGGTGCGCTTGGGAACTGGGACGCGGCGGGCGCGGCGTACCCGGATTCGTACGGGGAGCCGTACGAGGAGTCGTACCGGCCTGTTCTGGACGACGAGACGATGGCGCTGCGGGTCTCTGATCCGCCGCCGGCCCCGGAGAGCGGGCCCATACGCCCCTCTGCGGCCTCTACGGCCCCTTCCGGTTCCTCAGCCACGGGAACCGCGGGCGGGGGGCGTGCGGCCCGCAGGAAGGCCGCCAAGCGGCGCGGTGGGCGCCACGGCGGCGGCGGCCGGGAGGCGGCGCCCGCCGAGACCCCGGAGTCCGGCCGGCCACTGTCCCGGGTGGAGGCGCGGCGGCGGGCGCGGCGCCGCAAGCCGGGCCCGGCCGTCGTCGCGAGCCGGGCGATCGGCGAGGTGTTCATCACCACCGGCGTGCTGATGCTGCTGTTCGTCACCTACCAGCTGTGGTGGACCAACGTCCGCGCCCATGCGCAGGCGGGCAGTGAGACGCACCAGCTCCAGGACGACTGGGCCAGCGGCAAGCGCAGCCCGGGTGTCTTCGCGCCGGGTCAGGGCTTCGCCATCCTGCACATCCCCAAGCTGGACGTGGTCGCGCCGATCGCGGAGGGCGTCAGCAACCGGAAGGTGCTCGACAAGGGCATGGTCGGGCACTACGGCGAGCCCCCGCTGAAGACGGCGATGCCCGGCGACAGGACCGGCAACTTCGGACTCGCCGCCCACCGCAACACGCACGGCGAGCCGTTCCGGTACATCAACACGCTCAAGGCCGGCGACGCGGTCGTGGTCGAGACACAGGACACGTACTTCGTGTACAAGGTGACCTCGATGCTGCCGGTGACCTCGCCGGCCAACACCAGCGTGCTGAATCCCATCCCGAGGGGCTCCGGTTTCACCGAACCGGGCCGTTACATCACCCTCACCACCTGCACGCCGGAGTTCACGAGCAAGTACCGGCTGATCGTCTGGGGCAAGATGGTCGAGGAACGCCCGCGCAGCAAGGGCAAGCCGGACGCGCTCATCGAGTAGGGCATCGTAGGGCCGAAGCGAGTAAGGGCAAGGAACTGTGGCAGCGACCGCCGACGACACCGAAGAACACACGGACGCGTCCGATCCGGATCCCACCCCGCGCGGCCGGCGTCCCGGCCGTGTCGCCACGGCGGTCAGCGTCCTGGGGGAAATCCTCATCACCGCGGGCCTGTTGCTGGCTCTCTTCGTCGTCTACTCCCTGTGGTGGACGAACGTGATAGCGGATCGCAAGGCGGACAAGCGGGCCGACCAGGTCCGCGCCCACTGGGCCCACGCGACGGACTCCACTCCGGGCGCGCTGGACACCAAGGACGGCATCGGCTTCCTGCATGTGCCGTCGATGCGCAACGGCGAGGTCCTGGTCGAGAAGGGCACGGGCATAGACGTCCTCAACGACGGCGTGGCCGGCTACTACACGGACCCGGTCAAGGCGGCCCTTCCCATGACCGGCAAGACCGGCAACTTCGCCCTCGCCGCCCACCGCGACGGCCATGGCGCGAAGTTCCACAACATCGACAAGATCAAGAAGGGTGACCCGATCGTCTTCGAGACACGGGACGACTGGTTCGTCTACAAGGTCTACTCGGTCCTCCCGGAGACCTCGAAGTACGACGTCAAGGTCCTCTCCCCGGTCCCGAAGGAGTCCGGCAAGAGGAAACCGGGCCACTACATCACCCTGACGACCTGCACTCCCGTCTACACCTCGGAGTACCGCTACGTGGTGTGGGGCGAACTGGTCCGGGTGGAGAAGGTGGACGGCAAGCGGACGCCGCCGAAGGAACTGCAGGGCTGACCGGGGTCCTCCGGAACGACGACGACGGCCCCGGGGTTCGCACGAACCCCGGGGCCGTCGTGACGGCGAAGAGCGGTGCCGGTCAGCCGTTGTTGCCGCCGAGGATGCCGCCGTTGCCGTTTCCGCCGCCGCCGAAGTCGAAGGTGGTCAGGGCGATCTGGGTGCTCGGATCGGCCTGGGTTCCGGGCGGCGGGTTCTGCTGGATGACCCGTGCCTTGTCGTCGTTCGGTCCGTTGACCTGGAAGTTCGTGTAGCCGTTCTGCTGAAGGATCTGCTCGGCCTCCTTCAGGGTCTTCCCCGTGACGCTCGGCACCTGGCCCTGCGTCTGCTGGCCGCCCTGGAACTTGCCGACGTTGAGCGTGACGGCCGAGTTCTTGGGCACCTGCTGGTTCGCCTGCGGGCTGCTCGACAGGACCTTGCCGTCGTCGTCCTGGTTGGGAGTCGGGGTGTCGGTGCAGGTGGCGGAGAGGCCCATGTTCTGCAGCTCGGCCTTGGCGGCGTCGCAGGACTGGCCGGTGAGGTCGTTGGGGACGGTGACCTTCTCCACGGGCTTGGCGACCGTGAGGGTGATCGTGGTGCCCTTCTGCTTGCTCGTGCCGCCCTTCGGGTCCTGTTCGATGACCAGGCCGGCGGTCCGGTCCGACTCCTGGGTCCGCTGCTCGACCTCGAAGCCCTTCGCCTTCAGCTGGGACGCAGCGTCGTCGAACTGGATGCCGCGGACGTCCGGTACCTGGACCTTGGGTGCGCCGGTCGACACGGTCAGGTCGACCGTGCTGCCCTTGGCCACCTTCCCGTTCTTCGGGTCCTGGTCGCAGACGTTGCCCTTCGGCTGGTCGTCGCAGGGCTTCCGGGTGATCGACACCTTCAGGTCGACGTTCGCGGCCATCTTCTGGGCCGTTTTCTCGGGCTGGCCGACGAAGGCCGGCACCGGCACCTTGCCGTCGTCGGTGTTGTGGCCGGACGCCACCCACTTGCCGATCAGGATCGCACCGATCAGGACGAGGATGCCCGCGACCACCAGGAGGACCGTGGAGGTGCTGGACTTCTTCTGCGGCCGGCCGCGGCGGCCGGAACCGTCGTCGTAGCCGTAGCCGCCGTCGTCCGGGTTCATCGGCGGGAGCATGCTCGTGGCGCCCCCGCCGGCGTCGTGGCGCAGGGCCGTCGTCGGCTGGTCGTCGGGGTAGCCGCCGTAGCCCACCGCGCCCATCGCGGCCGTCGCCGCGACCGGCTGGCCGTCCAGACAGGCCTCGATGTCGGCGCGCATCTCGTCGGCCGACTGATAGCGGTAGTTCGGGTCCTTGACCAGCGCCTTCAGGACGATCGCGTCCATCTCGGGGGTGATCTCGGGGTCGAAGACCGACGGGGGCTGGGGCTCCTCGCGGACGTGCTGGTAGGCCACCGCCACCGGGGAGTCGCCCACGAAGGGGGGCCGTACCGTCAGCAGCTCGTAGAGCAGGCAGCCCGTCGAGTAGAGGTCCGAGCGGGCGTCCACCTGCTCACCCTTCGCCTGCTCCGGCGACAGGTACTGGGCCGTGCCGATGACCGCCGCCGTCTGGGTCATGGTCATGCCGGCGTCGCCCATGGCGCGGGCGATGCCGAAGTCCATCACCTTGACCTGGCCGTTACGCGTCAGCATGACGTTGGCCGGCTTGATGTCGCGGTGGACGATGCCGTTGCGGTGGGCGTACTCCAGGCCCTGGAGAATGCCGATGGTCATCTCCATCGCCCGCTCGGGCAGGAGCTTTCGGCCGGAGTGGAGCAGCTCACGGAGCGTGGAGCCGTCGACGTACTCCATGACGATGTACGGGATCGAGACCCCGTCGATGTAGTCCTCGCCCGTGTCGTAGACCGCGACGATCGCGGGATGGTTGAGCGAGGCGGCCGACTGGGCCTCCCGGCGGAACCGGGCCTGGAAGGACGGATCACGCGCGAGGTCCGCGCGCAGCGTCTTCACCGCCACGGTGCGGCCGAGCCGGGTGTCATGCGCGAGGTAGACCTCCGCCATGCCACCACGGCCGAGCACCTGGCCCAGCTCGTACCGGCCGCCGAGGCGACGCGGCTCTTCCATAGCTACCTACCAGCCCTCTCCGTCGGTCTCGGCCGCACAGTGGTGTGCGGCCGGAGGCTGCCGTCCGGGCCTACGGTACCCGGCTCGCTTTGTATGACCTGGCCAAGCCCGGAACCCGATACAGGACCGGTATCACAACGTGCGGCGATGTGAAGACGACGTGAGCGGCGTCACTTTCCGGTGTGGGCGAGGTCACTTGGGCGAGGTCACTTCTTGGAGCTGATGACCGCCTGCATGACGTTCTTCGCGATCGGCGCCGCCAGACCGCCACCGGAGATGTCGTCGCGGTGGGCGCTCTCGTCCTCGATCACCACGGCCACGGCGACCGGCGAGCTGCCGTCGGGCAGCTTCGCGTAGGAGATGAACCACGCGTACGGGTTGGCGCTGTTCGCCACACCGTGCTGCGCGGTACCGGTCTTGCCGCCCACGACGACGTTCGGGATCTGCGCGTTCGTACCGGTGCCCTGCTTGACGACCGTCTCCATCATGTCCTGCAGGATCTGCGCGTTGGCCGGCGACAGCGGCCTGCTCATCTCCTTCGGCTCGGTCTTCTCCACCGGGTCGACGTTGGAGGACTCCAGCTCGTCGACCATGTACGGCTTCATCAGCTTGCCGTCGTTGGCGACCGCCGAGGCGACCATGGCCATCTGCAGCGGGGTCGCGGCGGTGTTGTACTGGCCGATGGAGGACAGCGCGGTCTGCGACTGGTTCATGTTGTCGGAGAACGTCGACGCGTAGGCGCGGACCGGGATGAACTGCTCGGAGGTGAAGCCGAACTTCTTGGCCTCCGCCAGCATCTTGTCGTTGCCGAGGTCGGAGCCGATCTTGCCGAAGACCGAGTTGCAGGACCAGCGCAGCGCCTCCTTCAGGGAGGCGTTCTTGCAGGGAATGTTGCCTTCGTTGTTCAGCGGCCTCCTGGTACCCGGCATGATCCAGGGCAGCGGCGAGTTCGTCTGCTCGGTGTCCGACTTGTACAGCCCGTTCTCCAGCGCCGCCGCCGCGGTGACCACCTTGAAGGTGGAGCCGGGCGGGTAGGTCTCGCGCAGCGCCCGGTTCAGCATCGGGTCGGCCGGGTTGTTCTTCTTCTGGAGCTTGTTCCAGGCCTTGGCGTCCGTGCTGGTGGAGTTCCCTGCGAAGGTCGAGGGGTCGTACGACGGGTAGGAGGCCAGCGCCAGGATCTTGCCGGTGGACGGCTCCAGGGCGACGACCGCGCCCTTGCCGCCCTGCTTGGCCAGCCCGTCGTACGCCGCCTTCTGCGCGGCCGCGTTCAGCGTGGTGACGACGTTGCCGCCCTGCTGCCGCTTGCCGGTGACCATGTCCAGCGTCTTGCGGAAGAAGAGCCGGTCGTCGTTGCCGGTGAGGATGCCGTCGTCGACGCCCTCCAGGAAGCTGCTGCCGAAGGCCTGCGAGGAGTAGCCGGTGACCGGGGCCCACATGGCCCCGTCCTTGTAGGTGCGCTTGTACTTGAAGTCGCCGTGCTTGGTCTCGACCGAGCCGGTTATGGGGTTGCCGTCGACGATGATGTCGCCGCGCTGGTTCGCGTACCGCTCGATGATCACCCGGCGGTTGTCCGGATCGGCGCGCAGTTTGTCGGCCTGGACGTACTGAAGCCAGTTGTCACGGATCAACAGTGCCAGGACCAGTAGTCCGCAGAAGATCGCGATTCGGCGCAGTGGCTTGTTCACATCCGGCCTTTCCACAAGCAATGGTGCTGGCGCTCATCCTTGGCCGCCCACAGTTTAGAGGCAGCGGCTGTGTGCCCCGGGCGGGCCGGGATGGCCCTGACGTGGGTGAGCAGGGTCACTCGACGGGACCGGCGCCGCCGGGGCGGACCACCTGGGTCATCTCGGCGTCGGGGTTCGTGGCGGGGCTGGGAGCAGGGCGGCGGGCCGTGTCGCTGATGCGGATCAGGATGCCGATCAGCGCCCAGTTGGCCAGCACGGAGGAGCCGCCGTAGGCGAGGAACGGCATCGTCATACCGGTCAGCGGGATGAGGCCCATCACACCGCCGGCCACGACGAACACCTGCAGCGCGAAGGCGCCGGACAGGCCGACGGCGAGCAGCTTGCCGAACGGGTCGCGGGCGGCGAGGGCGGTGCGCAGGCCGCGCTCCACGATCAGACCGTAGATCAGCAGCATCGCCATGATGCCCGCCAGGCCCAGTTCCTCGCCGAACGTCGCGAAGACGAAGTCGGAGTTGGCGGCGAACTTGATCAGGTCCGAGTGGCCCTGGCCCCAGCCGGTGCCGAGGGTGCCGCCGGAGCCGAACGCCCACAGGGACTGCTGCAGCTGGTCGGAGTGGAGGATGCCGTCGTGGGTGACCTGACGGCTGAGCTGGTACTCGCGCATCGGGTTGAGCCAGGCGTGGACACGCGTCTGGATGTGCGACTCGAAGCTCGCCACGCCGACGGCGCCGACCGCGGACATCAGCAGACCGAAGACGATCCAGCTGGTCCGCTCGGTGGCGACGTACAGCATGATGACGAACATTCCGAAGAACAGCAGCGAGGTGCCGAGGTCCGTCTCGAAGACCAGGATGAGGATCGACATCGCCCAGACGACCAGGATCGGACCGAGGTCGCGCCCACGCGGCAGGTACAGGCCCATGAAGCGGCGGCTGGCCAGGGCCAGGGCGTCACGCTTCACCATCAGGTAGCCGGCGAAGAAGACGGCGAGGACGATCTTCGCGAACTCGCCGGGCTGCAGCGAGCCGAGGCCGGGGATGTTGATCCAGATCTTGGCGCCGTAGATGTCGGCCCCGAGGCCCGGCACCAGCGGCAGGAGGAGCAGGACCAGGGCGCAGACCATCGAGATGTAGGTGTAGCGCTGCAGGACCCGGTGGTCCTTCAGGAAGATCAGCACCACGGCGAACATGGCGATGCCCAGCGCGCTGTACAGGAGCTGACGAGGCGCGGCCGGGGCGAAGTGGGGCAGCGACTGCAGCAGCTTCGACTGGTCCAGCCGCCAGATGACGACGAGCCCGAGCCCGTTGAGCAGCGTGGCCAGCGGCAGAAGCAGCGGGTCGGCGTACGGGGCGAACTTCCGCACGGCGAGGTGGGCGACGCCGGCCAGCAGGCCGAGACCGAGGCCGTACTCCAGCAGCCCGGCGGGCACCTTGCCGCTGACGGCCAGGCCCACGTTGGCGTAGGCGAACACCGGGATGACCACGGCGAAGACCAGCAGGGCCAGCTCGGTGTTGCGGCGGCTCGGAGCGCCGATCGCGCCGATCGTGGACGTGTGGTGCGTCGGTGAGTTAGTCGTACTGCTCATCGTGTGACGGTGCCTCTCGCGGCTCGGCTACTGCTTGCCGCACTGATCGACGACCTTCTGCTCATCCTCGGAGAGGCTCGGGCCGGGATTCGGAGTGTGGGACGGGGACGGGGGCTTCGACGGCGATGTCGGGGGCGTCTTGGACGACGTACCCGTCGACGGGTTCGGCGTCGGTGATGCCTTGGACGTGAAGGCGGTACGGGTGGTTCCCGTGGTGCCTCCGGCCTCGCCCTGGCCCGTCTTCGCGTTCCGCTCGGACTCGGTGGCCTGGCGCTCCGCGTGCTTCCTGCACGCGGAGGCCTGCACGGACAGTGCCTCGATCTTCGCCTGGGCCTGCTGCAGACCGCCCGCGGTGATCGTGTTCTTGACCTGCTTCTGCTGGTAGGGCGGCAGGTACTTGAGTTCGATCTCCGGGTGGTCCTTCTCCACCTTCGACAGCGACACCCAGGCCAGGTCCTGGCTGATCCCCCGGTACAGGGCCACGTGCTCGCCCTTGGCGCCGACGTAGTACTGCGTCTGCGTCCAGCGGTAGCCGCCGTAGAGCCCGCCGCCGATGACGGCGAGGGCGAGGGCGCTGTAGAGGGATCTCTTCAGCCACTTGCGCCCGCCGCGCGGCTTGGTGAAGTCGCCGTCGGCGTAGTCGCCGAAGCTGTCGGCCGGGGCGTACCCGGTGGTGTCGCCGGAGCCGGGCGGGCCGAACTCGCCGCCGCCGTGTCCGTGGTGCTGCCGGCCCAGGTGGGAGGCGCGGCCGGCCGGGGTCTGCATGATGCCGTTGTCGTGCAGATGGTGCTGGTTCTCGGCGACCGCGCCGACCACGACCGGCTGGTCGGACAGCTGCCCGGTCATGGTGTCACCGGTGTCCAGGTCGAGGACGTCGGCGACGATGACGGTGATGTTGTCGGGGCCGCCGCCGCGCAGCGCCAGCTGGATCAGCTCCTGCACGGTCTCCTGCGGGCCCTGGTAACTGGCGAGGGTCTCCTCGATCGTCTGGTGGGAGACGACGGTGGACAGCCCGTCGGAGCAGATCAGATAGCGGTCGCCGGCCCGCACCTCGCGGATCGACAGGTCCGGCTCGACATGGTCGCTGCTGCCCACCGCGCGCATGAGGAGGGACCGCTGCGGATGCGTGGTCGCCTCCTCCTCGGTGATCCGGCCCTCGTCGACGAGCCGCTGCACCCAGGTGTGGTCCTGGGTGATCTGGGTGAGGACCCCGTCACGCAGCAGATAGGCCCGGGAGTCACCGACGTGCACGAGACCGAGCCGCTGCCCGGTCCACAGCAGCGCGGTCAGGGTCGTCCCCATGCCTTCGAGCTGCGGGTCCTCCGCGACCATGGCGCGCAACTGGTCGTTGGCGTGCTGCACGGCCGCGCCGAGGGAGGTGAGGATGTCGGAGCCGGGCACGTCGTCGTCGAGCGTGACCAGGGTGGAGATCACCTCGGAGGAGGCGACCTCGCCGGCGGCCTGGCCGCCCATGCCGTCGGCGATCGCGAGCAACCGCGGGCCGGCGTAACCGGAGTCCTCGTTGTGCCCGCGGATCATGCCTTCGTGCGATCCGGCGGCAAAGCGCAGTGACAGACTCATGCGCACCTCGCCCGTCGGCTCCGAATGCAGCCGGTCGTGTCGAGCCACACTGCCCACCCTCCGGTCGGGAGCGCGCCGGAGACCAGGGTGCGGCCTGCCGCTGCGTGCTCGCTCCGCTCGCTCATTGTCGTACTACTTCCGCAGCTCGATGACGGTCTTGCCGATGCGGATCGGCGCGCCCAGCGGGATCGGCGTGGGAGTCGTCAGCCGGGACCGGTCCAGGTAGGTGCCGTTGGTGGAGCCGAGATCCTCGACGATCCACTGACCGTCGCGGTCCGGATAGATCCTGGCATGACGGCTGGAGGCGTAGTCGTCGTCCAGCACGATCGTGGAGTCGTGTGCCCGGCCCAGGGTGATCGTCTGGCCCTGCAGCGCGACCGTGGTGCCGGTCAGTGTGCCTTCCGTCACGACCAGCTTGCTGGGGGCGTTGCGGCCCCGTCGGCCGCCGCCCTGCTGGCCGCGCTGCTGGCCTCGCTGTTGCGGGGGCGCGGCGGGCTGCTGCCGGGGCGCCTGCTGCTGGCGGCCGGCTTCCCTGCGCGATCCGCGCTGGGTGACGCGCGTACCGAACAGGTCGCTCCGGATGACCTGCACGGCCACGATCACGAACAGCCACAGTACGGCCAGGAAACCCAGCCGCATGACCGTGAGGGTCAGCTCTGACATTGCCCCCGCTTCACCCTTCGGCTTGCCTATAGATAACGGTGGTGCTGCCCACGACGATCCGCGAGCCGTCGCGGAGCGTAGCGCGGGTGGTGTGCTGCCCGTCCACCACGATGCCGTTGGTGGAGCCGAGATCCTGGATCGTCGAGGGCGTTCCGGTCCGGATCTCGCAGTGCCGGCGGGACACGCCGGGGTCGTCGATCCGTACGTCGGCGTCGGTGCTGCGGCCCATCACCAGCGTGGCGCGGGAGATCTGGTGGCGGGTGCCGTTGATCTCGATCCAGTAGCGGGTGTGCCCGCCGCTCATCGGGGCGGCCGCGGGCCGCTGGGTGGCGGGCTGCGGGTAGCCGTAGCCGCCGGGGCGGGCGCCGGGCGGCGGCGCGGACGGCATCGGGGGCGCTCCGGCGGGCGTGCTCGGCGGGTAGCCGTAGCCGGCGCCCGGGGCGCCCTGCGCGGGACGGCCGGGAGCCGGGGCCGCGGGGGCCTGCGGTGCCGCCTGCTGGCTGCTGGAGGAGGCGAGGGTGCGCGAGCGCACTCGGTACAGGCCGGTGTCCAGGTCGTCGGCCTTCTCCAGGTTGACCTTGATGGGGCCCATGAAGGTGTAACGCTGCTGCTTGGCGTAGTCACGCACCATGCCGGCCAGCTCGTCGCCGAGCTGCCCGGAGTAGGGGCTGAGGCGCTCGTGGTCCGGCGCGCTCAGCTCCACGATGAAGTCGTTGGGTACGACGGTCCGGTCACGGTTCCAGATCGTGGCGTTGTTGTCGCACTCGCGCTGGAGCGCGCCGGCGATCTCCACGGGCTGCACCTCGGACTTGAAGACCTTGGCGAAGGTGCCGTTCACCAGACCTTCGAGACGCTGCTCGAACTTCTTCAGGACTCCCATGGGGCACCTCCTCCGTCCCTGCCGTTGCCTTGCCCTGCTGTGTGCGCTGCCTTGCCGGGTTGTGCTCGTACTGCTTACTGATCGTATCTACGCGCCCGGCAATCAGCCGGTTCCCCCAGCGACTCCCCTTCGAACTCCCGGCGCGCAGTCCTGCTGCCATGGATCGTAGAGGCGGGCGAAGACCAGTGTCCCGCACCCGGCTGTGGACCCGGCCCGCCTCCTGGGCAGATGCCCGGGACCGGTACGAGGTTGATACGTGAAGCAGGTCTCCCTGATACCTGGGCGGCGGATGCGGCCGCGGACGCGGATGCGGATGAGGGCGGGGAGCGTTGAGGCGGGTGCGGACGCGGGGCCGGGGGGAGGCGGCGGGCCGAGGCGGCGGGGTGAGGGGCCGCCGGGCGGGGGGCGGGAACGGACGTGAAGCCACCCCGTACGACGTGCTAATGTTCTGGATGTCGGAAGGGGCCAGCCCGAAAGGGAACGGGACCGGAAGACACACCCAATGCGCGGGTGGCGGAATAGGCAGACGCGCTGGATTCAGGTTCCAGTGCCCGCAAGGGCGTGGGGGTTCAACTCCCCCCTCGCGCACAGATGGAATGGGCGGCATCGTGATCACGATGCCGCCCATTTCTGTTGTGTTGTGGATCTTCGGCTGGGCTTCGCCGGGTGTGTGTGTTGTGTGAGGAAGGTCTCAGGGCGTGCGGAGGGGGCTTCGGTGAAGCCGTTGATGCCCTCGACGCTGTTGCGGAGTTGGAAGTGGACGCGCTGCCAGGCTTCGGAGCCGTACCGGAGGGGCACGGTGGCGAGCCGACCGGGCCGGGCCGGGCCACGGCGTCCAGGATGCGGTCGACGCCGGGCAGATGGCGCCGCTCCGGCACCACATCGTGGTGCTCGCACGGGGCCGCGTACTCGAAGAAGGCACCCACACCGAGCGATAGGACCCGGTCCGCCGATACATTCCCACCGGCCCCCACGCAAAGGCGAGTTGACCATGGCGGCAGGCGGCAGGCGGCAGGCGGCAGGCGGCAGGCGGCAGGCGGCTCCCTGCACCGGCGCACCGGCCGGCAACGGCCGTACCTGCTCGTGGCGGGTCCCCTACACGGACATCGACGCGGTACGGAAGGCCACACACGCCCGCCTGCCGTGCTCCCCGTGACGGTGGCGAAGCGGCGGCTGACCAGGCGGTGGGAAATGCTCCGATGGTGGGAAACGATCGTCAGCAGTGCGTGCTTGTCCACAGGGCCTGACGCGTTCCGGGCGCCGGTTGTACGGTCTGCACGAGTTGATGTTCGTGCCGAAAGGCGTACGGGGGAGGCGGTCGCGGTGACCGGAACCGGTGGGGAAGTGATCGCGGACGGGCAGCCGCGCCGACTGCCGCAGGTGCGCGGATTCGCCCGGTGGCCGCGCCAGGGCTCGCCCAAGGAAAAGGGCAAGGCGCTGCGGACCAGCGTGCCGCGCGCCGCGCACCGCAGGCTCGACCTGGACTCCTCCCGCCCCGACGCGGTGAGCGCGGTCACCGCGTCCAACGCCGGCCGCATCCCGGAGCTGACCCCCATACGCGTCGGGCGGATGGCGGCCACCCCGTTCGCCTTCCTGCGCGGCTCGGCCGGACTCATGGCCTACGACCTGGCCCGCACACCCATGACCAGGATCGGCACCCAGATATGCGGAGACGCGCACGCGGCCAACTTCGGCCTGTACGGCGACGCCCGCGGTGACCTCGTCATCGACCTGAACGACTTCGACGAGACCGTGCACGGCCCCTGGGAGTGGGATCTGAAGCGGCTCGCGGCCTCGCTGGTGCTCGCCGGGCGAGAGGCCGGCGCCGACGAGGACACCTGCCGCGCGGCCGCACAGGACGCGGTCGGCGCCTACCGCCGCACCATGCGGCTGCTGGCCAGGCTGCCCGTGCTCGACGCGTGGAACGCCATCGCCGACGAGGAACTGGTCTCCCACACCGACGCCCACGATCTGCTCGGCACCCTGCAGCGCGTCTCGGAGAAGGCCCGCGCCAACACCAGCGGCCGGTTCGCGGCCAAGTCGACCGAGGCGGTGGCGGACGGCGGACGCCGGTTCGTCGACGCCTCACCCGTCCTGCGCCGCATCCCGGACGCCGAGGCCCACGCCGTCGCCGCGTCCCTGGAGGAATACCTGACGACCCTGTCTGAGGACCGGCACCCCCTGCTCGCCCGGCACGCGGTGCACGACGTGGCCTTCCGGGTCGTCGGCACCGGCAGCGTCGGCACCCGGTCCTACGTCCTGCTCCTCCTCGACCACCGCGAGCAGCCACTGGTGCTCCAGGTGAAGGAGGCCAGGCCCTCCGCACTCGTCCCGCACCTGGCCACGGCCGGGTTCGAGGCGCCGCCGGCGCAACACGAGGGCCGCCGGGTGGTCCTCGGACAGAAGCGCATGCAGGTCGTCAGCGACATCCTGCTCGGCTGGACGACCGTCGACGGGCGCCCCTTCCAGGTGCGCCAGTTCCGCAACCGCAAGGGCAGCGTGGACCCCGCCGCCCTCGCCGCCGACCAGATCGACGACTACGGCCGCATGACCGGCGCCCTGCTGGCCCGCGCCCACTCCCACAGCGCCGACCCACGGCTGATCGCCGGGTACTGCGGCAAGAACGAGGAACTGGACGAGGCGACCGCCGCCTTCGCCGTCGCCTACGCCGACCGCACGGAGGCGGACCACACCGAACTCGTCAAGGGGATCCGGGAGGGGCGGATCGCGGCTGAGCTGGGAGTGTGAGGCCTGGCCGGGGTTCTCAGCGGGGCGGAACTGCATCTCCCCAAGGGGCACACGGCTGTATCGCCTACTCTGGTCGCGTGACGACCCCGGAAGCCGACCAGGCCCCGCGGCCCGAAGAACGGCTCGAGCAGGCCGTACGGGCCGCCGAGCAGGCGTTGATCGAGTACGAGATCGCCGTCGAGACGTTCCGCGTCGAGGTCGAGAACTTCTCCCGGCTGCACGACCAGAGACTCGGCCCGCTCTACGCCCGCATCGAGGAGCTGGACGCCGAGATCGCCGAGGCCAAGGCCGCCCGCACCGGCGACCCGGAGGACATCCGCCGCGCCGAGGAGGCCCGCGCCCGGGTGATGCCGATGCCCGGCGTGGAGGAACTGCTGCACGGCTGGATGGACGGCCAGGGCCTGTTCCCGGAAGCCGCCGCCATGCTGACCGACCAGGCCGTACGGCCCCCGCAGCGGGTGCGGCCCAGCGAGGAGGCCCGCAAGCTCTACCGCGAGCTGGCCCGCAAGTCCCACCCCGACCTCGCACAGGAGGAAGAGGAGCGCCGCCGGCGTGAGGAATTCCTCACCCGCCTCAACGCCGCCTACGCCCGCGGTGACGAGGCCCTGCTGAAGGAGCTGGCCGAGGAGTGGGCAGCCGGCCCGGTACCGCCAGAGCGGCTCCCCAGCCCCGCCGAGGAGCTGTACGTCCGCCTCGAATGGCTCGCCCAGCGCAAGGAGCTGCTCACCCTCGTCGCCCGCGAACTGGAGGAGGGCGCGATCGCCGGCATGCTCCGGCTCGCCCCCGACGACCCCGACGGGCTGCTCGACGAGATCGCAGCCAGGCTGCGCGCCGACATCGCCCAGCGGGAGGCGGAACTGGCGGCCCTGCGGGGCCGGGCTGAGTGAGCCACACCGTGGTTCCGGTCGTGTCCGGGACCTTCGGGTAGCGTCGGGGACATGAATTTCGCAGCTCGTGTGCCCACGGTCGAGATCACGGACCTCAAGGACGGCGACTTCCTGCTGGACGTCCGCGAGGACGACGAGTGGCAGGCGGGCCACGCCGAGGGAGCACTGCACATCCCCATCAGCGAGTTCGTCGCCCGCTACGGCGAGCTGACCGACGCCGCCCCGCAGGACGGCCGCGTCCACGTCATCTGCCGCTCCGGCGGCCGCTCGGCGCAGGTCACCATGTACCTGTTCCAGCAGGGCATCGACGCGGTGAACGTCGACGGCGGTATGCAGGTCTGGCAGGCCGCAGGCCGCCCGGTGATCACGGACGACGGCCGACCCGGCTTCGTGCTGTAGCTCACCCCGGCGGCCGGCCTGGCTTCGTGCTGTAGCTCACCTCGGCGGTCGGCCTGGCTTCGTGCTGTAGCTCACTCCGGCGGTCGGCCTGGTTCCGTGCTGTAGCTCACCCCGGTGGTCGCCGTGGTTCCGTGCTGTGGCCTGCTCTGACGGGCGGCTCGGTTTCGTGCTCCGGCCGGCCCGGCGGTCGGCCCGGCTTCGTCCTGCAGCTCGCCCAGTGGCCCGGGGCCGCGCGGTCAGCCCAGCGGATGGGCGGCCAGCAGGTCCCCGAGCCTCTCCTCATGCGCAGCCGCCGGACCGAGCGCCAGCTCCAGATGCTTGGCCCAGGCGTGATAGCGGTGCAGCGGACAGTCGGTGTCGGCACCGAACCCGCCGTGCAGATGCTGCGCCGTCTGCACCACCCGGCGTACCCCCTCCGCCGCCCAGATCTTCGCCACCGCCACATCCCCGGCCGCGGGCAGCGCTCCCGATGCCCCCGAGGCGATCCGCCAGGCGGCCTGCCAGAGCGTGGCCTCCATGGCGCGCAGATCGATGTACCGGTCCGCGGCCTGCACGGCCACCGCCTGGAAGGTCGCGATCGGATACCCGAACTGCTCCCGTTTGCCGGTGTACTCGGCGGTCATGCGCAGCACCCGCTCGCCCAGACCGAGCGCCAGCGCGCAAGTGCCCGTGGCGAGCAGCGCATACAGCCACTGCCAGGCGCCGTCGGCCTCGATGACCTGGCCCGCCTCGATCCGTACCGACGTGAGCCGCAGTTCGGCCAGCCGCTCCCCGCTGGTGGACACCTGCTCGGCGAGGACCACCCCGTCCTGCTCGCGCGGTACCAGCGCGAGCACGGTCCGGTCGGCGGCCGTGCCCTCGACATGGGCCGGTACGACGACGAGGTCCGCGTCGTACGCCCACGGCACCGCCGTCTGCACACCGTCCAGCACCCAGGCCGGGCCCTCGCGCCGTGCGGTGACGGCCAGTTCGGCCGGGTCGTGGCCACTGCGGCCGTTCGCCGCGACGGTCAGCACCAGCTCGCCGCGTCCGGCCCTGGCCAGCAGGCTCTCCGTCAACTCCGCACCGCCGTAGGCCTGTACGGCCGCTGCCGCCGCGCTGTGCTCCAGCAGCGGCACCCGGGCGAGGACCTTGGCGGATTCACGCAGCACCAGGCACAGCGCGATCGCGTCCAGACCGGAACCGCCGTGTGCCTCGTCGAGCAGCAGACTCAGCAGGTCCGCCCCGGCCAGCCGGGACCACAGCTCCCGGTCGAAGCCCTCGGCCACGGCACCGGTGGTGAGTGCCGGGCTGGGCACCGCGTCCGGTACCACGCCGGCGAACACCCCGCGCGCCGCCTCGGCCGCCGCCCGCTGTTCCTCGGTGAAGGTGAAGTCCACGGCCTGTCCCTCCGACGGTGAGGAGATCTGACGGGGCGTCAAGATAGAACAGGTTCTAGGAGAAGGGAACGGTGCGGAGTCGCTGGGTTCCTGGGGCCCCTCCCTCCCCCTCCCCCCTCCCCACCCCTCCCCAACCCACGCCCCTCCCCACCTCACGCCGAGCCGGTCCGGGCAGGCCTCAGCGGTCGAAGTCAAGCTCCACCTGCTCCGTCAGCGGATGCGACTGGCAGGCCAGTACATATCCGGCTTCCGTCTCTTCCGTCTCCAGTGCGAAGTTGCGGTCCATGCGGACCTCGCCGGAGACCAGGAAGGCGCGGCACGTACCGCACACTCCGCCCTTGCAGGCGTAGGGCGCGTCGGTACGGTTGCGCAGGACCGCCTCCAGCAGGGACTCGCCCTCCCGCACCGGCCAGGTGCCTCCGCGTCCGTCGAGCCGCGCGGTGACCATGCTGTGCGCGGGCGCCTGCGCAGTGGCGGCCGGTGGCGAGCCCGCGTCCACATGGAAGATCTCCTGGTGGATACGGGACCGGTCCACGCCCAGCTCGCGCAGCGCCTTCTCCGCGCCCTGCACCAGACCGAACGGCCCGCACAGGAACCAGCCCGCCACCTCGCCGACCGGCAGCAGCGCGGGCAGCAGCCCGGTGAGCCGCTCCCGGTCGAGCCGGCCTGACGGCAGGCCCGCCTGCTGCTCCTCGCGGGAGAGCACGGTCACCAGCTGAAGCCGCTCGGGGTAGCGGTCCTTCAGATCGGCGACCTCCTCCAGGAACATCGTCGAGGCGGCCGTGCGGTCGCCGCGTATCAGGCAGAACCGGGACGTCGGCTCTCGTGCCAGCAGCGTGGCGACGATGGACAGTACCGGGGTGATGCCGCTGCCGCCGACGATCGCCGCGTACCGTCCCGGCGCCGGCTCCAGGGTGAAGCGACCGGCGGGGGTCATCACCTCCAGCTCGTCACCGACGTTGATCTCCTTCAGCGCGTAGGCGGAGAAGGCCCCTCCTTCCACCAGCCGCACACCCACTCTCAGGCTGTCCGGGCCCGCGCCGGCCGGGTCGGGCGCGGGGGAGCAGATCGAGTACGTGCGCCGGATCTCAGTGCCGTCGACCCGTCGGCGCAGCGCCAGGTGCTGTCCGGCCGAGTGCCGGTACTCCTCGCGCAGTCCGGGTGGGACGGTGAAGGTCAGGGCGACGGAGTCGTCGGTGATCCGGTCGACCGCGGCCACCGGGAGCGGGTGGAAGCGCGCCATCACAACTCCTTGAAGTGGTCGAACGGTTCACGGCAGGCGAGGCAGCGGCGCAGGGCCTTGCACGCGGTGGAGGAGAACCTGCTCAGCAGCTCGGTGTCGGCGGATCCGCAGTGCGGACAGCGGACCGGTTCGGTCTCCGTCGCGTGGGTGCGCGTCGGGCCGAGGGTGAGCGGAACCGGGCCGGAGGCGCTGCGCATGCGTGGGGGAGCGATACCGAACTCCCGCAATTTGCGGCGCCCTTCGGGGCTGATGTCATCGGTCGTCCAGGCCGGAGCGAGCACTGTGCGGACCGTGACCTCGCGCATGCCGTGGGCCCGCAGCACCCGTTCGATGTCCACGCTCATGGCCTCGATGGCGGGACAGCCGGTGTAGGTGGGGGTCAGATCGACCTCGGCCGTGTCGCTGCCGTGGAGACGTACCGCGCGCACCACGCCCAGCTCCTGGAGCGTGAGCACCGGCAGTTCGGGGTCGGGCACCGAGCCGGCCAGCTCCAGCAGCTCCGCCTCCAGGGCGGTCGCGGTCACCATGACGCCCCCGGGTGACTGCGGTGCAGGTGCTGCATCTCGGCGAGCATCCGTCCGAACGGCTCGGTGTGCAGACCCTGCCGGCCGGCACCGGCCGACCAGGCGCCGGTGCGAGGGCCCTCGGGGACGGGGAGGGCCGCACGGGTGAGGACGTCTGCGACGGACTCCTGCCAGCGTGCGTCCAGGGCGGCCCAGTCGGCGTCGAGGCCCTCCACCGGCTGGAACGGCTCACCGGTGAACTTCCACAGCGCCTCGCAGGCGTCGCGCATCCGCTCGTGGCTGGTCTCCGTGCCGTCACCGAGGCGGAGCGTCCACTGCTCGGCGTGGTCGCGGTGGTAGGCGACCTCCTTGACCGCCTTCGCGGCGAGGGGTGCGAACGGGCCGTCGCCGGCGGCCAGTTCGGCGTAGAGCAGCTGCTGGTAGGTGGAGAAGTACAGCTGGCGGGCGATCGTGTGGGCGAAGTCGCCGTTCGGCTGCTCGACCAGCTGGAGGTTGCGGAAGGCCCGCTCCTCGCGCAGGTAGGCGAGTTCGTCCTCGTCGCCGGCCAGGGACAGCAGCACCCGGGCCTGTCCGAGCAGGTCGAGGGCGATGTTGGCGAGGGCGACCTCCTCCTCCAGGGCGGGGGCCTGCCCGGCCCACTCCCCCAGCCGGTGGGAGAGCACCAGGGCGTCGTCGCCGAGGGCGAGCGCGGCGGTCACCGGGACGGTGCCGGAGCCGGTGGCGGTCACAGGTGCTTCACCCCTTCCGGGATCTCGTAGAAGGTCGGGTGCCGGTAGGGCTTGTCGGCGGCCGGTTCGAAGAACGGGTCCTTCTCGTCCGGCGAGGACGCGGTGATCGCGGCGGCCGGGACGACCCAGATCGACACGCCCTCGCCGCGGCGGGTGTAAAGGTCGCGGGCATTGCGCAGGGCCAGCTCCGCGTCGGGGGCGTGCAGGCTGCCGGCGTGGGTGTGGGAGAGGCCGCGCCGGGAGCGCACGAAGACCTCCCACAGGGGCCAGTCGGTGGTGCTCATGCTCGCTCCGCTCCTGTCTCGTGTGCTGCCTCACCGGTGCCGTCTGTGCCGCCGGTGTGCTTGGCCGCGTAGGCGGCGGCCGCTTCCCGCACCCATGCGCCCTCGGCGTGGGCGCGCCGGCGCTGGGTGATCCGCTGTTCGTTGCACGGGCCGTTGCCCTTGAGGACCTCCCAGAACTCCGTCCAGTCGATCGGGCCGAAGTCGTGCTGCCCGCGTTCCTCGTTCCACCGCAGGTCCGGGTCGGGGAGGGTGAGGCCCAGGGACTCGGCCTGGGGGACGCAGATGTCGACGAAGCGCTGGCGCAGCTCGTCGTTGGAGTGGCGCTTGATCTTCCATTCCATCGACTGCGCCGAGTGCTGGGACTCGTCGTCGGGCGGGCCGAACATCATCAGCGAGGGCCACCACCAGCGGTCGACGGCGTCCTGTGCCATCGCGTGCTGTTCGGGGGTGCCCTTGCTGAGGGCCAGCAGCAGCTCGTAGCCCTGGCGCTGGTGGAAGGACTCCTCCTTGCAGATCCGCACCATCGCGCGGGCGTACGGGCCGTAGGAGCAGCGGCACAGCGGCACCTGGTTGGTGATCGCGGCGCCGTCCACCAGCCAGCCGATCGCACCGACGTCGGCCCAGGTCAGCGTCGGGTAGTTGAAGATCGAGGAGTACTTCTGGCGGCCGCTGTGCAGCTTGTCGAGCAGCTCGGCGCGGCTGGTGCCGAGGGTCTCGGCCGCGCTGTAGAGATACAGGCCGTGGCCGGCTTCGTCCTGGACCTTGGCCATCAGGATCGCCTTGCGCCGCAGGGAGGGCGCGCGGGTGATCCAGTTGGCCTCCGGCTGCATGCCGATGATTTCGGAGTGGGCGTGCTGGGCGATCTGCCGGACCAGCGTCGCGCGGTAGGCGTCTGGCATCCAGTCGCGGGGTTCGATGCGTTCGTCTGCGGCGACGGCCGCCTCGAAGGTGTGCTGGTAGGCCGCTGTGTCGACGGTGTCCGGTGTGCCGTCCGCCTCTGTGCGGGCCGTGCGCTGCGCGGCTGCTGTGGCCATGCGGTCCCCCTGACCTCGGGCTCTTCGGTGAACCTCTTCCCGACCGATCGTTCGGTCCGTGCGAAATCAATGGTGTGCCGGGCCGCCGTGGGGTGTCAACCGCTGTGGAAAACTCGGTGGGCGGCCTGTGGACAAGGGAGTGGCAGGACGGGTACGGCCGGTACTGGAGCGGTACGGCGTGGCGAGGACCACGGCCGGTGGCCCGTACCCGGGGCTGCGCCCGGCGGCCGGGGCTGAGTACCGTTCCGTGGACGCCGAGAGTGGCGTACGTGAATCATGGAGCGTTCGTGGCAGGCGCCGCATCACGGAGCTGGACCACTGAGCCGAACGACTGAGCCGAACGACTGAGCCGAAACGGGGTACGGGGCGGAATGGACGCGTACGACGAGGATCCGGGGGCCCGGCCCGGGCCCGGCGGGTCGGCGGGGGCGCGTCTCCCGGAGAAATCCCCGGCCGACGCCGACTCCCCGGAGGATGCCAACGCCCCGGAGGATGCGGGTGCGCCGGCCCGTGAGGATGCGGCGTCGGGCGACGACCCGCGCGACGCGGACGGTGTGCAGTCGGCCCAGGCGGCGCCGGGAGGGCGAGGGGTCGCGGCTGCCCTGCCTTCTCAAGCGGCCCGGAGGAACCAGGCGGCCCTGCGGGCCCAGGCAGCGCGGAAAGACGACCAGGCGGCCATATCAGCCACGCCGGTCACGCCGGCTGGGGCGGCCCGGCCGGACGTCCCCGGTGTGCCCGTACCCCCGGTGACAGCGGCCGCGTCCGATGCCACTCCGCCCCCCGCCCCCGGTACCGGCGTAGCCGCCCTCTCGACTCGCTACCAGGTCGCCGCGGCGCTGGCGCTCGCGGTGGTCGGTGTCGCCGCCTGTGTGCATGTACTGATGGTGTTTCTCAGCCTTGCCCCTGAGAACACGGTCACCAAGCAGCACGGCAAGGCGGTGGAGCAGTGGGTGTACCCGGAGTTCGAGCAGAACTGGAAGCTGTTCGCCCCGAACCCGCTGCAGCAGAACATCTCCGTCCAGGTGCGGGCCGAGGTGCGGATGAAGGACGGCGGCCTGCGCACCACCGGCTGGACCGACCTGTCCGCGCAGGACGGCGCCGCCATAGACGGCAACCCGGTGCCCAGCCACACCCAGCAGAACGAGCTGCGCCGCGCCTGGGACTTCTTCGTCGCCACACACACCGCTGACAACCGCCCCGTCGGCATGCGCGGTTCCCTCTCCGAGCAGTACGTGCGCCGGATTGTCGTGATGCGCCTGTACCGGACCGATCCGATCAGCCGCGACGGCGTCATCCAGCGGGTGCAGGTCCGCTCCGGCACCACCAATGTGCAGCCGCCCGCCTGGAGCCATGAGCGGGTGTCCGACAAGCCGGTCTACCGCGTGGTGTCCTGGTGGACGGTGCCCGCCGACGAGGCCGCCGGAGGTGCGCGGTGAACCAGTTGTCCCTGAATCTCTCGCGCGGGATCGCCCGCGTCACCGGGGCGGCCCTGGGGCCGTACCAGAGCGCCGTGATCCGTATCGGCTTCGCCGGGACCTGGCTGCTGTTCCTGCTGCGCGAGTTCCCCCACCGCCAGGAGCTGTACGGCCCGGCCGGGCCGTGGGGCTGGAACCTGGCCAAGCAGCTGACCGCCGACAACCACGCCTTCTCTGCTCTGCTGTGGTCCGACGGGCAGCTGTGGTTCGAGTGCTGCTACGCGCTGGCGGTCCTCGCCAGTGCGGCGCTGCTGCTCGGCTGGCGTACCCGGACGGCGTCCGTGCTGTTCATGGTGGGTGTGCTGTCGCTGCAGAACCGCAGCGTCTTCGTCGGCGACGGCGGCGACAACGTACTGCACCTGATGTCCTTGTATCTCGTGTTCACACGGTGCGGACAGGTGTGGTCCCTGGACGCACGGCGGGCGGCGCGCGCCGGGGCGGCACGCGCGCGTGGGGAGCGGGTTTCCGCCGACCGGACGGGACCGGCCCTGTGGGCGGTGCTCGGCCTGGCGCTGCTCCTGGCGACGTTCACCGGCCGCTTCGACAACGACTGGCTGATCCCGGCGCTGCTGTGGACGGTCTGGGGCGTGCTCGGCCTGTGGTGGGCCGTCGGCCGCTGGACGGAGTCCCCCGAGCCGCGGACGCTGCTGGACGTCATCGCCAACGTCCTGCACAACGGCGCCCTGTTCGTGATCATGGCGGAGGCCTGTCTGATCTACGCGACGGCCGGCTGGTACAAGATCCAGGGCTCGCGCTGGCAGGACGGCACCGCCGTCTACTACCCGCTCCACCTGGACTACTTCTCGCCCTGGCCCGGACTCGCCGACCTGATGTCCTCCAGTGGCACGATCATGATGGCCGCTGCCTACGGCACGGTCATGGTGCAGGTCGCCTTCCCGTTCACCCTGTTCAACCGGCGGGTCAAGAACGTCCTGCTGGTGGTGATGATGCTCGAGCACGCGGTGATCGCGGTCGTTCTCGGGCTGCCGTTCTTCTCGCTGGCGATGATCACCGCGGACGCGGTCTTCCTTCCCACGTCGTTCCTGCGCCGGCTGGGCGCGCTGGCGGCACGCGCGTGTGCGCGGATCGTCCGGCGTGGCGACCGTACGGTACCCCCGCCCCGCTCTCCTGAAGAGGCGCCCGAAGAGACGCTTGAACAGACGCCTGAACAGACGCCCGAAGACACGCCCGAGAAGAGCGCGCAGGGCCGGTGGGGGTCCGCCCGCGCGAGCGCGGCCGAGCACGGGGGAGGGTTCACCGCATGACCGACCCGCTGACCCACTGGCGCGAGCACGCCGATGCCGCCGTGCTGCTCGACGGCTTCCATGCCCTCAAGCACGCGCTGCGCTTCGGGGCCCGGGTCCCGGTGGCGGTCACCACCGACCGGCGGGCCGCGCTCGCCCTCGCCGGGGAACTGGCCGAAGACGTACGGGAGGCGCTGGACGCGCTGCTCACGGAGGTGTCCGCGGAGACCTACGCCTCCCTCGTCCCGCGGCCCCACCCGACCGGCGTGGCCGCGCTCGCCGTACGGCCGTCACGTGAGGCCAACCTGCGTGCGCTGGCCCGTATCCCGCGCACGGCGCCGGTCGTGGTCCTGGACAACCCCCGCAATCTGGGCAACGCCGGTGCCGTGATCAGGCTGGCCGCCGGTTTCGGGGCGACCGGGGTCGTCACCACGGGCACACTCGACCCCTGGCACCCGACGGTGGTCCGCGGCGGCGCCGGCCTGCACTTCGCGACCGCGGTGGAGCGCCTCGGCGTCGACGAGCTGCCGGCCGGGCCGCTGTTCGCGCTCGACCCGGACGGCGAGGACATCCGCGGCACCGAGCTGCCCGACGACGCCGTGCTCGCGTTCGGCTCCGAGCGCAGCGGGCTGTCGGCCGAGCTGCGCGCGCGTGCCGACCATCTGCTGGCCCTGCCGATGCGCCCCCAGGTCTCCAGCTACAACCTCGCCACCAGCGTGGCGATGACGCTGTACCACTGGAGTGCCACCGGGGGCGCGGTCCCGGCTCCCTAGACCTCCCGACGCACCTCGACCACCCGGAACCGGTTGGCCACGAACGCGCCGTCGCACAGCGCGGCGTTCGCCGCCGGGTTGCCGCCCGAGCCATGGAAGTCGGAGAAAGCGGCCGTCTGGTTGACGTACACCCCGCCGGTCAGGTTGAGCGACAGCTGGGCCGCCTCCTCCAGGCACACCTCCTCGACGGCCTGCTCGACCTCGGGGTCGGTGGTGTAGGCGCCGACCGTCATCGCGCCCTTCTCGCGGACCGTGCGGCGCAGCAGCTCCACCGCGTCGGTCACCGAGTCGACGGCGACGGCGAAGGAGACCGGGCCGAAGCACTCGCTCATGTAGGCGGCCTCGTCGTCCGGTTTGGCGCCGTCCAGCTTGACGAGGACGGGGGTGCGGACCACCGCGTCCGGGAACTCCGGGTTGGTGATCTCGCGGGAGGCGAGGGCGACTTCACCGAGGCCGGCGGCGGCTTCCAGGCGGGCCTTGACGTCGGGGTTGACGATGGCGCCCAGCAGCGCGTTCGCGCGCGTGTCGTCGCCGAGCAGGCCGTCGACCGCGCGGGCGATGTCGGCGCTGACCTCGTCGAAGGTCTTGGAGCCCTGCTCGGTCCGGATGCCGTCCCGGGGGATCAGCAGGTTCTGCGGGGTGGTGCACATCTGGCCGCTGTACAGGGACAGCGAGAACGCCAGGTTGGACAGCATGCCCTTGTAGTTGTCCGTGGAGTGCACGATCACCGTGTTGACGCCGGCCTTCTCGGTGTAGACCTGTGCCTGGCGGGCGTTGGCCTCCAGCCAGTCGCCGAAGGACGTCGACCCGGTGTAGTCGATGACCCGGATCTCGGGGCGGGTGGCGAGGGTCTTGGCGATGCCCTCGCCGGGGCGCTCGGCGGCCAGCGCCACCAGGTTCGGGTCGAAGCCGGCCGCGGCGAGCACGTCCCGGGCCACCTGCACGGTCAGGGCGAGCGGCAGCACCGCGCGCGGGTGCGGCTTGACCAGCACCGCGTTGCCGGTGGCCAGGGAGGCGAACAGGCCCGGATAGCCGTTCCAGGTCGGGAAGGTGTTGCAGCCGATGACCAGGCCGATGCCGCGCGGCACCGGTGTGAACTGCTTGCTCAGGACGAGCGGGTCGCGCTTGCCCTGCGGCTTGTTCCACTCCGCCGTTCCGGGCGTGCGGACCTGCTCCGCGTAGGCGTAGGCCACCGCCTCCAGGCCGCGGTCCTGGGCGTGCGGGCCGCCCGCCTGGAACGCCATCATGAACGCCTGGCCGCTGGTGTGCATGACCGCGTGCGCGAACTCGTGCGTCCGGTCGCTGATCCGCTTGAGGATCTCCACGCAGACCGCGGCCCGCAGCTCGGCGCCCGCGTCCCGCCAGGCCTGCTGCCCGGCCTTCATCGCGGGCAGCAGAGTGTCGATGTCCGCGTGCGGGTAGGTCACGCCCAGCTCGATGCCGTACGGCGAGACCTCACCGCCCACCCAGTCGTCCGTGCCGGGCTGGCCGAGGTCGAGGCGGCTGTTCAGCAGGGCGTCGAAGGCGGCCTTGCCCGCCGCCGCGTCCAGACTGCCGTTCTCGCCGTAGGCCTTGGGGTGCTCGGGATGCGGGGACCAGTACGCGCGCGTACGGATCGCTTCCAGCGCCTGGTCCAGGGTGGGCCGGTGCTTGGCGATCAGCTCGTGCACGGTCAGTTCGGCGGCCATACGGGACCAACTCCTCGTCTGGAGAACTCTTCGTCGAGTTCATGACCTGGACAGAAACATGGGCAGGGAAGGCCGGTCAGGGCTAGAGTAACCGAACGATCGGTCGGGACAAGGGGGTCCGCCGCATCTGTGGAAAACGCCGTGCGGGAGGATCGCGCACATGACAGCACTCGACCTCAGCAGCCCCGTGGCCGTCGTCGGCACCGGCACCATGGGCCAGGGCATCGCCCAGGTCGCGCTGGTCGCCGGCCACCCCGTGCGGCTGTACGACGCCGTCGCCGGGCGCGCCCGGGACGCGGCCGCAGCGATCGGCGCCCGCCTCGACCGGCTCGTGGAGAAGGGAAAGATCACCGACGCCGCCCGGGACGCGGCCCGCGCCCGCCTCCAGCCGGCGCAGAGCCTTGCGGAACTGGCGGACTGCGGCCTGGTCGTCGAGGCCGTCGTGGAGCGGCTGGACGTCAAACAGCAGCTCTTCGGCGAGCTGGAGGAGACCGTCGCCGAGGACTGCCTGCTCGCCACCAACACCTCCTCGCTGTCGGTGACGGCCATCGGCGGCGCCCTGCGCCATCCCGGCCGCTTTCTGGGCCTGCACTTCTTCAACCCGGCGCCGCTCATGCCGCTGGTCGAGGTCGTCTCCGGGTTCGCCACCGACGTCACGTCGGCCACGCGCGCGTACGAGACCGCCCGTGCCTGGGGCAAGACCCCGGTGGCCTGCGCCGACACCCCCGGTTTCATCGTCAACCGGATCGCCCGGCCGTTCTACGCCGAGGCCTTCGCGGTCTACGAGGCCCAGGCCGCCGACCCGGCCACCATCGACGCGGTCCTGCGCGAGTCCGGCGGCTTCAGGATGGGCGCCTTCGAGCTGACCGACCTGATCGGGCAGGACGTCAACGAGTCCGTGACCCACTCCGTGTGGCAGTCCTTCTTCCAGGACGTGCGTTTCACCCCGTCCCTGGCCCAGCGCCGGCTGGTGGAGTCCGGCCGTCTCGGCCGCAAGAGCGGGCACGGCTGGTACGACCACGCCGAAGGCGCCGAGCGGCCCGAGCCGCACACCGCCGACAAGGAGCAGCCGCCCGCGTACGTCGTCGCCGAGGGCGGCCTCGGCCCCGCGGCCGAGCTGCTCAGGCTGATCCGCGAGGCGGGCATCCAGGTCCGCGAGGAGGACGAGGACAACGGCACCCGTCTGGTGCTGCCGAGCGGTGGCCAGCTGGTCCTCGCCGACGGGCAGACCTGTGTGGAGTTCCGGGACGTCGTCTACTTCGACCTCGCCCTGGACTACCGCGCGGCCGGCCGCATTGCGCTGTCCGCCTGCCACGACACCTCGCCGCAGACCCTCGCCGAGGCCACCGGCCTCTTCCAGGCCCTCGGCAAGGACGTCAGCGTCATCGGCGACGTCCCCGGCATGATCGTCGCGCGCACGGTCGCGAGGATCATCGACCTCGCCCACGACGCCGTCGCCAAGGGCGTCGCCACCGAGGAGGACGTGGACACGGCCATGCGCCTCGGGGTGAACTACCCGCTCGGCCCGTTCGAGTGGGACCGCAGGCTCGGCCGCGAGTTCGCGTTCGACGTCCTGGACCAGATGCACGAGCGCGACCCCTCCGGACGTTACGCACCCTCCCTCGCGCTCTACCGCCACGCGTACGCCATCGACGACAAGCGGGAGGGCACCTCATGACCACGGCCAAGCGCGACACGTACACGCCCGAGACGCTGCTCTCGGTGGCCGTGCGGGTCTTCAACGAGCGCGGTTACGACGGCACCTCCATGGAGCACCTGTCCAAGGCGGCCGGCATCTCCAAGTCGTCGATCTACCACCACGTCAGCGGCAAGGAAGAGCTGCTGCGCCGGGCCGTCAGCCGCGCCCTGGACGGCCTGTTCGCCATCCTGGACGAGGAGCACGCGTGCGTGGGGCGGCCCGTCGACCGGCTGGAACACGTCGTGCGGCGCATGGTCGAGGTGCTCATAGGCGACCTGCCGTACGTGACACTGCTGCTGCGCGTGCGCGGCAACACCGCGACCGAGCGGTGGGCGCTGGAGCGGCGGCGCGACTTCGACCACCGGGTCGCGGAACTGCTGAAGGCCGCGGCGGCCGACGGGGACGTACGCGGCGACGTCGAGGTCCGCCTGGCCACCCGGCTGGTCTTCGGAATGATCAACTCGATCGTGGAGTGGTACCGGCCGGACCCGCGGGGCGCCGGCGACCGCGAGGTGGCCGACGCGGTGGTCCGGCTGGTCTTCGCGGGTCTCAAAAAGAGCTGACCTCAGCCCTCGGGCACACCTTCACGCCTCCGGCGCACCCTTTCTTACGCCTCAGGTGCACTTTTTCCTTTACGCCTCCGGCGCACTTTTTCCTTACGCCTCCGGCTCCAGGTCCTCCTCCTCGAACACCAGCAGCGTGCGGGTGCTGAGCACCTCGGGGATCGCCTGGAGCCGGGTGAGGACCAGCTCGCGCAGCGCCCTGTTGTCGGACGTGTGCACCAGCAGCAGCACGTCGAAGTCACCGCCCACGAGGGCGATGTGCGAGGCGCCGGGCAGCTGTCTGAGCTGCTCGCGGACCGTGCGCCAGGTGTTCTGCACGATCTTCAGCGTGATGTACGCCGACGTGCTGTGGCCCGCTCGCTCGTGGTCCACGCGCGCGCTGAACCCGCGGATGACGCCGTCCTCGACGAGCCGGTTGATGCGCGCGTAGGCGTTGGCGCGTGAGACGTGGACGCGTTCGGCGACGGACCGTATCGAGGCGCGGCCGTCGGCCTGGAGGATCTTCAGGATGTCCTGGTCGATGGCGTCCAGCGGGCGCGGCGGCAGGGGGCCGCCGTTCTGCGGTCCGTCGGCCATTTGTTCAGCTGCCATTGCCCCCCGCTCCCTCGCCGTGGACGTCCTGCGTTCATTCCAGGCTGTGGAGAACCGTTTGTCCACAGCCTGGAGGTGCCTGTAGCCAAAATGTGCCGACGACCGAACAATCGGTTGGTGAGGCGCCTCACAGCCGACGCGCCTCCCGTAGCCGCTCCCACGAGGAGGTGCCGTCATGACGGTTCTGGAGCAGCGGGGCGCGTACCGGCCATCGCCGCCGCCCGCCTGGCAGCCCCGTATGGACCCCGCGCCGCTGCTGCCCGACGCCGAGCCCTACCGCGTCCTCGGCACCGAGGCGGCCGCGAAGGCCGACCCGGACCTGCTGCGCCGGTTGTACGCCCAGCTGGTGCGCGGCCGCCGCTACAACACGCAGGCCACGGCGCTCACCAAGCAGGGCCGCCTCGCCGTCTACCCCTCCAGCACCGGCCAGGAGGCCTGCGAGGTCGCCGCCGCCCTGGCGCTCGAAGACCGCGACTGGCTCTTCCCCAGCTACCGGGACACCCTCGCCGTCGTCGCCCGCGGCGTCGATCCCGTCGAGGCACTCACCCTGCTGCGCGGCGACTGGCACAGCGGCTACGACCCCCACACCCACCGTGTGGCCCCCCTCTCCACCCCGCTGGCCACCCAGCTCCCGCACGCCGTCGGCCTCGCCCACGCCGCCCGCCTCAAGGGCGACGACGTGGTCGCGCTCGCCCTGGTCGGCGACGGCGGCACCAGCGAGGGCGACTTCCACGAGGCGCTGAACTTCGCCGCCGTGTGGCAGGCGCCGGTCGTCTTCCTCGTGCAGAACAACGGCTTCGCCATCTCCGTCCCGCTCGCCAAGCAGACCGCCGCGCCCTCCCTGGCCCACAAGGCCGTGGGATACGGCATGCCGGGCCGGCTGGTCGACGGCAACGACGCGGCGGCCGTGCACGAGGTCCTCAGCGACGCGGTACGGCACGCGCGTGCGGGCGGCGGTCCGACCCTGGTGGAGGCGGTGACGTACCGGATGGACGCCCACACCAACGCCGACGACGCCACCCGCTACCGGGGCGACGCCGAGATCGAGGCCTGGCGCGCCCACGACCCGATCCGTCTGCTGGAATCCGAGCTCACCGCGCGCGGGCTGCTCGACGACGCCGGGATGGAGGCCGCCCGGCAGGACGCCGAGGCGATGGCCGCCGATCTGCGTGAACGCATGAACCGCGACCCCGAACTGGACCCCATGGCCCTCTTCGACCACGTCTACGCCGAGACCACCGCGCAGCTGCGCGAACAGCGCGCCCTGCTGCGCGCCGAGCTCGAAGCCGAGCAGGAGCAGCACGGCGCGCAGGAAGGCGGTCCCCGATGACCACCGTCGCCGTCAAGCCCGCCACCATGGCGCAGGCCCTCACGCGCGCGCTGCGCGACGCGATGGCCGCCGACCCGACCGTGCACGTCATGGGCGAGGACGTCGGCACCCTCGGCGGTGTCTTCCGGGTCACCGACGGCCTCGCCAAGGAGTTCGGCGAGGACCGCTGCACCGACACCCCGCTCGCCGAGGCCGGCATCCTCGGCACCGCCGTAGGGATGGCCATGTACGGCCTGCGCCCGGTGGTGGAGATGCAGTTCGACGCCTTCGCCTACCCGGCGTTCGAGCAGCTCATCAGCCATGTCTCCCGGATGCGCAACCGCACCCGCGGGAGGATGCCGCTGCCGATCACCGTCCGCGTCCCCTACGGCGGCGGCATCGGCGGCGTCGAGCACCACAGCGACTCCTCCGAGGCCTACTACATGGCCACCCCGGGCCTGCACGTGGTCACGCCCGCGACCGTCGCCGACGCTTACGGCCTGCTGCGCCAGGCCATCGCCTCCGACGACCCGGTCGTCTTCCTGGAGCCCAAGCGGCTGTACTGGTCCAAGGGCACCTGGAACCCCGAGCAGCCCACGGACGTCGAGCCCATCGGCCGCGCGGTGGTGCGCCGCCCCGGCAGCAGCGCGACGCTCATCACCTACGGTCCCTCCCTGCCGGTCTGTCTGGAGGCCGCCGAGGCCGCGCAGGCCGAGGGGTGGGACCTGGAAGTGGTCGACCTGCGCTCGCTGGTGCCGTTCGACGACGAGACGGTCTGCGCGGCCGTACGGCGCACCGGACGCGCGGTCGTCGTCCACGAGGCCACCGGCTTCGGCGGGCCGGGCGGCGAGATCGCGGCCCGGATCACCGAGCGCTGCTTCCACCACCTGGAGGCGCCGGTGCTGCGCGTGGCCGGCTTCGACATCCCCTACCCGCCGCCCATGCTGGAGCGGCACCACCTGCCCGGCGTCGACCGCATCCTGGATGCCGTGGCCCGGCTGCAGTGGGAGGCCGAGGGCTGATGGCACAGGTGCTGGAGTTCAAGCTCCCCGACCTCGGTGAGGGACTCACCGAGGCGGAGATCGTCCGCTGGCTGGTCCAGGTCGGCGACGTCGTCGCCGTCGACCAGCCGGTCGTCGAGGTCGAGACGGCCAAGGCGATGGTCGAGGTGCCCTGCCCCTACGGCGGTGTCGTCACCGCCCGCTTCGGCGAGGAGGGTACGGAACTTCCGGTCGGCGCACCGCTGTTGACGGTGGCCGTGGGTGAACCGGCCGCGCACACGGAGTCGCAGGGATCCGGCAACGTCCTGGTCGGATACGGCACCTCGGAGACGCCGGCCCGGCGCCGGAGAGTACGGCCGACGCCGGCTGCGGCCTCCCAGGCGGGGCGACCGGAAGGAACCGGGGCCTTTGCGGGTGCGGCGCTCGACGGGGTGGCCCATGCGCGCGTGGGTGCCCTCCACACCGAGGGCCCGGCGCCCGTGATCTCCCCGCTGGTGCGCCGGCTGGCCCGCGAGGGCGGTGTGGACCTGCGGCAGCTGGCGGGCTCCGGCCCGGACGGGCTGATCCTGCGCGCGGACGTGGAGGACGCCCTGCGGACCAGGGCGGCCCTGGGCAGCCGTACGGCCGAGGCGCCCGCCATCACGACGCACAGGCCCGCCGCGGCCCGGCCGGCACCCGCCGCCGCTTCGGGCGTGCGCGACGCGGGCATCCGCATCCCCCTCAAGGGCGTGCGCGGTGCCGTCGCCGACAAGCTCTCCCGCAGCCGCCGGGAGATCCCGGACGCCACCTGCTGGGTCGACGCCGACGCGACCGAACTCATGCGCGCGCGTGCCGCGATGAACACCGCGGGAGGGCCGAAGATCGCCCTGCTCGCGTTGCTCGCCCGTATCTGCACGGCCGCGCTCGCCCGGTTCCCGGAGCTGAACTCCTACGTCGACGCCGAGGCCCGCGAGGTCGTCCAGCTCGACCATGTCCACCTCGGCTTCGCCGCACAGACCGAGCGCGGGCTCGTCGTGCCCGTCGTGCGCGACGCCCACGCACGTGACGCGGAGTCGCTGACCGGCGAGTTCGCCCGGCTCACCGAGGCCGCCCGCGCCGGAAAGCTGACACCCGGGGAACTCACCGGCGGGACCTTCACGTTGAACAACTACGGGGTCTTCGGCGTCGACGGCTCCACGCCGATCATCAACCACCCCGAGGCGGCCATGCTCGGCGTCGGCCGGATCGTCCCCAAACCCTGGGTCCACGAAGGAGAGCTGGCGGTGCGGCAGGTCGTCCAGCTTTCGCTCACCTTCGACCACCGGGTGTGCGACGGCGGCACAGCGGGCGGATTCCTGCGGTACGTGGCGGACTGCGTGGAACAGCCGGCGGTGCTCCTGCGCACGCTGTGACGCCCGCGGGGCCCCGAAAGGAAGGCCCCGCGGGAGATACAACGGGAGCTGGTCCGGCAGACACAAGCAGGGCTCCCCGGGACATACTCGGGGGGTGACCGACCATGCCCTTGCCGCCCCCGGAACGCCGGTGCCGTACGACGCCGTCGTGCTGGCCGGCGGCGCCGCCCGGCGGCTCGGCGGGGCCGACAAGCCCGGTCTGCGGGTCGGCGGCCGGGCGCTGCTCGACCGGGTCCTCACGGCCTGCGCGGGCGCCCGTACGACCGTTGTGGTGGCCGACCGGCGGCCCACCGTGCGGCCGGTCCGCTGGGCGCGCGAGGAGCCGCCCGGCGCCGGACCGGTCGCCGCGCTGGCGGCCGGCCTCGGGCTCACCACCGCCGAGCACGCCGTCGTCCTCTCCGCCGACCTGCCCTTTCTCCAGCCGGACACGCTGCGGCGCCTGCTGACCGCCCTGAGCGGCACCGGGGCCGACGGCGCGCTGCTCACCGACGCCGACGGCCGCGATCAGCCGCTCGTGGCCGCCTATCGCACCGCCGCGCTCCGCCGCGAGCTGGCCGCCCTCGCGGCCGGACCGGACGGCCTGACCGGACTGCCTCTGCGCCGGCTGACCGGCGCCCTCCGCCTCACCCGCGTCGCGGACCCGCTGGCGTCCTTCGACTGCGACACCTGGGACGACATCGCCGACGCCAGGGCACACATCAGGGAGCATGGGCACGTGTTGGATGAATGGATCTCCGCAGTCAAGGACGAACTGGGTATCGACCTGGATGTCGACACCGGCGTCCTGCTCGACCTGGCCCGGGACGCCGCGCACGGCGTGGCCCGCCCCGCCGCCCCGCTGACCACCTTCCTCGTCGGCTACGCCGCGGCCCAGGGCAAGGGAGGTCCCGAGGCCGTCGCCGAGGCCGCACGCAAGGCGGCCGCGCTCGCGCTGCGCTGGGAAGAGGAGAACGACCGAGGCGACAGCGGGGGCCCGAGCGCCCCGGACGCCTGATGACCGCCCCCGGAACGCGGGCCGGCGCGCCCGCCGAGGACAGCGACGACCTCGATGTCGAGGAGGCCCTGGCCCTGGTGAGGGAAGACAAGGACGACGACCACGGGAACCAGGGCCAGGTGCCCGCCCCGGCGCCTGACGCACATGGCGAGCGGCATCGGGCCATCCCCTGGCCCCAGGCCCGTGAGATCGCCGCTCGCGCCGCCCGCGCCCGCGTCCGTCCCGCCCCCGTCACCGTGCCGCTCGCCGACGCCCTCGGCCTTGCCCTGGCCGCCCCTCTCAACGCGCTGACCGACCTGCCCTCCTTCGACACCTCCGCGATGGACGGCTGGGCGGTCGCCGGACCGGGCCCCTGGGACGTACGGGACGAGGGAGTGCTCGCCGGGCATGCGCAGCCCGAGCCGCTCACCGACGGCGAGGCGGTCCGCATCGCGACTGGCGCCCGTATCCCGGCCGACACCACGGCCGTCCTGCGCAGCGAGCACGGCCGGGTGGACGCCCAGGGCCGGCTCCACGCCACCCGGGAGATGGCGCACGGCCAGGACATCCGCCCGCGCGCCCAGGAGTGCCGCAGCGGTGACCAGTTGCTGCCCCTCGGCACCGTGGTCACCCCTGCCGTCCTCGGCCTGGCCGCGGCGGCCGGATACGACACCGTCACCGCCGTACCGCGTCCGCGTGCCGAAGTCCTCGTGCTCGGCGACGAATTGCTGACCGAGGGCCTGCCGTACGACGGGCTGATCCGGGACGCGCTCGGCCCCATGCTGCCGCCCTGGCTGCGCGCGCTCGGCGCCGAGGTCGTCGCGGTGCGCCGGATCGGCGACGACGCCGAAGCCCTGCACCGGGCCGTCACCGGCTCCGAAGCCGACCTCATCGTCACCACCGGCGGCACGGCGGGCGGCCCCGTCGACCACGTCCATCCCATTCTGGAACGCATCGGCGCCGAACTCCTCGTCGACGGCGTCAAGGTGCGACCCGGCCACCCCATGCTGCTGGCCCGCACCAAGGACAACCAGCACCTCGTCGGCCTGCCCGGCAATCCCCTCGCGGCCGTCTCCGGCCTGCTCACGCTCGCCGAGCCGCTGCTGCGCACCCTCGCCGCCCATCCGGCCCCCGAGCCGTACACGCTGCCGCTGAGGGAGGCGGTCCAGGGGCACCCGTACGACACCCGGCTCATCCCCGTGGTGCTGCGCGGGGACCTTGCCGTACCGCTGCACTACAACGGTCCGGCCATGCTCCGCGGTATCGCCGCCGCCGACGCGCTGGCCGTCGTACCGCCGGGCGGGGCCCGGCAGGGTGAGGAGGCGGAGCTGATCGATCTGCCGTGGGCGGCGGCCGGAATCGGGGTGTGTTTCACGTGAAACACCCGGCATCCGGGAGGAAGCGGGTCCGTCCCGAAGACGCATTGGGTGGGGAGTAGCGTCACGCGCATGCATGCGATCACGATTCCTGAACCTGGTGGTCCCGAGGCGCTGGTGTGGGCGGAGGTCCCCGACCCGGAGCCCGGCGAGGGCGAGGTGCTGGTCGAGGTGGTGGCCAGCGCCGTCAACCGCGCCGACATCATGCAGCGCAAGGGCTTCTACGACCCGCCGCCCGGCGCCTCCCCCTACCCGGGCCTGGAGTGCTCCGGCAGGATCGCCGCGCTCGGCTCCGGCGTATCCGGCTGGGCCGTGGGCGACGAGGTGTGTGCGCTCCTCGCGGGCGGCGGTTACGCCGAGAAGGTCGTCGTACCGGCCGGGCAGCTGCTGCCCGTGCCCGAGGGCATCGACCTCAGGCAGGCGGCTGCGCTGCCCGAGGTGATCTGCACGGTCTGGTCCAACGTGTTCATGATCGCCCACCTGCTGCCCGGGGAGACGCTGCTCGTGCACGGGGGGTCCAGCGGTATCGGGACCATGGCCATCCAGCTCGCCAAGGCCGTCGGGGCCAAGGTCGCGGTGACGGCCGGTACCAAGGAGAAGCTGGAGCGCTGTGCCGGGCTGGGCGCGGACATCCTCATCAACTACCGCGAGCAGGACTTCGTCACCGAGATCAAGCAGGCCACCGGGGGCGCGGGGGCCGATGTGATCCTCGACAACATGGGCGCGAAGTACCTGGACCGCAATGTCCAGGCGCTCGCCGTCAGCGGACGCCTCGCGATCATCGGTCTGCAGGGCGGCGTCAAGGGCGAGTTGAACATCGGCACGCTGCTCGGCAAGCGGGCCGCGATCAGTGCGACCTCGCTGCGGGCGCGGCCGCTGACCGAGAAGGCGGCGATCGTGGCTGCGGTGCGGGAGCATGTGTGGCCGCTGTTTGCCGGGGGGCATGTCCGGCCGGTTGTGGACCGGGAGCTGGCGATGCCGGAGGCGGCTGAGGGGCACCGGGTGGTGGAGGAGAGCGGGCATGTCGGCAAGGTGCTGCTGGTGACGCCGTAACGCTGGGGTGCCGGTACGGCGCCCTGCTGCGGCCGGGAAGGCACGACTGGCCGCAGCTACGGCGGGCGCCGCCTCAGTCTCTGCGGAGTCTGAGGGCCAGGAAGGCCAGGGCCAGGCCGAGGCCGATCAGGACCAGGCCGCTGCCCAGAGGAAGGATCTGCAGGACCGGCTCGGTGGTGTTCTCGTTCTGCTGGGCGGCGTTCCGGGCCGGGGCCCTGGCGGGGTCGAGGCCCGCCTCGTGGGGGGCGGCCGACGGCGTCGCGGCCGGGAGGTCCGCGGTTTCCGGCTCCTCCGGCCGGCCGGAGTCCGATGTCCGGGGAGGCGGCACGGGGTCGTCGTCGCCCTCCACCTCGGCCGCGGGCCCGTCCGGCCGGCCCGGCCGCATCCGGCCCTCGCCGGCGCGGCTGCCCGCACGGGTCGGCTCGATGGCCGCCGGGCGGTACGAGGCGGAGGCGGAGTCGGAGGGTATGGGGATGAGCGTGGGGCCGGCGGTGGGCACGCCCGGGTGATCGTGATCGTGACCGGGTGGCTTCGGACGCTCCGGGTGTTCCGGACGCTCGGCAGCGGCACCTGCAGCGGCACCCCCCGAGTGTTCATGGACCGAGGGCTCCGAAGGCCCTGAGGGCCCCGGGTGCTCCACGGGAGCGGGCTCGGCGGCGTATGCGGCCGTGGCGTACTGGGTGACGGCGCCGTACGAGGGAAAGGCCGCTCCGAGGACGAGCAGCAGCCGTGCGCAGGGGAACGTGATACGCAGCCATGGAGTCACGTCGGTGACCTCCCGGAGCCCGGATGTCGTGGTCGATGGAATAACCGACGGAAATAAGCCTCACATCTGATGGCAAACAGGGCATTTCAGAATGCGCCGTTGGGTCTAAACGGTGGATCAGCCCCATGAGGGGGCACGACGGTGATGAGGTGTACGGGTGCGAGAGAATGGCGGCATGGAGATGCCGAGGAACGAACGGTCGCCGGAGAACCCCCAGATCCTCGTCGTGGGCCAGGACGGGATGGCGCTCGGCGGCGGTAACGGGGACGACGACTCCCGAGAGACTCCGCTGACGGAGCAGGTCGAGCAGCCTGCCAAGGTCATGCGGATCGGCAGCATGATCAAGCAGCTCCTGGAGGAGGTGCGCGCGGCTCCTCTGGACGAGGCGAGCCGGGTGCGGCTGAAGGAGATCCATGCCAGCTCGGTGAAGGAGCTGGAGGACGGTCTAGCGCCGGAGCTGGTCGAGGAACTCGAGCGGCTCTCCTTGCCGTTCACCGACGACGTGACCCCGAGCGACGCGGAACTGCGGATCGCTCAGGCGCAGTTGGTGGGCTGGCTGGAAGGCCTCTTCCACGGGATCCAGACGACGCTGTTCGCCCAGCAGATGGCCGCGCGGGCCCAGCTGGAACAGATGCGCCGCGCGCTCCCGCCGGGCGTGACCGGCCCCGAGGGCGGCGACGACCACCGCGCCGGCGGCCGTTCGGGCGGACCGTACCTGTAACCAGCCGACACCACCTGGAACGAGCGGGGCCCGGCACGGAAAGTGCCGGGCCCGAAGCTTGGGACAGGAAGCCTTTGTGTGCCGGCGGCCTCTGATCCGCGGTGTTTTCAGGCGGGATTGCCGGTCGAGACGCTCAACTCGATGGTGCCCGGCTTCTTCGGGTCCACGTCCGTGCCCGCGGAGGGGAACTGGTCCAGCACCGCGCCGTCGCCCCAGGTGTTGTCGGGCACGTGCTTGATCGTGTACTCCCACTTCGCGGCCTGGAGGCACGCCTTCACCGAGTTGATGTCCTTGTACTGGAAGTTGGGCACTTCCACCTTGGAGGGGTCGAGGGCGGACTCCTCGGGCTCCGTGCACTTCTCCTTGTCGATCACCCGGCTTGTGTCCGGCCCGCGATAGCCCGGCTTGTGGGAGCTGGACGCGGAGGCACTCGACCCGCCCTGGCCTCCCTTGTCGTCACTGCCGTTGTTCAGCGTCAGGGCGACCACCAGGGCGATGACCGCGACGAGCGACACCGCGACCGATCCGATGATCACCGGCTTGTTGCTCTTGCTCGCGCCGGAGCCCGGCGCGGACGGCTGCGGCGAGATCGTGTACGGCGGGGTCGGGGCGGCCTGCGGAGCCTGCGGGCCGTAACCCATCGGAGGCGGCGTCCGGTAGCCGCCCTGCTGCGGGTAGCCGTAAGAGGGGGCGGGCGTCTGCGGCGCACCGTACGGGCCTGTCGTGTACGGCGTCTGGACCGGGCCGGGGGCCGCCTGGGCGGTCTGGTCGACCGGCGGGAACACCGCGGAGCCGACGCCCGCGCCGCTCTGCACCGGCGCGGCGCCCGGCACGATGCTGGGCGCGGCCGCCTGGAAGGAGGCGGCGACGCGCAGGCACTCGTCGCGCATGGCCTCGGCGGTCGGGAAACGCTCGTTCGGATTCTTCTTCAGCGCGCGGGCGACCAGGGCGTCCACCGCCGGCGGCAGGGACCGGTTGATCGACGAAGGAGTCACCGGCTCCTCCTGGACATGCGCGTAGGCGATCGCCAGCGGCGAGTCCGCCTCGAACGGCAGCCGCCCGGTGACCAGCTGGAACAGCATGATGCCGACCGAGTACAGGTCGGAGCGGGCGTCCACGCCGCGGCCGAGGGCCTGCTCGGGCGAGAGGTACTGGGGGGTGCCGACGACCATGCCGGTCTGCGTCATGGACGTGACACCGGACTGCATGGCGCGGGCGATGCCGAAGTCCATGACCTTGACCACGCCGCGCTTGGTCACCATCACGTTGCCCGGCTTGATGTCGCGGTGGACCAGCCCCATCTCGTGGCTGATCTCCAGCGCCGCCAGCACGTCCGCGGTGACCTTGAGCGCCTTGTCGGCGGGCATCGCGCCGTACTGCCGGATGTCCTCATCGAGGGCCGACCCCAGCGGGCGGCCCTCGACGTACTCCATGACGATGTAGGGAGTCGTCAGACCACCGAGGTCGTCCTCGCCGGTGTCGAAGACCGAGACGATATTGGTGTGCGTGAGCTTGGCCACGGCCTGGGCCTCGCGGCGAAAGCGCTCACGGAAGGCCTGTTCCCGGCCGAGTTCCGTGTGGAGCGTCTTGATCGCGACCTGGCGGTCGAGCACGGCGTCGTACGCCAGGTGCACCGAGGCCATGCCGCCCTCGCCGAGCAAGTCGCGCAGCTGGTAGCGGCCGCCGGCCAGCGCCTGCCCCGCGTACCGCCCGTGTGCGCCGTCCTGGCTCATCTCTCCGCGTCCCCCACTGGCCGTCCGGCGCGTTCGCTCGTCGCACGGTCCTTGATCGAATGTCTCATTCCCGGCCAAGTCTGCCCCAGGGCACTGACACGTCAAGCGCGGTGCCCGTTCCGTGACCGTACGCGCAAGAAGCGTCGCGCAAGCGTTACAGGGGGCGTACGACGGGTGCACAGAATTTGCACGACAGCGCGTGCTACGGGTTTCATGGCCGGTCTGGCTCCGGCCGGTCCGGGTTCCGGTTCCGAACCGGTGGCTCGCGTGGAGGCTGTAGCGTGGCCGACGGAGACCGTAACAACACCGCGCGCACCGCGGGCAGAAACGACGGCGAGGACTGATGGCACAGACGCAGCGCGCCCAGGGCCCGTCCGACCCCGAGGCGAGTGGCGGCGGTATGTCGGACGCGCCGGAGATGTGGGGCAACGGCGGGCTCGTCGGCGACGGCCGGTACCGGCTGACCCACCGGCTCGGCCGGGGCGGCATGGCCGAGGTGTTCGCGGCCGAGGACGTCCGTCTGGGCCGCACGGTCGCGGTCAAGCTGCTCCGCGCCGACCTCGCCGAGGACCCGATCTCCAAGGCCCGCTTCACGCGTGAGGCGCAGTCCGTCGCCGGCCTCAACCACCACGCGATCGTCGCCGTGTACGACTCCGGCGAGGACGTCGTCGGCGGCCAGTCCGTGCCGTACATCGTGATGGAGCTGGTCGAGGGCCGTACCATCCGCGATCTGCTGATGAACGCCGAGGCGCCGGGTCCCGAGCAGGCCCTGATCATCGTATCCGGGGTGCTGGAAGCGCTTGCCTACTCGCACCAGCACGGCATCGTGCACCGCGACATCAAGCCCGCCAACGTGATCATCACCGACAGCGGTGCCGTCAAGGTGATGGACTTCGGCATCGCGCGCGCCCTGCACGGCGCCTCGACAACGATGACGCAGACCGGCATGGTCATGGGCACGCCGCAGTACCTCTCCCCGGAGCAGGCGCTCGGCAAGGCCGTGGACCACCGTTCCGACCTGTACGCGACCGGCTGCCTGCTGTACGAACTCCTCGCGCTGCGGCCCCCGTTCACCGGCGAGACCCCGCTGTCGGTGGTCTACCAGCACGTCCAGGACATCCCGACCCCGCCCTCGCAGGTCTGCGACGGCTGCCCGCCGGAGCTGGACGGCCTGGTCATGCGCTCGCTCGCCAAGGAGCCGGACGACCGGTTCCAGACGGCCGAGGAGATGCGCGGTCTGGTCCAGTACGGCCTGCAGATGCTCTACGAGGCGGGCGGCCACACCGGTACCTGGAACACCGGCCTGGTGGAGGCGCACGACGGCCGGCACACCCCGGCGGGCGGCTTCACGGGCACCACCGCGATGCAGCACCCGGGCGGGTTCGGCCACGGCACCGCGCAGATCCCGCAGCCGATCCTGCCGCAGGGCTACGGCAGCGGCGACGACGGCGGCTTCGAGGGGCACGGCAACAGGGGCAGCGGCCGGGGCAGGGTGTGGATCCTCGCCGTCCTCGCGGTCATCGCGATCGCGGCGGGCGTCGCGTACGCGCTCCAGGGCATGGGCAACGGCGGGGGCAGCAACGGCACGGACACCAAGTCGCCGACGACGCACTCGAAGCCCACGAAGACGCACTCGGACTCCCCGACCCCGTCGGACGACAACACCGACCAGCCCTCGGACCCCACCACCGAGAACGGCTCGGACACGACCTCGGGCGGCTCCGGCTACACGCCGTCGGACCCGCAGACCTCGCAGTCGCAGTCCACGGGGCCCACCGACGAGCCGTCGGACCCGCAGACGTCCCCGTCGCAGTCCACGGACCCCACGACCGGCGGCACGATCGGGGGCACCGACGCCGGCGGCACGGACGCGGGTACCGCCGACGGCGGCACCACCGCCGGGAACACCGCGGACGGCGGCACGGACGCGGGCACCACCGACGGTGGCACCACCGCCGGGAACACCGCGGACGGCGGCACGGGCGACCCCACCGGTTGAAGGACACCCACCGCGCCCGTGACGGCGTCACCGTGAGGTGACCCGGGGCGCGGCCGCGGTCGCGGTCGTGGTCGCGCCGAGGTGACCCGGCCGGTGGCCGCGGGCGCTCACCGCACGAACGCGTCGCAGACCGCGTCGTACTCGCGGGTCCACCACACCGCGAGCGCCGACGCGGCCGGGAACTGGCAGTCCGCGCGCGTGTCACCGCGTTCGTAGTGCCAGCGCAGCATCCAGAAGTCGTTCAGCCGCTCCCACCACACGCGGTGCACGGCCGCCGCCAGCTCCGAGGGCGTGGCGCCGGCCGCGCGCCGGTACGCGCGCGCGTAGGCGCGCACTTTCGGCAGGTCCAGGGCGCCCGCGGGCCGTACGAAGAAGATCGCGGCGGCGCGTACGGCCTCCTCGGCGCGGGGCTGCACGCCGAGCCGGTCCCAGTCGACGATGGCCGCCGGGGCGTCGTCCTTGTAGAGCAGGTTGAACGGGTGGAAGTCGCCGTGCACCCAGCCCACCGAGCCGCCGCGCGGCGGGCGCCGGTCCGCGTGCTGCTCCAGGAGCGCGCGGCGTTCCAGCAGGCGGTGCCGGGCGAGTTCGTCGAAGGCGTCGGCGGGGCGGTGCCGGCGCACCTGGGCGAGCAGATCGTCGATGAGGGCGAAGGTGTCGTCCGGATCGGCGCTCTCCACGGGGTGGGGGCTTGTGGCCGGCCGCGTGCGCCCCTTGGGCGGCATCACGCGCTCCAGGCAGGCGTGCACGGCGCCCAGGAGCGCCCCGAGCCGTGCGCTCTCCCCGCGGGTGAGCTGGCCGCCGTGGCGGTGCCTGCCGTCGATCCAGGGGTGCAGGGCGTAGGCATGGCCGCCGACGACGGCGACCGTACGGCCCTCGCGGTGCGCGAGCGGTACGGAGACCGGGACGCCGAGATCGGCCAGGCGCTGGGTGGCGCGGTGGCGGCGCTCGATGGCGGCCGGGTCGGCGGTGTCGGGGTCGAAGTGGTGCTTGAGGAAGTAGCGGCCGCGGGTGGTGCACAACCGGTAACCCCGGTTCAGCAGGCCCTGGTCGACGGGTTCACAGGTGAGAGCGGTACCGGCGGCGTACAGGCGGAGCAGGGCGCTGAGAGGGGGCGCGTGGGGTACGGCAGGTGGTACACAAGAGCGCGGCACGCCGCAGATGCTAGGGCACGAAAAGCCGCTGTGAGCTGGGGCTTGTCACAGGCAGTCGCCGATGATCGCTTTCGGTCACGCGGCAGGCTTTATCAGAGAGTTCCGTCAATTCCGCTCTTTCCGCCTGCGCGTAATTCTTGATCGTCTTCTCGGCGGGTGGCCGGAATGCGCGCCAGCGCGTCGGCCACCGTAGAGGCCTCGCTGACGGTCGCCGAGGAGAAATGCTCTGGTTTTTCCCTCTTCACGCCCGGAATGACTCTCACACGCAAACTCTTCCCGTGAGCTGGGTCAGCGGGATAACGTGCCGTTGCTCCGGCCTTCCGCAAGGCTGTGACCAGCGCGCTTCCAGCCCTCTCCGATTTACTTGGAAATCCAAGCAAAATCGCAGGTCAGGTGAGGTTTCACAGAAATGTGGAGCACTGGGTAACGTGTTGGTTGCAGGGCGCTCGCCGGGGCACCTGTCACGCCTGTTCCCGGCCGAGTGGCACCCACCCCGTGCCCGGTGGTCGAAACAGGTGAGCCGCACTGGCCTACCGGCAACCCCGGGGGCCGGAACGACGGAGGAGCACACGTGACCGTGGACAGCAGTGCCGCGCGCAAGCCGCGACGCAGCGCCGCAGGCAAGGCCGGCACCACCGGCACCAAGACCGGCACCCGCAGCACCGCCGGGCGCGCCACGCGCGCGAAGAAGGACACCGAGCCGGAGCTCGTACAGCTGCTGACGCCCGAGGGCAAGCGGGTCAAGAACGCCGAGTACGACGCCTACGTCGCCGGCGTCACCCCCGAAGACCTGCGCGGCCTGTACCGCGACATGGTGCTCACCCGCCGCTTCGACGCCGAGGCCACCGCCCTGCAGCGCCAGGGCGAGCTGGGCCTGTGGGCCTCCCTGCTGGGCCAGGAGGCCGCCCAGATCGGCTCGGGCCGGGCGCTGCGCGACGACGACTACGTCTTCCCGACCTACCGCGAGCACGGCGTCGCCTGGTGCCGCGGGGTCGACCCGACGAACCTGCTCGGCATGTTCCGCGGTGTGAACAACGGCGGCTGGGACCCCAACGGCAACAACTTCCACCTGTACACGATCGTCATCGGCTCCCAGACGCTGCACGCCACCGGTTACGCGATGGGCGTCGCCAAGGACGGCGCGGACAGCGCGGTGATCGCCTACTTCGGCGACGGTGCCTCCAGCCAGGGCGACGTCGCCGAATCGTTCACCTTCTCCGCGGTCTACAACGCGCCCGTGGTGTTCTTCTGCCAGAACAACCAGTGGGCGATCTCCGAGCCCACCGAGAAGCAGACCCGCGTGCCGCTCTACCAGCGCGCGCAGGGCTTCGGCTTCCCCGGCGTGCGCGTGGACGGCAACGACGTGCTGGCCTGCCTGGCGGTCACCAAGTGGGCGCTGGAGCGCGCCCGCGACGGCGAGGGCCCCACCCTGGTCGAGGCGTACACCTACCGTATGGGCGCCCACACCACCTCCGACGACCCCTCCCGCTACCGGGGCGACGAGGAGCGCCTCGCCTGGGAGGCGAAGGACCCGATCCTGCGCCTTCGCCGGTACCTGGAGGCCTCAAACCACGCGGACGAGGGATTCTTCGCGGAACTCGAGGCCGAGTCCGAGACGTTGGGCAAACGAGTGCGCGAAGCGGTCCGCGCCATGCCCGACCCGGACCACTTCGCCATCTTCGAGAACGTGTACGCGGACGGGCACGCGCTCGTCGACGAGGAGCGAGCCCAGTTCGCCGCCTACCAGGCGTCGTTCGCGGACGCAGAAGGGGGTCACTGAGATGGCCGAGAAGATGGCGATGGCCAAGGCCATCAACGAGTCGCTGCGCCGCGCCCTGGACACCGACCCCAAGGTCCTCGTCATGGGCGAGGACGTCGGCAAGCTCGGTGGCGTGTTCCGGGTGACGGACGGCCTGCAGAAGGACTTCGGCGAAAGCCGCGTCATCGACACCCCCCTCGCCGAGTCCGGCATCGTCGGCACCGCGATCGGCCTCGCCCTGCGCGGCTACCGCCCGGTGGTGGAGATCCAGTTCGACGGCTTCGTCTTCCCGGCCTACGACCAGATCGTCACCCAGCTCGCCAAGATGCACGCGCGTTCGCTGGGCAAGGTCAAGATGCCGGTCGTCGTCCGCATCCCCTACGGCGGCGGCATCGGCGCGGTCGAGCACCACTCGGAGTCCCCCGAGGCCCTGTTCGCGCACGTGGCGGGCCTGAAGATCGTGTCCCCGTCGAACGCGTCGGACGCGTACTGGATGATGCAGCAGGCCATCCAGAGCGACGACCCGGTGATCTACTTCGAGCCCAAGCGGCGTTACTGGGACAAGTCGGAGGTGGACGTCGAGGCGATCCCGGCCCCGCTCCACAAGGCGCAGGTCGTCCGCGAGGGCACCGACCTGACCCTGGCCGCCTACGGCCCAATGGTGAAGCTCTGCCAGGAGGTCGCCGCCGCGGCGGCCGAGGAGGGCAAGTCCCTGGAGGTCCTGGACCTGCGCTCGGTATCCCCCCTCGACTTCGACGCCATCCAGGCCTCGGTGGAGAAGACCCGTCGCCTCGTCGTGGTCCACGAGGCCCCGGTGTTCTTCGGCTCCGGCGCGGAGATCGCCGCCCGGATCACCGAGCGCTGCTTCTACCACCTCGAAGCCCCCGTGCTCCGGGTCGGCGGCTACCACGCCCCTTACCCGCCGGCGCGCCTGGAGGAGGAGTACCTGCCGGACCTGGACCGCGTGCTCGACGCCGTCGACCGCTCGCTGGCGTACTGAGGAGAGGGTCGTGACGACGATGACGGAAGCGTCCGTACGCGAGTTCAAGATGCCGGACGTCGGCGAGGGACTCACCGAGGCCGAGATCCTCAAGTGGTATGTCCAGCCGGGTGACACGGTCACCGACGGTCAGGTGGTGTGCGAGGTCGAGACCGCCAAGGCGGCCGTCGAGCTCCCCATCCCCTACGACGGTGTGGTCCGCGCCCTGCACTTCCCCGAGGGCACCACGGTGGACGTGGGCACGTCCATCATCGCGGTGGACGTGGCGGGCGGCGCGGCGGCACCGGTGGCGGAACAGCCCGAGGCCGAGCCCGCTCAGCCGGCCGAGGAAGAACCGAAGCCGCAGGGCCGCCAGCCGGTCCTCGTCGGCTACGGCGTGGCGACCTCCTCCACCAAGCGCCGCCCCCGCAAGGGCCCGGAGGTCACCGTCCCGGCCCCCGCCCAGGCGATCCAGTCCGAGCTGAACGGCCACGCGCCGGCCACCGAGAAGCCCCGCCCGCTGGCCAAGCCGCCGGTGCGCAAGCTGGCCAAGGACCTCGGCGTCGACCTGCACACGGTCAACCCGTCAGGCCCCGACGGCGTCATCACGCGCGAGGACGTCCACGCGGCGGCCACGCCGAAGCCGGCTGAACCGGTGCCGGCTCCGGTCGCTCCGGCCTCCGCCGTGACGCCGGCGCCGGTCGCCTCGTACGACGGCGCGCGCGAGACCCGCATCCCGGTGAAGGGCGTCCGCAAGGCCACGGCGGCGGCGATGGTCGGCTCGGCGTTCACGGCTCCGCACGTCACGGAGTTCGTGACGGTCGACGTGACCCGCACGATGAAGCTGGTCGAGGAGCTCAAGCAGGACAAGGAGATGCAGGGCCTGCGGGTCAACCCGCTCCTGCTGATCGCCAAGGCCCTGCTGGTCGCGATCAAGCGGAACCCGGAGATCAACGCGTCCTGGGACGAGGCGGCCCAGGAGATCGTGCAGAAGCACTACGTCAACCTGGGCATCGCGGCGGCCACCCCGCGCGGCTTGATCGTGCCGAACATCAAGGACGCGCACGACAAGACGCTCCCGCAACTGGCCTCCGCACTCGGCGAGCTGGTGTCGACGGCGCGGGAGGGCAAGACCTCGCCCGCGGCCATGCAGGGCGGCACGGTGACGATCACCAATGTGGGTGTCTTCGGTGTCGACACCGGCACGCCGATCCTCAACCCCGGCGAGTCGGCGATCCTCGCGGTCGGCGCGATCAAGCTCCAGCCGTGGGTCCACAAGGGGAAGGTGAAGCCCCGTCAGGTCACCACCCTGGCGCTGAGCTTCGACCACCGCCTGGTCGACGGCGAGCTGGGTTCCAAGGTGCTGGCGGATGTGGCGGCGATTCTGGAGCAGCCGAAGAGGTTGATTACTTGGGCGTGACGGTCCCGGGTGGGTAGCCTCGACGCGTTGAAGGGACGGCCGCAACATCGACTTGCGGCCGCCCCTTCTTCTTTTTTGAGGCCCGGCTCTCAGGCCTGGTGGAGCACGTACACCGGCGCTCCGTCCTCGGCTCCGCCGCGCGATCGGATGCAGGCGTGTTTGCGCAGCAGACGCAGACATTCGTTGACGCGGTGCACGGAGAGTCCCGTACGGGCCGCGATGGATTCCAGCGGCTCTCGCAGCTCGCCCGTTTCGACGAGAACGGGGGCGATCACTACGGCCACGGCCCACACGTCCTCTGTCACGGAGAGACGTTGCCGCCAGTCGGCCAGTACGGAGGCCGTGGTGGGCAGTTCCCTGCCGCGCTCACCAGGCGTCCAGCGGCCCGGCACCAGGGCGTCGAGCCGGTCCGCGATCCGTTCCATCGCCCGGACCATGGCCTGCTGCACGGCGAGGGTGGCTTTCTGGGTGGCCAGCATCTCCCGCTGCAGGGTCAGTGATTCATGCTGCAGGGCCAGCGTTTCCTGCTGCAGCTCGATCGATTTGCGCTGCCCGTTCGCCAACTCCTCGTCCAGCTGGAGGTTGTGCGCCTCCAACCGGACGATGGCCTCGGCGACCTGCTCGGGCATGGCGTACGCGATCGGAGCGCCCGGTTCGGCGGGCTGCACCTCGGCCTCTTCCAGGGTGTAGGAACCGTCCCGCTGCACAGTCTCGATCACCTCGGCGGCCCACTGCTTGAAGGGGGCGCAGGCGGGCTTGGTGCAGGCGTTGACGAGATGGATGAGACCCTGCAGAGAGATGAGGTTCAGGTCTCGGCGCCACTCCCTGCCTGCGGGAATGCTGAGACCGTAAGCTCCAGTTACGGTCTCGAGAATCTCTCGATGCCCTTCGGGCACGTGATCGGCGAGAGCTTGCCGAGAGTTGGTGTGCCCAAGCTCCTTGCACACATCCACCGCCGGAAACCAGTGACTCCCGTCCGGCATGGTCAGCCTCCGCACGCGGGCTCCGGTCGCCGCGTAGGCGAAGTCACTGATGTCGATCGCCTCGTGCCGTTCGGACGAGTCGGGTCGCTTGCTGGGTTCGCTCATGTGAACCACCTCCGCTGCGGAACGTAGAGCGGAGAAAATCGAATATGCCAGCTGCAATCGTCATATTCACGATTGAGGGTGAAGCTTGCCGGAACAGGAAGACAGCGGGCGTGGGCGTCTAGCCAGGCGGAGCGGCGGTCCAGCAGCCGTCCAGTTCCGGGGCCTATGAGGCAGTGCGAGCTCTTCCTCGTGGCGTCGTCCCGCGTCGATCACGTGCCGGGACGGTATTCGGCGCGCGGCAGGGCAAGTTGCCCGGCGACGAGCGCCAACCAGCCGCTCGGCGAGTACGGCGCCGGTGGATCGACCTCCATGCCGAGCTCGGCAACGGCAAGTGCGTAGTCGCTCTCGTCCAGCTCCAGGGCCAGCAGCTCATGGAGCTCTCCGACGAGCCGGGCTACGAGCTGGGGGTCTGTGGAGCCCCGATAATCATCGACTGCCGCATCGGGGTCGGTGAATTCGTCAGGCATGTCCTGGGAGAACCAGCCGCCGAGGAACTGGCCGAGTTCGGGGAAACGGGCGTGCCATTCCCAGTGGGTGACGGGGCACGCCGGTGGCGGGACTTCTCCACTCTCGATGCTGTGCTTGATGTGATCGGCGAGGCAGTACAGCCACTGCTGGATCTCGTCCTGGGGCAGGCCGACATCGGGGATGGGATAGAACTCGCCGAGTCGGAGCCTGAGCCGTCCCGGTGGGTTGTCGGCGTAGTCCCGCAGCTGCCGCTCTGCGACGGCGAGGGCCCAGGGGCGGGTGTGCCAGGTGTGGCGGAGATAGGCGGTCAGGGCTTGGCTGGGCTTGTCGGGGGTGTCGTCGGCCGGCTGACCGAGGTAGGCACGCATGACCTGGTCGAGTTCGCCGTAGCGGCGGTCGTGTTCGAGGGGGCTCAGGGGCACGGTTGTCTGCCTCTACGGGTCTACAGGTAGATCGGGAACGTGGAGTGGACGGCGAAGCCGTGCGGACGGGAGGCATCCCGTTTCAGGATCACCCTGGCGGCGCGCACGTCGACCGGCTCCCGGCCCGCGAGCATCATCGCCTGCAACAGGACCCGCCCGACCGGCTCGGAGCGGGACGGCCAGGAGGCCTCGATGGTCAGACGGGGGCGCGTGGACCGGGCGAGCCAGCGGTGGATGACCTGTTCGTTGGCGGTGACGACCTGCTGCGTGGCCCACTGGGCGGTCTCGCGATCGGGATACGTAGCACTGCGGGTGGGCACCAGGGCGGGCGTTTCGGAGGGGGCGACGGTACCTTCGTTCATGTCACCGGTGTTGTTCATGGAATCCGTCCGGATGGCTCAGGGGAATTTCGATTGCTTTGACGACCGCTTTCATGTGGCATCGAAAGACCAGAAAATGCCCACTTCAGCGTCGGACACCGCCATGAGGCCGACGTCGCGATCGTGCTCGCTGAACGGGTCGCATCCCGTGATGGGAAGGTAGAAGTCCGGTGCGGCACCGGACCGGTAGCCGGTGTTGGTGTAGAACACGGTCGACTGCTCGGGGAAGCGGGCTAGAAGGACGGCCGCCTTTTCCTCCAGGCCGGGGCGTTCGGTGTCGAAGTCGGGCTCAGAGGTGATGTCCAACCAGTTCGTCGAGAGCGCGACCAGCAAGCGGTGCGCGGAGGAACGAGGAATACGCCGAAGCCTGGACGGCCAGTCGAGTCCTGGAGGCACGAAGGGCGCCAGCCAGTCCGGCCGCCACTCCTCGTCGCTTTCCGAGTAGAACTCCAGCGATCGCCACGAACGGGGATCTGGGACCTCTTTCTTGAGCAACGCGAGGGCATCCAGGGACCAGTCCTCGTGCCTGCGTGGTCCCACCACGACGATCGAGTACCGCCGCTCGTACATGGTCAGGGCATCTGCCCAGGCCGAGGCATCAGGCGATGTCATTGGCACGTCCAGACGAATGATCGATGGGCAACGGGGGGCTCACGAGGCGATCTCCAGCTTAAGCTTCCGTCACTTCGGCATGGAGGTGACAACGACGAAGGGGGGATTCAGGCCGTCGACGTATTTGAGGCGGACCTGCACGCCATAAGCATCCGTGACCGGGGTCGGCTGTCCGTTGTGCACTACGGACGTACGTCCGGTGACCGGCATGACGGCCGGCGGCCTGTGTGGAGCCGGACCCACCGAGGGGACCGAGAAGATCTCGCTGGGCGGCTGCGGTGGTCTGCCGGTGGCCAGCCAGGCGTCGATGTCCGCGCTTTTCTCGCGGATGCAGTACTGGGTGTACTTCTGGGCGGATGGCAGGTCCGTGAAACTGGAGGCCGCCGGGATGGTGGGCGTGCCACTGCTGTTTGCCTGGTCCCTCAGACGTTGGAGCAGTTGGGCATCCGTCTTGCCGACATGTTTGTCGATGGTGTGACCGCCGTAGAGGTTTTCCTCCATGGCGAGGTCGAGGGTGTATTTGTAGGGGAACGGGTTTTCCCCGTTGATGAGCTTGTGCTCCTGCTTGAATTCGTTCAGCGAGCGGCCGCCGAACGCCTCGGCCCTGGCTTCCTCTGCTATGAAGGTCGGCGCGCTTCTGAGGGCTTCGTCCAGCTCCCATTCCAGGGCGAGCAGCGTGGTGGCGGCTTCGTGAAACTTCTGCTGGTAGATGTCGACCGCTTTGTCCGCTGCTGCTCGGTCCATGTGCTGTCGGAAGGTCCAGACCAGCTTCCCGAACATGGCAGTCGCGGCGAGCTCGAGCAGCTCCACCGCATCGAGCCCCGTTGTCAGGTCCTCCACCATGCCGTGGGCCGCCTTCTTGGCCAGATTGGTGGTGGTCTCGCGGCAGGTACGTGCGGCCTCGGCCAGTTCGGTACAGCTCTTGTGCAGGGTGTCAGCGGTGTGGTGCAGGACCTCCAGGATCGGCCGGCGCTGCGACGGTGCCACGTTTCCCGATGTCTTCCAGCTGCGGGCACCCTGATGAGGCTGGGCCATCTGGCCCTGCGTGTTCCGACTCCGGCCCCAAGCGGTGGTCCCCCAGATCGACTGGCAGAACGACTTCATCGCGCTTTGCCACTCGTTGTTTCCATGGGGGTCCGTTATGTATTCGATGGCGGAGATGAAATTGTCACCGGCCTTCAGCGCGGTTTTTCCGGCCTCTTCCCATGCGGTGGCCATGCCCTTGAGGTCGCCTTCGTCGGCGCCAGGGGTGATTTCATGGGTCTTGCCCAGATTGAGCCCGTACTCGATGGCAGGCCGGATGACGCCCGCGAGGAAGTCCGGGATCTCGCCGAGGGCTCCAGAAATCGCCCATGAGTCGGCGTCTTGGCCGGTCCCGGACCACTTGATGTCGTTGATCTTTCCGTAATCAGGTGCTTTTTCTATGACAGCGGGAGGCGTGTGGCGAGGCGGAGGCCCGTACATGCCGCGCGCGGCCCAGTCCGCGGACTGGTAGTTGTTGGCGGTTATGGTCAGGCCGACCGCGACACCACCGACGCTCACCACGCTGGCCGACCAGACCGCGATGAACTTTTCGGCGATCTTCATATAGGCCTTGGCGAAGGCATCGGGCCCCGATCCGGTCCCCGCCGACTGACTGTACTGATTCAGGGCGCTCACCAACGTCGTCGCGCCCTTGTCGTAGTCGAACTGCCCGTCGCGCACCACGGCCGACGTGTAGTACAGGTGCTGCGGCATCAGATCGAATCCGCCGCCGGAGTCGGGGTCCGCCGTTTTGAGCTGGTCCCGTTCCTGCCGGCGTTCGGTATCGGTCGGACGGCTTGCCATCAGGCCGCCCCCCAGCCGCGCAGCACCGCCTTGTGGGCAGCCGCGTAGTTGGCGTGGCCGGTGGTGACGTACCCGTGCAGCCACTTCTGCGCCGCTTGGAGGTCCTGGGCGTAGTGGTCCCATTCGTCGAGCTTCTGCACGAAGATCTCGCGGGCCTCCCCCTTCCAGGAGACGACGACCGGCTCGACGCGGTCGTAGAGGTCGCCCAGTTTGCCGTTGAGCTGCTTGAGGATGTCCTCCAGTTCGACGGCCAGTTCGTGGAGCGTGGCGAAAGAGACGGCTATGTGGTCGCCGTCCGAACCGGTCGACATGACTCCCCCTTGGTGTCGGTAACTATGCTGCTAAGCAGGCCCGGTTGAAGCCAGACCGGTCAGTAGCTGTCCAGACTGCTGCGCGGCTGTGCCGCTGTGCCGTCGGCTCCGGTGTTCGGCGTGGAAAGCTTGCCGACCTCGCTGTCGACGTCCACGTGGATCCGGCGCATCTGTTCGAGCACGTGCAGGTCGTCGGAGCTGAAGCCGTCACGGCTCAGCCGCACGGCCTCCTCAATCTGCTTCATCACTTCCCGAACGTGTACGGCGTCCTTGGCCGCCGCGCGGTGGAACTCCCGGTACGCCGTCGCCGCCGGGCCGCGCCAGCCGGCCTCGATACGGTCGACGAGTTCATCCATGCGCCGGACCTGCTTGTTCAGGTGGTCCTGCATGTCGTCGAGGTCTTGCGCGAGTTTGGTGAGGTCCTGAGAGGACACATGAAGGTCGGCGCCGTTCCCCTGCGCCGAGCCTGCCACCCGACCATCCATGCTGCCTGTTCCCCCCGTTGGGCATCGCTGGAGTCCTGCCGCTGGGACGATCCTACGAATCCGAGGGGCGCGGCGCGAGGACGATACTGTGTAGGCCTTGTCGACAGCGGTAACCCCATCGCGCGGGCGGCGCTGCTGAACCCGCTCCGCGGACGCCCATGCCGTGTCATCCCGGCCTCGAACAGGGGCAGAGTGCTTCGCCGAGCAGCCGACAAGGCAATGCGTGCTCCTCGGCCCTACCGTCCCCGTCCGGCTCCACCCGGAACAAGCGGGCCCGCGGCGTACGTGTCACCGCTTCCGTCAGGGCACCGTCCGTGAAGAGCACGCCGACGCCGTCCCCCACCGCCCACCCGGCAGGGGGCGCGCCCGTTGCCACGGCTGCTCGGTAGGAGGAGCGGCGGCCCGGCTCGCTGTCGTAGTGGGGGCAGACCGAGCCCGGGAGGAGGCCCAGGCCGTCCGGCAGGAAGGTCAGCGGGCCGAAGGAGTCGGTGTGTGAGCCCTCGGCCCAGCAGTTGGCGCCGGCGCTGATGCCGCAGAGCAAGGTGCCATGGTCGTAGGCCTCACGCAGCAGCCGGTCCACGCCGTGTGCCCGCCACACCGCCAGCAGGTTCGCGGTGTTGCCGCCCCCTACATAGAGGACGTCCTGAGCGAGGAGGAACTCCCGCAGCGCGTCGTCGTCGAGTTCCCGTCGGAACAGCGGCAGGACACCGGGCTCGCAGGAGCGGGGCCTGAACGCGGTGAGGAATCGGCCGATGTAGGCGGGGGCGTCTCCGCTGGCCGTGGGGATGAAGCACACCTTGGGCCGTGCAGCGCGCGTGTGGCCGAGTACCCAGTCGTCCAGCAGGCCGTCGTCGTCCGTGGAGAACCCGCCGCCGAGAAGAGCCAGACGGCGTGCGGCGATGACAGACACGGGTGCGCCTCCTTGGCGGACGGGGTCGCGAGAGCGGACGCGCAGCCGGTGATCCCAACTGCCTTAGGTTTAGGGCATGGTAACGGGGGAGAAGACCGCAGCCCGGCACGCGAAGCCCAGGGCTGAGGCGGGCGTTGGGCGGGCCTCTGTACTCATGGCCGGCGGTACCGTCGTGTCGCGGGCCAGCGGGCTGGTCCGGACGGTGCTGCAGGGGGCCGCGCTCGGGACGGGGCTGCTGGCTACCACGTACAACGCCGCCAACACCGTGCCGACCAGCCTGTACACCCTGCTGATCGGCGGTGCGCTCAACGCCGTGCTGGTGCCGCAGCTGGTGCGGGCCCGGGCGACGCACGCCGATGGCGGACGGGCGTACGAGCAGCGGCTCGTGACCCTCGTCGTCAGCGTGCTGGCCGTCGGGACCCTGCTCGCCGTGTGGGCGGCACCGGAGATCGTGGGCCTGTACATAAGGGATACGCCGTGGTGGGCAGAGCGCTGAAGATCGGCGAACTTCGACGGATTCCCGGGTTCCGCTGACGACACGGCGGGGGGAAGAGGAACCGGGGCGAGCGACAGCAGGTATGGGGCTCGATGCACAGCTCCCCCACCGCCGTACCGGGAGGACCGACCGGCAGCCCTGCGGGCGATCGCGCGGCCGTGCTGGGACTGGCCATACAGCCGGAGTACGGGGGCCGGTTCGACGCCTACACCGGACAGTTCAGCCTCCGCTTCCGGCTTCTTGGCCGGGGAGTCACGGATGGCACCGCACACCGGACGCCCGCTGCCGAACGACGAGCCTGCCGAGCACCGGTGGCCGACCGCCCGCGGCACCCGGCTGCATCTGGCGAGCACGGCGGCATCGGTACCGCGCCGCTGATGCGGCACGCCTCCCCGGCGGCTCCATGACCAGGGGGCTCGGGATACCCATGCCCGGCTCAGGCCCGCTGCCGCAGCGCGTTCAGCAGGGCCGCGCCCCGTTCGGCGTCGTCCACGCTCACCGCGAAGTCCGTACGGCGGCCCCGGGGGCGTACGACCAGACAGTCGCCGGCGCGGAGCATCACCGTCGTGCCGAGGCCGCTGAGGCGGTAGCCCCAGCCGCCGACCTGGGACGGCAGCCGGTGCTCGGCCCGTGCGGACTCGATGGCGGCCGGGGACCAGCGGCGGGCGGGCCAGCCGAGCGGGCCGAACGACACCTCCAGGCCCGCTTCCGACACCTTCGCCTGGACCGAGGAGAACGCGGCGCCGGCGAGCGCGGTGACGCAGCAGCACCCGCACACCAGCCGCAGGGCGGTGGGGTCCGCCAGGCCGACGGCCAGGGCCACCAGGGCGCCGGCGGCGATCAGGCCGGTCAGCGCGGACAGCAGCTGCAGCCAGGGGTTGGCCGCGCGGGAGAACCACACCAGCCGCTCGCCCTCCGGCAGGTTCAGTCCAGGGGTGCCGGGGAGCGGCGCGGTACCCCGCCGGGTGCTCCATCGCCAGGCCAGCACGCCGGCGACCGCTGTCACCGCGAGGATCAGCACGATGTCCAGGGCCGGCTGGCGGGCGTCGTGCCAGTCGGCGCGGTCGAGGTTCGCGCGGACGGTGGACGCCTGCGCGCCGACGAGCGCCGCCGCGGTGGGCGCCAGCGCTATCGCCCGCCAGGAGCGTGCGGCCGGCCAGGAACGTCGCCGGCGCACGCTCAGCGCGAGGGTGATGAGCAGCCAGAACCCGGCCGGGAACAGGGAGTCCGCCCACAGCGGCATCGAGCCGTCGGGGGTGGCGCCGCCGCCGCTCCAGTGGGTCGCCAGCCGGTCCGGCAGCCGGTCGTGCGCGGCCCAGGGCAGGCCCGCGAGCAGCGCGGCGACGGCCGCCGTGCACCCGGCGGGCCCCCAGCGGGTGGCGCGGCTCCGGCCGCCTTCGGGATCGTCCTCGTCCGTCATGTCGTCGTCCCCCGGATCATCTGGATGAGGTCGGTGCGGCTGTAGCCGAGCCGGGATGCCTCCGCGATCAGCTCCCGCACCCTGATCTGCAGTCCGGAACGCCGGGCGGCTCCTTCGGCCACGGTGATCCCGCGGCCCCGGCGGAACTCCAGCAGGCCTTCGTCCCGCAGTTCGCGCAGGCCGCGCAGGACGGTGTTGACGTTGATGTCCAGAGCCGTGGAGAGATCGCGGGCCGAGGGCAGGCGGTCGCCGGCGCGGCACTCGCCCTCGGCGACGGCCCGCCGGATCGCCGCCGCGACCTGCTCGTGCAGGGGGCGGGTGTCGGTCTTGTCCAGACGCAGCAGCATGGTGCCAATGACACTAGCACCATCGGTTTCATCCCGTGTACAGGCAACGCAACGGGCCCGCCGCTTTTCGCGACGGGCCCGTCAGTGCTTGGTGGTTGTCAGCCCAGCCTGGCGAAGCTGTAGTTGAGGAGCTTCGTGGCGTCCGCCGCACGCTGCGCGTACGAGGTGGAGGCCAGGACCGTGCCGATGACCGTCCTGCCGTTGCGGGTGGCGGCGAAGACGAGGCAGGCACCCGCCTCGGGGCCGGAACCGGTCTTCACGCCGATGGCGCCGCCGTAGCTGGAGAGCAGCGTGTTGGTGTTGGTCCACGTCTGCATGGTGCGGGTGCTGCCCGTCCTGGTGATCGTCTTGGCGGTGTACGCCTTCGTCTTGACGATCGTGCGGAACGTGGAGTTCTTCATCGCGCTGCTGGCGATCAGCGTCAGGTCGCGCGGCGACGAGTAGTTGTCGCCGTTGCCGATGCCATCGAAGGAATCGAAGTGCGTGTGCTTGAGGTTCAGGCTCTTCGCGGCGGCGTTCATCTTGCCGATGAAGTTGCTCACGCGCGCGGCACGGGTCGAGCCCGAACCGTAGGTGTCGGCGAGCGCGTAGGCGGCGTCGCAGCCGGACGGCAGCATCAGGCCGTACAGCAGCTGGCGGACGGTGACCTTGTCGCCGACGATCAGATGCGCCTGCGAGGCGTTGTTCTTGACGACGTAGTCGCTGTACGCCTCCTGGATCTTCACCTCTTTGTCGAGGTTGAGGTTCGACTGTGCGAGCACGACCCTGGCGGTCATGATCTTGGTGGTGGAGCCCGTGGACAGCGGCGTGTCCATCTTCTTGTCGAACAGCGTCGAGTGGTTCGCGTTGTTCATCACATAGCCGCCCTTGGCCACGATCGAGGGCGTCGTGACGGCCTGAGCGGGCGCCGCGGTGAGGGCACCGGTCGCCAGCAGTGCGCCGGAGGTGACGGCGACAGCGGCGGCTCTGCGGAGACGTGTGCTGCGTGTGCCCTTGATGCCGGTAATCAAAGTGGAATACCCCGATTGTCGTGAATGCCCCTGAAGTGCGGCCCTGTTGATGTGGCGGGAGCAAGGGCCGCACATGTGAGACACGTAAGTAGCACAGAAAGTTGTGACGTTGCTGCGGGCGATTTCGTCACGTCCGGATACTGGACGCCGCTGCCTGTGCGTACGTGTTGTATCTATCCTGTGGACATGAAGACGGCCGTACAGCAGCCCGCACGCCGGCACGACAAGCCCCCGCCCGCCGCCGACCGTGTGTACGCCCACGTCAAGCAGGGCGTCCTCGACCGTCGCTATGAAGGCGGGACCCTGCTCACCGAAGGCGAGCTGGCCGAGGCCGTCGGGGTCTCGCGCACACCCGTGCGGGAGGCGCTGCTGCGGCTGGAGGCCGAGGGCCTGATCCGGCTCTACCCGAAGAAGGGCGCCCTGGTGCTGCCCGTCTCCGCGCAGGAGATCGCCGACGTGGTGGAGACCCGCCAGCTGGTCGAGGAGCACGCCGCCCGCAAGGCCGTACCCGCCCCGCCCGGCCTGCTGGAGCGGCTGACCGAGCTGCTGGAGCTGCAGAAGGCACAGGCCGCCGCCGGTGACCTGGCCGCGGCCGCGGTGACCGACCGCTCCTTCCACGCCGAGATCGTGCGCAGCGGCGGCAACGAGATCCTGTCCCGGCTCTACGACCAACTGCGCGACCGGCAGCTGCGGATGGGCGTCGCCGTCATGCACTCCCACCCCGACCGGATCGCCAAGACGCTCGCCGAGCACGAGGAGATCCTGGACGCGCTGCGCACCGGGGACGCGGAGGCGGCCGTCGACGTCGTGCACCGGCATGTGAGCTGGTTCTCGCACCTCGCCCGGGGTGAGGTGCGATGAGCAGTCCGTCGAGGAACGTCACTCTTCCGGGTGATCCGCCAGGCGGCCGGCGCGCCGTCACCGTGTGGTCCATAGGCGTGGCGGTCTACTTCGTCGCCGTCATCTTCCGTACGTCGCTGGGCGTGGCCGGTCTCGACGCGGCCGACCGCTTCCATGTGAACGCCTCCGCCCTGTCGACGTTCTCCATCCTCCAGCTGCTGGTCTACGCGGGCATGCAGATACCCGTCGGCCTGCTGGTCGACCGGCTCGGCACCAAGAAGGTGCTGAGCATCGGGGCGATCCTCTTCACCGCCGGGCAGCTGGGCTTCGCCTTCTCGCCCTCCTACGGCACCGCCCTCGCCTCCCGCGCCCTGCTGGGCTGCGGTGACGCGATGACCTTCATCAGCGTGCTGCGGCTCGGCAGCCGCTGGTTCCCGGCCCGGCGCGGGCCGCTGGTCGCGCAGCTCGCCGGGCTGGTCGGCATGGCGGGCAACCTGGTCTCCACGCTGGCCCTCGCCCGGCTGCTGCACGGCATCGGCTGGACCCCGGCGTTCGCCGGCAGCGCGTTCGCGGGGGTCGTCGTCCTCGTCCTGACCCTGCTGTTCCTGAAGGACCACCCCGACGGACACGAGCCCGAGCCGTCGCCGCACCAGGGCGCGGCCTACGTCCGCCGGCAGATCGCCGCGGCCTGGCGTGAGCCCGGCACACGCCTCGGGCTGTGGGTGCACTTCACCACCCAGTTCCCGGCGATGGTGTTCCTGCTGCTGTGGGGCCTGCCGTTCCTGGTCCAGGCACAGGGGCTCAGCCGCGCCACGGCCGGTGAGCTGCTCACCCTGGTCGTGCTGTCCAACATGGCGATCGGGCTCGTCTACGGCCAGATCGTCGCCCGGCACCACTCGGCGCGGCTGCCGCTGGCGCTGGGCACGGTCGGGACGACCGCGCTGCTGTGGGCGGCGACGCTGCTGTATCCCGGTGAGCACGCGCCCATGTGGCTGCTGGTCGTGCTGTGCGCGGTGCTGGGTGCCTGCGGGCCGGCCTCGATGATCGGGTTCGACTTCGCGCGGCCCGCCAACCCGCCCGAGCGACAGGGCACGGCGTCCGGCATCACCAACATGGGGGGATTCGTCGCCTCGATGACGACGCTGTTCGCGGTCGGGGTGCTGTTGGACGCCACCGGGGACGACTACGCCGTGGCGTTCAGTGCCGTCTTCGTGCTGCAGGCGCTCGGGGTGTCCCAGATCCTGCGGCTGCGGGGGCGGGCTGCCCGGCGGGAGCGGGAGCGGTTGGTCGCCAGCCGGGTGGAGACGGTCCACGTCCCCGCATAGGTGCCCGGTGCCGGTGCCGGGTGGGGTCGCCTGCTACGGCGTCACCGCGAAGTTGCGCAGGATTGCCGCCGCCACGTCCTGGTCGCCCTCCGTCTTCACGCGGTCCGCCGCCGCCTCCGGGGTGACGCGGCCGCAGGCGAGGCGGACGTAGGTCTCCCAGTCGAGGGTGAGGGTGGCGGCGGGGCCGAGGGCCGGGGCGGTTTCCAGGGTGCCGCGGCCCTGGATGTCGACGCGTATCGTGCGCAGGAACTCCACCGGGCCGTGCACGTCGAACACGATCGCCGAGCTGCGCGGCGCGGCCGCGTCCTTCGCGACGACCCGGGGCAGCGCCTCCAGCAGGACGTCCCGCACCACGTAAGCACCCGGCGAGTCCAGGTTGCCCGGCCGGCCGAGCGCCGTGCGCAGGTCCTGCTCGTGCACCCACAGGTCGAACGCGCGGGTGCGGTAGGCCTGTTCCAGGGTGATCTGCGAGCCCAGCGGGCCGCGTACCGTGGTGCCGGGGTCGCGGTTCTCGTTGCGCAGCTGGCGGTTGCGGCGGATGACCGTGTACTCCAGCTCGGCCGTCATCTCCGGCGCCGTGTGGTGGCGGCGGACGTCGACCTGCATCTCCATGTACCGCTGGTGCTCGGTGGTGACGTGGAAGAGGTCACGGGGGAGCGAGTGGATCGGGCGCGGGTCGCCGAGCATCTCGCAGTCCAGGCCGATCACATGGGACACGATGTCCCGCACCGACCAGCCCGGGCACGGGGTCCGCCGGTTCCACTCGCCTTCCGCGAGCGACTGGACCATCTCCGATATCGCGTCGATGGAGTGGGTCCAGGCGTCGGCGTAGGGCTGGAGGGTGGGATGCAGACTCACGGAACGGGACCCCTCGGCGGTCGGTACACGGGCAGGTTGTGGCGGCGTTGCCAGCGGGCGGCGGCTGCACTTCGGCGGGCGTCTGGGAGGCTAAGTTACGCTGCCTGCAGGCACCCCGGCAGTGCTTTCGTGTGACGATCGTAGGCCTGTGTGGACGACTCGAATGCCAGGACGGTGGTAGTGTGCGCGCCTCGCTGATCCAGATCGCCGTGAACGAGGACGAATCGGTCGACTCCCGGCGGCAGCGGGTGGCCGCGCTGGTGCGGGAGCAGGCCGGGGCCGACCTCGTGGTCCTGCCCGAGCTGTGGACCACCGGTGCCTTCGCCTACGAGGAGTTCGGCCGTGCGGCCGAGCCGCTCGAAGGGCCGACGTACGAGGTCATGGCCAAGGCGGCGAGCGACGCGGGCGTGTGGCTGCACGCGGGGTCGATTCCGGAGCGGGACCCGGACGGCCCCCTCTACAACACCTCTCTCGTCTTCTCCCCCTCCGGTGAGCTTGCCGCCGCCTACCGCAAGATCCATCGCTTCGGCTTCGACAAGGGCGAGGCCGTGCTGATGGGTGCCGGGCGGGCCCTGGTGACGGTCCGGCTGCCCGGGACCACGCTCGGCGTGGCCACCTGCTACGACCTCCGTTTCCCCGAACTCTTCCGCTCACTCGTCGACGCCGGCGCCGAGACCCTGGTCATCCCGGCGGGCTGGCCCGAGCGGCGGCGTGCGCACTGGACGCTGCTGGCTCAGGCGCGGGCGGTGGAGAACCAGGCGTTCGTGCTCGCCTGTGGAACGGCCGGTACCCATGCGGGAGTTCCCCAGGCGGGTCACTCGATCGTGGTGGATCCATGGGGCGAGGTGCTGGCCGAGGCGGGCCCGGACGAGGAGGTCCTCACCGTCGACCTCGACCCGGCGAAGGTGGCGACGACGCGCGAGCAGTTCCCGGCTCTGAAGGACCGGGTCCTGGGCCTCGACCCCCCGCGTCGCTGAGGGTCAGTGCTCCTCCCGCTCCTTCTGCGCCAGGTGGATCACGCACACCGCCACCGCGATCAGCAGGGCCGGGTCCGCGTCGTCGCGGACGATGTCGACGCCGTAGGTGTCCCTGAGCGACAGGAAGCGGCGGGAGATCACGGCGAGGAGTTCGCCGTCGTACTCGATGGCGAACTCGTGGTCGAGGATCTTGCCACTGACGTCCAGCTCCGTGCCGTCGGCCAGGGACACCCGGTAGTGGTTGCGCAGCAGGGAGAGCCGTTTGCGCCTGATCGTGGCCAGGCCCTCGCCGTCCCGCTCGATCACCATGGTGTCGCGCAGCGCGAACATCTTCTGGTGGATGTCGACCAGGACGCGCCCCTGGGCGTCCTTCAGCTCGAAGGTGTCCCGCAGCCGCATGGCCTTGCCGTCGACGAGGAACACCTTCCGGCCGTGCTCGTCCTCGATCCAGTAGTCGTCACCGATGCCGAGGAGCCGGTCGCGTACGAGGAGTCTCATGCGGTGACCGTTCCCCGCCGCACGTCGATCCTCACGGTCCCGCCGGCCCGAAACGCCTGCGGTAGCCCGATGGGCTCAGCCCCGTCTCCCGGCGCAGCCGGGCCCGCAGATTGGCTGCCGTCCCCAGGCCGCTGCGGGCCGCGACGACGTCCAGGCGCTCCTCGCCCCGCTCGATCAGCCGGCAGGCCAGCGCCACCCGCTCCGCGGTGAGCCAGGCCAGCGGGGTCGTGCCCAGCTGGGTACGGAAGCGGCGGTGCAGCGTGGCGGGGCTGACGGCCGCGCGGGCGGCGAGGTCCGCCACCGTCAGCGGCTCGCCCAGCCGTTCCTGCGCCCAGGCCAGCAGCGGGCCGAGCGACGCGTCGGGCACGTCGGGCACCGGTCGCTCCACGAACTGCCGCTGGCCGCCGTCCCGGTGGGCGGCGAAGACGAGGCGCCGGGAGACATGGTTGGCGATCTCCGCGCCGTGGTCGCGGCGTACGAGGTGCAGGCCCAGGTCGAGCGCCGAGGCGCTGCCGGAGGCGGTCAGGATGTCGCCGTCGTCCACGAAGAGCACGTCCGGCTCCAGGCGCGCCCGGGGGAAGCGGCTGCGGAAGGCCTCGGCCCACATCCAGTGGCAGGCCGCCCGGCGCCCGTCCAGCAGCCCCGCCTCCGCGAGGGTGAAGGCGCCCGAGCAGAAGCCGACGAGCCGGGCGCCACGCGCGTGTGCCCGGCGCACGACGTCGAGGACGCGCTCCGTGCGCGGGACCTCGGTGTCGGGCCGGTTCGGCACGATCAGCGTGTCGGCGTCCTCGGCGGCCTCCAGCCCGGCGACCCCGGTGAGCGTGAAGAAACCGTCCCGCATCCGGGTCTCGGGCTCGGCGGCGCACAGCCGGAAGTCGTACAGATCCCGCCCCAGTTCGGGCCGCCGCAGCCCGAAGATCTCGATGGCGCAGCTCATCTCGAACGGGTTGGAGTTCTCGTCGACCACCAGCACGACGCGGTGAGAGGATCCTTGCGGCATATGCGATTCCTAGCACTCGTGCGACGGCCAGGGCCACCCGCACGATGAACCCATGGAACCGATCTCCCTCGACCAGGCCCTCGCCTCCTTCACCGAGCAGTGGAGCCCCCGCATCGTCACCACCGTCAACGACTACGACGTGCGCGTGGCGAAGGTGGAGGGCGAACACCTCTGGCACGTCCACGACCACACCGACGAGTTCTTCCTGGTCCTCGACGGCGAACTGCACATCGGCCTGCGCGAACCGGCCGGAGAGCGCACCGTCGTCCTGCCCACGGGCTCGGTCTTCACCGTCCCGCGCGGCACCGAGCACAAGCCGTACGCGCGCGTGCCCACCTCGATCCTCGTCCTGGAGCCCAGCGGCACCCTGACGGTCGGCGACCGGCACGAGGAGGTGCCGGACCACGTCGACGCGACCACCGGCCACGCCCTGCCCGGCGACGACGGCAAGGACTGAGAGCGAGTTTTCCACAGGTGCCGAATCGGCTGTCGGAGTCGGGTGGCAGTCTTGGACCCATGACCGACTCCGCACCCCGACGCGCCCGCGTCCGCGCCCCCGAGCTGACGGGCAAGGGCGGCTGGCTGAACACGGGAGACAAGCAGTACACCCTCGCCGACCTGCGCGGACGCATCGTCGTCCTGGACTTCTGGACCTTCTGCTGCATCAACTGCCTGCATGTCCTGGACGAGCTGCGCGAGCTGGAGGAGAAGCACCGGGACACGGTGGTGGTCATCGGTGTGCACTCCCCGAAGTTCGTGCACGAGGCCGAGCACCAGGCGGTCGTCGACGCGGTGGAGCGGTACGGCGTGGCGCACCCGGTGCTGGACGACCCGGAGCTGGCCACCTGGAAGCAGTACGCGGTCCGCGCCTGGCCGACGCTGGTCGTGATCGACCCGGAGGGGTACGTGGTCGCCCAGCACGCGGGCGAGGGGCACGCGCACGCCATCGAGCGGCTGGTCGAGGAGTTGGAGGCCGAGCACGAGGCGAAGACTTCGGCCACCGCGACGGCACCGCGGGACAGGCGCTGCTCCAGCACCCGCTGGGCGTCACCGCCCTGCCGGACGGCTCGGTGGCGATCGCCGACACCTACAACCACGCCCTGCGCCGCTACGACCCGGCCACCGGCGAGGTCACGACGCTGGCCACGGACCTGCGCGAGCCCAGCGACGCCGTGCTCGCCGGCGAGGACATCGTGGTCGTGGAGTCGGCCCGGCACCGCCTGACCCGGCTGCGGCTGCCCGAGGAGGCGGTACGGGTGGAGTCGGTCGCCCACCGCACCCAGCGCGCGGCCACCGAAGTCGCGCCGGGCACCCTCCGGTTGGACGTCATCTTCCAGGCGCCGCCAGGGCAGAAGCTGGACACCCGGTACGGCCCCTCCACCCGGCTGCTGGTCTCCTCGACCCCGCCCGGGCTGCTGCTCAAGGGGGAGGGCGCGGACACGGACCTGTCCCGTGAGCTGGAGCTGAACCCGTCCGTCACAGAGGGTGTCCTGCACGTCTCGGCGATGGCCGCGAGCTGCGACGACGATCCTTCGAACGAGTATCCCGCCTGTCATGTCCACCAGCAGGACTGGGGCGTCCCGGTCCGCCTCACCGAGGGCGGGGCGGACCGCCTGCCCCTCGTCCTGGCGGGGATGGACGAGCAGGAGACAGGCGCGGCCCTGTGATCAGGCGCCCGCGTCAGACGCCGTAGCCGTCGCTGTAGCCGTCGACGTGGTGGTGACGGCGGGGTTCCTCCTCCACCACCGGCGTCGGCGGCATCACGACCCGGCGGCGCCGAGCGATTCCGCTGAAGGTCGCCACGCCGATCAGCCCCACGGCCATCAGGATCAGGCCCACGACCGTGAGGTTGACGCCGTGCATGTGCCAGTCGGTCGCGAACGTGAGGATGGCCCCCACGGCGATGAGGATGATGCATCCTCCGAGCCCCATGAGAAGTCGCCTCCCCTTTCGGTTCCGGAATCTCCGGTGCCGTCCGGGTACCCGGGGCCGTCCCGGCTAGCCCTCCAGGAAGGCCACGAGGGCGTTCGCGAGCAGGAACGGGTCGTCCGCGCCGCACAGTTCACGCACGCTGTGCATCGAGAGGATCGCCACGCCGATGTCGACCGTGCGGATGCCGTGGCGGGCCGCGGTGATGGGGCCGATCGTCGTGCCGCACGGCATGGAGTTGTTGGAGACGAAGCTCTGGAACGGCACGTTCGCCTTCTCGCACGCGGCGGCGAAGACCGCACGGCCCGAACCGTCCGTGGCGTAGCGGTTGTTGACGTTGACCTTGAGGATCGGGCCGCCGTTGACCCTCGGGTGGTGCGTCGGGTCGTGCCGTTCCGCGTAGTTGGGGTGGACGGCGTGGCCCGTGTCGGAGGACAGGCACACCGTGCCGGCGAAGGCGCGGGCCCGGTCCTCGTACGAGCCGCCGCGCGCGAACACCGAACGCTCCAGGACGGATCCGAGCAGCGGGCCGTCCGCGCCGGTGTCCGACTGGGAGCCGTTCTCCTCGTGGTCGAAGGCGGCCAGCACGGGGATACGGGTGAGCGGGGCGCCGGAGGTCGCTACGGCGGCCAGCGCCGCCGTGCCCGCGTGCAGCGACAGCAGGTTGTCCATGCGCGGACCGGCGACCAGCTCCCGGTCCCGGCCGAGGTAGGCCGGGGCCTCCACCGGGTGCGTCATCAGGTCCCAGCCGGTGACCGAGCCGGCCGCGAGCCCCGCCTCCTGCTCCAGGAAGGCGATCAGATCACCGTCGCGCACATCGTCGCCCAGACCCCAGATCGGCTGCAGATGGCGCTGCTTGTCGAGCTTGAGGCCCTCGGTGCTGACCGAACGGTCCAGGTGGATGGCGAGTTGCGGCACGCGCAGCAGCGGACGGTCCACGTTGACCAGGACCGTGGAGCCGTCGCGCAGGCTGAGCCGGCCCGCCAGGCCCAGGTCGCGGTCCAGCCAGGAGTTCATCAGCGGTCCGCCGTAGATCTCGACGGCGACCTGACGCCAGCCGTGCGCCCCGCTGTCCGGGCGCGGCTTGATCCTGAGGTTCGGGGAGTCGGTGTGCGCCCCGACGATGTGGAACGGCGAGTGCGCCTCGGCGCCCTCGGGGACGTACCAGGCGACGACCGCGCCGCCGCGCAGCACGTACTTGCCGCCGCTCGACCCGTCCCAGGCGTCCGTCTCCGCGACCTGCCTGAAGCCCGCCTTCTCCAGCCGTTCGGCGGTGTTCGCCACGGCGTGGTACGGCGAAGGGCTCGCCGCCAGGAAGGACATCAGGTCGTCGGTGTGGCCGCGGTCGAAGCGGGCTGGTGCGCTCATGGGTTCACCTTAACGACGTGCACGGGCCCGCTCCCGGAAAGGGAGCGGGCCCGCACAGGGAATCTACGAGGAGCTTCTAGAACGCGGCCTCGTCCAGCTCCATCAGGTCCAGCTCGACACCCGAGGCGACCTTGCGGGCCAGCGTGACGCCCGGCAGGACGTTCGCCGCGAAGAACTTCGCCGCGGCGATCTTGCCGGTGTAGAACGCCTGGTCCTTGGCGGAGGCCGTGGTCAGCTTCTCGGCGGCGATCGCGGCGCCCTTCAGCAGCAGGTAGCCGACGACGACGTCACCGGAGGCCATGAGCAGGCGGGTGGTGTTCAGGCCCACCTTGTAGATGTTCTTGGTGTCCTGCTCGGTGGCGGCGAGGTCGGTCAGCATCAGGCCGACGATCGCCTCCAGCTCCACGGCCGCCTTGGCCAGGTGCTCACGGGCGCCGGCCAGGTCCTCGCCGCCGGTGCCGAGCGCCAGGAACTTCTTGATGTCCTCGGCGAGGGAGTTCAGCGCGGCGCCCTGGTTGCGGACGATCTTCCGGAAGAAGAAGTCCTGGCCCTGGATCGCGGTGGTGCCCTCGTACAGGGTGTCGATCTTGGAGTCCCGGATGTACTGCTCGATCGGGTACTCCTGCAGGAAGCCGGAGCCGCCGAAGGTCTGCAGCGACTGGGCGAGCTGCTCGTAGCCCTTCTCGGAGCCGTAGCCCTTGACGATGGGCAGCAGCAGGTCGTTCAGCGCGTGCTCGGCGGAGGCGTCCTCGCCGGCCGCCTCCTTGATCTGGATCGCGTCCTGGATCGAGGCGGTGTACATCACCAGGGCGCGCATGCCCTCCGCGTACGCCTTCTGCGTCATCAGCGAACGGCGCACGTCGGGGTGGTGGGTGATGGTGACCTTGGGCGCGGTCTTGTCCATGAACTGCGCCAGGTCGGGGCCCTGGACGCGCTCCTTGGCGTACTCCAGAGCGTTCAGGTAGCCGGTGGACAGCGTGGAGATCGCCTTCGTGCCGACCATCATGCGGGCGAACTCGATGATGCGGAACATCTGGCGGATGCCCTCGTGCTTGTCACCGATGAGCCAGCCCTTGGCGGGGTGCTGGTCGCCGAAGGTCATCTCGCAGGTGTTGGAGGCCTTCAGGCCCATCTTGTGCTCGACGTTGGTGGCGTAGACGCCGTTGCGCTCGCCCAGCTCGCCGGTCTCGAAGTCGAAGTTGTACTTCGGGACGAGGAAGAGGGAGAGGCCCTTGGTGCCCGGACCGGCACCTTCCGGCCGCGCGAGCACGTAGTGGAGGATGTTCTCGGACATGTCGTGCTCACCGGAGGTGATGAAGCGCTTCACGCCCTCGATGTGCCAGGAGCCGTCCTCCTGCTGGATCGCCTTGGTACGGCCGGCGCCCACGTCGGAGCCCGCGTCGGGCTCGGTGAGCACCATCGTGGAGCCCCACTGCTTCTCGACCGCGATCTTGGCGATGTGCTTCTGGACCTCGTTGCCCTCCTCGAAGAGGATGCCGGCGAACGCCGGGCCCGAGGAGTACATCCACACGGCCGGGTTCGCGCCCAGGATCAGCTCGGCGTAGGCCCAGATCAGGGAGCGCGGCGAGGTGGTGCCGCCGATCTCCTCGGGCAGGCCGAGCCGCCAGTACTCGGAGTCCATGAAGGCCTGGTAGCTCTTCTTGAAGGACGCCGGGACCGGTGCGGTGTTGGTCTCCGGGTCGAAGACCGGCGGGTTGCGGTCGGCGTCGGCGAAGGACTCGGCCAGCTCGTTCTCCGAGAGGCGGGTCATCTCCTCCAGGATGCTCTTGGCGGTGTCGACGTCCATCTCCTCGAACGGGCCGGTGCCGTACACCTTGTCGCGCCCCAGTACTTCGAAGAGGTTGAACTCGATGTCGCGGAGATTCGACTTGTAGTGCCCCATGGCGACGGCTCCGTAGAGAGATCGGCGAGGCACTGACTCCTCGCACCTAGTTCACGTACCAACAAGTAGCTCCGATGATGCTACCCGCCGGTAATAAGAAGCAACCCCTGCCGGTGCAAGTGTGAGAAGGGTCTACTCCTCGCCGCCCGGGAACGGGGCCGTGAGCAGCGCCGCCCACCGGTCCGGGTGCTCGGCGAAAGGCAGGTGACCGCCCGGTATCTCCTCCAGCCGGGCCCCCGGGATGCCCGCCGCCACCGCCCCGTGCAGCCGGGGCGGGATCAGGTGGTCGTCGACCGGCGAGACGACCAGTGTGGGGACGGTGATCCGGGCCAGGTCCGCGGTCACGTCCAGCCGCTCCACCAGCTCCACGTGCTCCGGCGTGCCCTCCGGGACTCCCGCGCCCGTCTCCTTCGCCGCGCTCTCCAGCTCCTGCGGATCCATCGCCTCCAGTGCGGCCGGGCTCAGGGCGTGGGCGCACAGGAACCGGCCGAGCGTGTCCGGATCCCCCGACTCGGCGAGCGCCCGCCACACGCGCGCGGTGAGCCGTACCTGCGCGTCGGCGCGGGCGAAGGGAGCGGTCAGCACGAGCCCCGTCACCCGCTCCGGATACCAGGCGGCCAGCCGTATCGCCACCGGCCCGCCCAGCGAGAAGCCGGACACGGTGAACCGCTCGACGCCCTTCGCGTCGGCGACGGCCACCAACTGGTCGGCCAGCCCGTCCAGTTCGAGCGGCCGTAGGGCGCGCGGGGTGCCGCCCGCGCCCGGATAGTCGGCGCCGATCACCGTGTACCGCGCGGTCAACCGGTCCATCACCGGGCCGTAGTTGCGCTCCAGGGACCCGCCGGCGCCGTGCGCGAGGAGCAGGGCGGGGCGGGAAGTGCTGTGGTGCATGAGGCCTCCGGGGGCAGTATCTGTAGCGATCGATAGAGAAACTGTAGGAAGATTGGCTAGCGGTCGCTACATAATTTTCCCGGGCGCCACGGCGCCGCTCCCGGTCGGTACGCTTGCGCCCATGTACGGCTACGACCAGAACGTCGGTGCTCAGCAGCAGTACGCCGCACCCCAGCAGCCGATGTCCGGCGGCTACGGGCAGCAGCCGCCGCTGTATCCCGAGCCGTCCCCGCCCTCCCTCGCGGACGCGGTGCGCGCCTTCACCACCGGGCAGATGTCCGCCGAGGACTTCCAGCAGATCTTCGCGACGTCGAAGGTGTACTGCCCGCGCGGCGACACCCCCGGCTTCCTCGCCCTGCACAACACCCAGCAGCCGGTGATCCCGATGTTCACCTCGCTCAAGGAGCTGCGACGGTATGCGGGCAAGGAGTCCAAGTACTTCGTGATCACCGGCGCCGAGGTGATCGACCTGCTGCCCACCGGCTACGGCTTCGTCCTGGACATGGAGGGCGAGCACCGGATGGTGTTCGACGCGAAGGCGGTCGAGCAGATGGTCGACTTCGCGATGCGCCGGATGTACGGCTAGACGACATCGCTGCGCAGGCGGCCGGCCGAAGCTCCTCGTCGCGAGCCCGGAGGGAATGCCCTCCGGGCTTTCTCTGTTCTAGGTGGCAGGAAGTTCAACGCTCAACTAAAGTGAGCGTACAAGGAGGTACCGACCATGCCTGCAGTGACCGTCGAGAACCCGTTGACGCTGCCCCACGTGACCGCTCCCGCCGATGCGGTGGCGCGTCCGGTGCTGGCCGTCACGACCGCGCCGAGCGGCTTCGAGGGCGAGGGCTTCCCGGTGCGCCGGGCGTTCGCCGGGATCAACTACCGCTACCTCGACCCGTTCATCATGATGGACCAGATGGGCGAGGTGGAGTACGCGCCGGGTGAGCCCAAGGGCACCCCCTGGCACCCGCACCGGGGCTTCGAGACCGTCACCTACATCATCGACGGGATCTTCGACCACCAGGACTCCAACGGTGGTGGCGGCACCATCACCAATGGCGACACGCAGTGGATGACGGCGGGCGCGGGCCTGCTGCACATCGAGGCGCCGCCGGAGCACCTGGTGATGTCGGGCGGTCTCTTCCATGGCCTGCAGCTGTGGGTGAACCTCCCGGCCAAGGACAAGATGATGGCCCCGCGCTACCAGGACATCCGCGGCGGATCCGTCCAGCTGCTCACCTCCCCCGACGGCGGCGCGCTGCTGCGGGTCATCGCCGGTGAGCTGGACGGCCACGCCGGTCCCGGTATCACGCACACGCCGATCACGATGATCCACGCGACGCTGGCTCCGGGCGCGGAGATCACCCTGCCCTGGCGTGAGGACTTCAACGGCCTCGCGTACGTGCTCGCGGGCCGGGGAGCGGTGGGTGCCGAGCGCCGCCCCGTCCACCAGGGCCAGACGGCCGTCTTCGGGACCGGCTCGTCGCTGACCGTCCGCGCGGACGAGCGGCAGGACTCCCACACCCCGGACCTGGAGGTCGTCCTCCTCGGCGGGCGGCCGATCCGTGAACCCATGGCCCACTACGGCCCGTTCGTCATGAACACCCGAGACGAGCTCCAACAGGCCTTCGAGGACTTCCAGAAGGGCCGCCTGGGGACGATCCCGGCCGTGCATGGGATGTCCGAGGGCACCATCCAGGGGTGAGCCGGTCGTCGGTCCCACCGGAGAACCGGTAGCCACCCTCGAGCCCCGTCCGGATGCCCGGACGGGGCTCTTCGTGTGCGCGGTGAGGGCTCTTCACGCGTGCGGCGCAAGGAGGCGCGCCGACCCGGATGGGCTAGTTCCGGAAGGCGTTACGCCGAGCGGGCCCCTAGCGTCGCAACTGCGCGCCTCGTTCCACAGCGCGCACCAGAGGTCGCGCCTGGTGGCCGACACCACGCACACACACCCCAGTTCAGGAGTCACATATGAGCAGCATCCGCAGCGCCCTGGCGTGCACCGCGGCAAGCGTCCTCCTCAGCGTCGGCGGGGTCGCGCTGGCCGCCCCCGCCCAGGCCCGGACGAGCGTCGCCCCGCAGAGCACGACGGTCACGGTCCTCGCCGACGACGACACCGGAACCGGCACGAGCACCGCCACGAGCAGCGACACCGGAACCGCCACGAGCAGTGACACCGGCACGGACACCGGTAGCAGCAACGACAACGGCAACGGCCACAACTGCGGTCTCCTCGGCCTCGGCTGCGTCCTCCAGGGCCTCCTCGGTGGTCTCCTCGGCTGAGACGCTCCGGCAGCGCCCGGCCAGCCATCGCGTGAGCGGCCGCCCCGAGAAGGGCGGCCGCTCACGCCTTGGGGTCAGGGCTCGGCCTTGCCGGGCACCGGTGGCCGTCCGTCTCACCCGCCCGGACCCGTGCGGCAGGACACCCGTCGGCGGCCGTGGTCCGCTGGAGGCGTGCCGCTGCTGCCCGACCCCGTGCGCCGTCTTGCGGCCTGGTGTGCCGTGCTGCTGCTCGTCGCCGGGGTCGGCTGGGTGGGGGTGCGGCTGTGCGGGGAGCTCCGTACGGCCGTCACACCGGTGCTGCTCGCCCTGCTCGGGACCGCGCTGCTCGGCCCGCTGTACCGGCGGCTCGTGCGGGCCGGGGTGCAGGCGTCGGTGGCGGCCGGGCTCACCTGTGTCGCCGTGGTGGCCGTCGTCGGGGGTGCCGTCTACATCGTCGTCGCCGCGCTCATCGACACCGGTGACCAGATCATCGCCTCGCTCAGGGACGCCGCCAAGGGCGTCTCACAGTACTTCGGGGCCGCCGGCACCGGGCTCGACGACCTGGCCGTCAACGCGCGCACGCTGCTGAGCAGGTTCGGCGGCACGGCCGCGTCCAACGTCATCAGCGGGGTCAGCGTCGTCGGCGAGAGCATCGCCATGGCCGTGCTCGCCCTGCTGCTCGTCTTCTTCTTCCTGCGCGACTCCCACCGTGCCGTCGTCACCCTCCGGTCCGTCGCGCCCGGCGGCACCGCCGACACCCTGGAGGCCATCGCCCGGCGCGCCTTCGAGGCCGTGGAGGGCTTCATGCGCGGTACGACCGTCATCGCGCTCATCGACGCCCTGTGCATCACCGTCGGCCTGCTGGTCCTCCAGGTGCCCGGCGCGTTCGGGCTGGGCGCGCTGGTCTTCGTCGGCGCCTACATCCCCTACCTGGGTGCCTTCATCTCCGGCGCGGTCGCCGTCCTGGTCGCCCTCGCCGACCGCGGGTTCGTCATCGCGCTGTGGGCGTTCGGTGTCGTCCTCGCCGTGCAGGTGCTGGAGGGACATGTGCTGCAGCCGGTCATCCAGAGCCGGACCGTGCAGATGCATCCGGCCGTGGTGATGATCGCCATCACCGCCGGGGCGTCGGTCGCGGGGGTCCTCGGGATGCTGCTGGCGGTCCCGCTGACCGCGGCTGCCTTCGGGGTCGTACAGGAGCTGCGGACGCGTTACGCGGCACCCTCCGACGCGTCGTCCTCCGGTGCCTCGTCCGGGCCGTCCGCAGACACGTCCCCCGACACGTCCCCCGACACGTCTCCCGATGCCGCCTCCGACTCGTAGAGCTCGAACCAGATGCTCTTGCCCTCGCCCCGCGGGTCCACTCCCCACGTGTCCGCGAGGAGTTCGATCAGCATCAGGCCGCGGCCGGAGGAGGCCAGCTCGCCGGGCCGGCGCTTGTGCGGCAGGTCGTCGCCCGCGTCGGTGACCTGCACCCGCAGTCGCCGCGCCTGCGCCTCGCCGGTCACCTCGGCGAGCAGCAGCGCGTCGGCGTCGGTGTGGACGAGGACGTTGGTGACCATCTCCGAGACCAGCAGCACCGCCGAGTCGACCTGGTCCGCGCCGGCCCAGTCGTGCAGCAGCTCGCGCAGGTGCCGGCGGGCCTCGGCGATCCGGTCCGGCTCGTCCTGCGCCACCGACAGCAGCGTGCGCCGGACCGTGGGCCGTGCCGTCTCCTCCAGTGCCCGGCTCAGCAGCACCAGCGCGATGTCGTCCTCGCGGCGGTCGGTCAGGGGGCCCGTGGTGTGGTGCGAGGACGGCCCGTGCACGCCCTGCACCAGCGCGTCGGCCAGCGATTCCAGCTCGGGCCCGGCAGTGCCCCGGTGATCCTCCAGGATCGCGCGCAGCCGGAGCCAGCCGCTCTCCATGTCGTGCCCGCCGGTCTCGATCAGACCGTCGGTGCAGAGCATCAGCGTCTCGCCGGGCTCCAGGGTGAACCGGGTCGTCGGATAGTCCGCGCCCGGGTCGATGCCCAGCGGCAGTCCGCCCGCCGTCGGCCGCATCATCACCGTGCCGTCGGCCATCCGGATCGCCGGGTGCGGGTGCCCGGCACGGGCGATCTCCAGCGTCCCGGTCGCCGGGTCGGACTCCACGTACACGCAGGTCGCGAAGCGGGGGTCGGCCAGCTGGTCGTCGTCGTGCGTGATGCCGTGCAGGAACCGGGACGCCCGGGACAGCACGGCGTCCGGGCGGTGGCCCTCGGAGGCGTAGGCGCGCAGGGCGATGCGCAGCTGGCCCATGAGACCCGCGGCCCGTACGTCGTGGCCCTGTACGTCCCCCATGACCAGCGCGAACCGGCCGGAGGGCAGCGGGATCAGGTCGTACCAGTCGCCGCCGACCTGGAGTCCGCCGCCGGTCGGGATATACCGGGCGGCCACGTGCATGCCGGGGATCTCCGGGCCGAGCGAGGGCAGCATGGAGCGCTGCAGGCCCTCCGTCAGCTCCCGCTCCGACTCCTCGGCACCGGCGCGGGACAGCGCCTGGGCGAGCATCCGGGCCACCGTCGTCAGAACCGCGCGCTCGTCGGGGGTGAACGCCACCGGATAGGCGAAGGCCGCCATCCAGGCGCCCATCGTGCGCCCGGCCACCGTCAGCGGCAGGAAGGCCCAGGAGCGGCGGCCGAAGCGCTGGGCGAGCGGCCAGGTCGCCGGGTAGCGCTCCTTGTACTCCTCGGGCGAGGACAGATACACCGCGCGGCCGGTACGGACGACCTGGGCCGCGGGATAGTCGGTGTTCAGCGGCATGTTCGAGAAGGGACCCATGTCGCCGGGCTGGTGCCCGTGCTGGCCGGTGATCGTCAGCCGGTCGCCCTCCGCCCCGAACACCACGAGCCCGTCCGGCGAGAAGCCCGGCATCGAGAGGCCACCGGCCACCCGCAGCACCTCCGCCGTGGACCGGGCCTCCGCCAGCGCCCGGCCCGCGTCCAGCAGAAACGCCTCCCGTGAGCGCCGCCAGTCGCCAGTGACCGCGCCGCGGGCGGCCGCCGTGCCCGGGGCCGGCTCGGTGACCTCCTGGAGGGTGCCGATCAGCTCGTACGCCTGCCGCTCGGGATCGAAGGAGGGTTTCGACCGGCTGCGGACGACCCGCAGGATGTTCCCCCGCTCGTCCATGATCCGGATGCGCACCTCGGCGAGCGTGCCCTCGGCGACCGCCAGCGGGACCACCCCGGTGATCTCGTTCCAGTCGACGGGATGCAGCCGGGCCCGGGTCTGGGCCTCGGTGAGGGTGGTCGCCTCCGCGGGCAGCCCGAGCAGCCGCGCCGCCTCCGCGTCAACGGTGACCAGGCTGGTGGCCGTGTCCCAGCGCCACAGTCCGGTCGCGAGGGCGGCGAGGACATCCCCGACGGACGGGAGAGGCTCGCCAGTACGCATTGCCCTACTTTAGGGAGATCTGATCGAGCGGTGCCACTGTAAGAAGACCCGATCGGCGGGAGTCGCGGTTGGAGGTGCCGCCGAAGCCCCGGAGCCGTCGCCGGGTGGGCGGACGGTAATGGTGGGGAGCCGATCTTGGGGTGCCCGGTACCCTTGATGGGTCCGGGCCCCGTGCCCGTTCTCGCGGGGGAGAGCACGCCCCGCAGACCTCACACACGAAGGACGATGAACGACGATGCATCGGTACAGGTCCCACACCTGCGGCCAGCTCCGCGCCTCTGACGTCGGCACCGACGTCCGGCTGAGCGGCTGGCTGCACAATCGGCGCGACCTGGGCGGCATCCTCTTCATCGATCTGCGCGATCACTACGGCATCACGCAGCTGGTCGCCCGCCCCGGCACGCCCGCGTACGAGGCCCTGGACAAGATCTCCAAGGAGTCCACGGTCCGCGTCGACGGCCGCGTTGTTTCACGTGGAACCGAGAACGTGAACCCCGATCTGCCGACCGGTGAGATCGAGGTCGAGGTGGCCGAGGTCGAGCTGCTCGGCGCTGCCGCGCCGCTCCCCTTCACCATCAACGCCGAGGACGGGGTCAACGAGGAGCGGCGCCTGGAGTACCGCTTCCTGGACCTGCGCCGCGAGCGCATGCACCGCAACATCATGCTGCGCACCCAGGTCATCTCGGCGATCCGGCACAAGATGGTCGCGATGGGCTTCAACGAGATGGCGACGCCGATCCTGTCCGCCACGTCCCCCGAGGGCGCGCGTGACTTCGTGGTCCCCTCCCGTCTCCACCCCGGCAAGTTCTACGCGCTGCCGCAGGCCCCGCAGCAGTTCAAGCAGCTGCTGATGATCTCCGGCTTCGACCGCTACTTCCAGATCGCGCCCTGCTTCCGCGACGAGGACGCCCGCGCCGACCGCTCGCCGGGCGAGTTCTACCAGCTCGACGTCGAGATGAGCTTCGTCGAGCAGGAGGACGTCTTCCAGCCGATCGAGAAGCTCATGACCGAGCTGTTCGAGGAGTTCGGCGGCGGCCGGCACGTCACCTCCCCCTTCCCGCGGATCGCGTTCCGCGAGGCGATGCTGAAGTACGGCTCCGACAAGCCGGACCTGCGCGCCAAGCTGGAGCTGGTGGACATCACCGATGTCTTCGAGGGCTCGGAGTTCAAGGCCTTCGCCGGCAAGCACGTGCGTGCGCTGCCGGTGCCGGCGGTCCAGGACCAGCCGCGCAAGTTCTTCGACCAGCTCGGCGAGTTCGCCATCTCGCTGGGCGCGAAGGGCCTGGCCTGGGTCCGTGTCGCCGAGGACGGGTCCCTCTCCGGCCCGATCGCGAAGTTCCTCACCGAGGAGAACGTCGCCGAGCTGACCAAGCGCCTGTCGCTGGCCCCCGGGCACGCGGTCTTCTTCGGCGCGGGCGAGTTCGACGAGGTCTCCAAGATCATGGGCGCGGTCCGCGTCGAGGCCGCTCGTCGCGCCGGGCACTTCGAGGAGGGCGTCTTCCGCTTCTGCTGGATCGTCGACTTCCCGATGTACGAGAAGGACGAGGAGACCGGCGCGATCGACTTCTCGCACAACCCCTTCTCCATGCCGCAGGGCGGCCTGGAGGCCCTGCAGACCCAGGACCCGCTGGACATCCTGGGCTGGCAGTACGACATCGTCTGCAACGGCGTCGAGTTGTCCTCCGGCGCCATCCGGAACCACGAGCCGGAGATCATGCTCAAGGCGTTCGAGATCGCGGGCTACGACCGTGAGACCGTCGAGGAGAAGTTCGCCGGCATGCTCCGCGCCTTCCGCTTCGGCGCCCCGCCGCACGGCGGCATCGCCCCCGGCGTGGACCGCATCGTCATGCTCCTCGCGGACGAGCCCAACATCCGCGAGACGATCGCCTTCCCGCTCAACGGCAACGCCCAGGACCTGATGATGGGCGCCCCCACCGAGCTGGAGGAGTCCCGCCTGCGCGAGCTGCACCTGAACATCAGGAAGCCGCAGCCGAAGTAGCAGAGGCGGGCGCGCGTCGCCGGTCAGTCCTGCTCAGTCCCCCGCGTCGAGGCCGGAGTCCGCCTCGATGTCGGGGGACGCGCCGTCTTCCAGCAGGCGCTCGGCGATGTCGTCGGACCAGCGCTGGGCCCAGGCGCGCACGCCGGTGACCTGCTCCTCCGTCAGGCCATAGCGGCGGAAGTCCGCGTCGGAGTAGAAGTCCGTCCCCGTCAGCCGGGACTGCAGCGTGGTCAGGTCGAAGGGGTCATGGGCGTGCCGGCGGCCCAGCTCCTCCAGATCGGGGAACGAGAACCGGGCGGCCGTGGTCTGCGCGTCGACCAGGTCGACGGCGGCACCACGGTCGTACAGCGCCCGGATCTTCGTCCCCACGGCGTCCTCCAGAGAGAGGGCGGGGCCGTACGCGGTCAGCTCCGGCGGCTGCCAGAACGCCTCCTTGTGCAGGGTGAGGACGCACGGCTCGCCGGTCGGCGGGTCCGTTACGCTCAGCTGCGCGGTGAGCGGCGTGAGCGCTCCGGCCCGCACCTGCCGACCCCGCGCCTCCAGGGCCGCACCGACGGCATACGCGATCCGGGCGATCGGCTCCGGGCTCTCCGTCGCGAGGTCCACGTTCCCATGCGGCCGTTCGACCAGCCCATGGGCTTGGAGCGCGTACCCCCCGGCCAGAACCAGGGAGAAGGGCGCGCCCGGTGCCAGGACGGCACCGATGAGGCGGAGATGCGCTTCGGAGAGGTTCACTGGGCGGCCCGACGGGGTCGTAGGAGCATGTACGAGAACCATCTGACCCTCTGTCATCACGCCTCGCATCTCGGGGCGCCCTCTGATGTCGCGAACCTGCGACGCGAATCACGCCGAGCACCATGCCGAGGATATTCGCCCGCCCCCCGGGCACGCCGCCTGAAGAAAATCCTCCCCGCGCGGCAACTTCCCTTGTACGGCTGGGCTGCCTCCGGCACCACACCCGACTACGCGAAGGGGACCGGCACCTCCGTTCTGGGTATGGACCCGCAGGGGGCGGCGCACTGTGTGCGGATCAGCGGGCGATCGAGATCGCGAAGGGCGCGAATCCGCTGGACCGAATCACGTGCGGTACGAACAGTATGGCGGCCTCCGTGGCGCGGGCGGTCTGGATCCCGCCGAGATCAGTGATCCACTCCTTGCGCCAGCCGAGGTTGATGAGCAGTTCACGGACGGTCTGCTTGGCCTGCGGGTCCTCGCCCGAGAGGAAGGCGTCGGGCGCCTGGGTGAGCGTGGCCGGCGCGGTCATCACCGGGAAGAGCATGGTGTTGAGTGTCTTGACGACGCGCGTTTCGGGGAGCGCTTCCTGGAGTTGCTCGGCGAGGCTGGAGCCGGGGTAGATCAGGTCGGCGGGCAGTCCGTCCGGTCCGTCGACGGTGGCGTTGGAGACGTCGACGAGGATCTTGTCGCGCAGTTCCTCGCGCAGGGCGACGAGCCGGTCCAGCGAGCCGGCGCCCGGGGTGGCGTTGATGACGATCTGGGCTGTCCGGGCAGCGTCGGCGGCGGCGCCCGGCGCGCGGTCCGCCACGGTCACCTCATGCCCTGCCCGGATGAGGGCTGCGGCCAGGTTGCCGCCGACGCGGCCGTTTCCGAGAACTGCGATCGTGGTCATGATGATCTCGTCCTTCCGTGCGTGCAGGTTGTGGTGCGCGGTCAGCGTGAGAGCGTGGCGACGGCCTCGGCGTGGACGCCGGGCGCGGCGGCCAGGAAGCTCTCGCTCTGCGGGGTCCAGGGGCGGCCCTCGGCGTCGGAGATCTGTCCGCCGGCCTCGGTGACGAGCAGCGCCCCGGGCAGCAGGTCCGCGCGGGCGCCGGCGAACTGCCAGAAGGCGTCGATCCGGCCGGCGGCCACGTTCAGCAGGTGCAGGGTCGCGGGCACGGCGGTGCGGACGACGAGCGCGTCGAAAAGCATCGCGGTGATCGAGGAGCCGACGCGCCGCACGACCTTCTCGTCCTCGTCCGGCCGGGCCTGGCTGGTGGCCACGATGCTCAGGCCGAGGTCCGCGGTCTGGGAGACGCGCAGCGGCCGGCCGTCGAGGTGGGCGCCCGCGCCGGTGAGCGCGGTGTAGGTCTCGCCGGTCAACGGCAGGTGCACCGCGGTGAGCACCGGCTGGTTCTCACGCACGAGGGTGGCGGTCACCGCCCACTCCGGCAGGGCGTGCAGGTGGTTGACGTTGCCTTCGGCCGGATCCACGACCCACCATTCGCCGGGCGGCAGCGCCCCGCCGTCCAGCTCGTCCTCCACCCAGCCGGCGTCCGGGCGCAGGCGCGTGAGGCGGGGGCGCAGGATGTCGAGGGCCGTGTCGTCGTTGGCGGCGAGCGCGCGCATCAGCTCTTCGCGGGTCTGGTAGCGGACCACCTCGCCGAAACGCTCGCGCAGCGCCGAACCGGCCGCGCGCACGGTGATCGCGGTCTGGCCGAGCAGGTCGGCGTCGGAGACGGCGACGTCAGTGGTCTGAGGCGTTTCGGACATGGTGGTACTCCCGTGTGAGGAGGGGTGATGAGGCCGGTCGAGCCACGGTGTGCATTCCGTCTTGCGCTCTCGTCTCGACGGTATAGAGCCCCTTCATTAACTTCAAATGCATGTCAAGCACGCCTACGATTACTCACATGCAATTGGATTTGAACCTGCTCACCGCGCTCGACGCGCTGCTGGAGGAGGGAAGTGTGGCCGGGGCTGCCGCGCGCCTGCACGTCACCGCCCCCGCGATGAGCCGGAGTCTGGGCCGAATCCGGCGCACGACCGGGGACCAGATCCTGGTGCGCACCGGCCGCACGATGACCCCGACGCCGTATGCGATCGCCGTCCGGGAACAGGTGCACGAGCTGCTGCACCAGGTCCAGGGGGTGCTGGCACCGAGCCGTGAACTGGATCTGGCAACGTTGGAGCGCACTTTCACACTCCGCTGGCACGATTCCCTGGTCGCCTTGAGCGGTCCCGCACTGCTCGCGGCCGTGCGCGGACAGGCGCCGGGCGTGAGATTGCGCTTCGTCGCGGAATCGAGCATCGACACCCCCGAGTTGCGGCGCGGCGAGGTCGACCTGGAGGCGAACGCCAACCGCCCGAGCGCACCGGACATCCGTGCCGAGAACGTGGGCGAGACTCGCCTCGTCATCGTCGTGAGGCGGGGGCACCCCCTCACCCGCGTCAGGACCGTCACCGCAAAGCGGTACGCCGCCGCCGAGCACGTGACCGTCTCGCGACGTGGAAACCTCAGCAATGCCCTCGACGACGCCCTCGCGCGGCTCGGCCTCACCCGCCGCGTGGTGGCGACCGCGCCCACGGAAGCGGCCGCGTTGGAGTTCGCGCGCGGCTCCGATCTCCTGATCAGCGTCCCCGAAGCCACCACGCGGTCCGCGGTCGCCGACCTCGGCCTGGTCGTGCTCCCCCTCCCGCTCGAACTGCCTTCGGCACCGATATACCTGTCGTGGCATCAGCGCTACGACACCGACCACGCCCACGCCTGGCTGCGCGGGCTGGCGCGAACCGCGCTGGCCATGTGCGGAGCGTCGTAGTCGGCGCGATCCGGCCGCTTCACCCATACGTCCACGCGACCACCATGGCGATCTGCTTGCACGTCAGCAGCGGCTTGTCCGTGCGGGTGCCGGTCCTGGGGGCGGCCAGACCAACGCCTGCGGCTCAGGATCGCGGATCTGTGGGAGGGCGTCGGCCAACGGCTGTACGCCCGAAGTTCGGCGAGCCGCTCACTTGCGCGCGGCCGGGCGACACCGTCCACAAGGCCCGCCGCGCATACGCGAACCGCGGCAACGCCCGCGATCAGTAACCGAGATCATCCCGTGGCGGGTTCCTGGCGTATCTGGGTCATGCCCCTCCTGGCATCTGACCGCCGGTGCCTCCCTGGTACTCGGCTCGAAGAACGGCTTCGGACCCCCCAAGATCTTCCACACCCAGGTCACCTCGGGGAGCATCGGGGACGTCGACGGCGACGGCTACGGGGACGTCGTCCTCGGTGCCGGGCTGGAGGGATACCAGCCGAAGGGCGTCGTGGGCGGTTCGATCGTCGTCAACTACGGCAGCGCCGGCGGGGTGAGTACCACCCGCACGCCGGTGCGCATCAGCCAGGACACCGCCGGTGTACCCGGTACCGGCGAGAAGTACGACCGGTTCGGCTACGACCTGGACACCGGCGACGTCAACGGTACCGTTACTTCGCCCGGTGGATGACCAAGTGAGCCGACGCCCGGACCGGCCGAGGTCCGGGCGCGGGAAGGCCCCGGCGCACAGCGCGCCGGGGCCTTCCCGTGTCTCGGCTCGTCTCAGGCGCTCTCGCCGCCGAAGCGCTCCTTGTACGCCTCCAGGTCCTCGTCCGTCAGCTTGGCGAAGAGGACCGGCGGGACCGTGAAGGGCGTGCCGGCGGGGACGGTGGTGAGGGACTTCGCCTCGGCCGGGGTGACCCAGGCGGCGGTGTCGTCCTGGAGCGAGAAGGCCTGGCGCATGGCGGCGGACGTGGCCGGGATCAGCGGCTCCGAGACCACCGCGTACAGGTGGATCAGGTTCATCGCCGTACGCAGCGTGAGGGCCGCGGCGTCCTTGTCGGTCTTGATCTGCAGCCAGGGCGCCTTCTCCTCCAGGTAGGAGTTGCCGGCCGACCACAGGGCGCGCAGGGCGGAGGCCGCCTTGCGGAACTGCAGCGCCTCCATCTGCTCCTCGTACTCGGCGAGCAGCCGGGCGATCTCCTCGCCGAGACGGGCCTCCGCCTCGCCTGCCTCGCCGCCGGCCGGGACCTCCTCGCCGAAGCGCTTCTTCGAGAAGGACAGCACACGGTTGACGAAGTTGCCGAGGGTGTCGGCGAGGTCCTTGTTGACCGTGGCGGTGAAGTGCTCCCAGGTGAAGGACGAGTCGTCCGATTCCGGCGCGTTGGCGATGAGGAAGTAACGCCAGTAGTCGGCCGGGAGGATGTCCAGCGCCTGGTCGGTGAAGACACCGCGCTTCTGGCTGGTGGAGAACTTCCCGCCGTAGTACGTCAGCCAGTTGAAGGCCTTGACGTAGTCGACCATCTTCCAGGGCTCGCGGATGCCGAGCTCCGTGGCCGGGAACATCACCGTGTGGAAGGGGACGTTGTCCTTGGCCATGAACTCGGTGTACCGGACGTCGTCCGCCTCGTACCACCACGACTTCCAGTCGCGGTTCTCCGGGTCCTGGTCGGCCCACTCCTTCGTCGCGCCGATGTACTCGATCGGGGCGTCGAACCAGACGTAGAACACCTTGCCCTCGGCCGCCAGCTCCGGCCAGGTGTCGGCCGGGACCGGGACGCCCCAGTCCAGGTCACGGGTGATCGCGCGGTCGTGCAGGCCCTCGGTCAGCCACTTGTGGGCGATGGAGGAGGCCAGCTGCGGCCAGTCCTTGTCGTGCCGGGCGACCCACTCGCGGACCTCGTTCTCCAGCTTCGACTGGAGCAGGAAGAGGTGCTTGGTCTCCCTCACTTCGAGATCCGTGCTGCCGGAGATCGCCGAGCGCGGGTTGATCAGGTCGGTGGGGTCGAGCACCCGGGTGCAGTTCTCGCACTGGTCACCACGGGCCTTGTCGTAGCCGCAGTGCGGGCAGGTGCCCTCGACGTAGCGGTCGGGGAGGAAGCGGCCGTCCGTGGGGCTGTACACCTGACGGATGGCCCGCTCCTCGATGAAGCCGTTCTCGTGCAGCTTGCGGGCGAAGTGCTGGGTGATCTCGCGGTTCTCGGGGCTGGAACTGCGGCCGAAGTAGTCGAACGCGAGCGCGAAGCCGTCGTAGACCGCCTTCTGCGCGTCGTGCGCCTGGGCGCAGAACTCGTCGACCGGCAGGCCCTGCTCCTTGGCGGCCAGCTCGGCCGGGGTGCCGTGCTCGTCGGTGGCGCAGATGTACAGGACGTCGTGGCCGCGCTGGCGGAGGTACCGGGCGTACACGTCCGCCGGGAGCATGGACCCCACCATGTTGCCCAGGTGCTTGATCCCGTTGATGTACGGAAGGGCGCTGGTGATGAGGTGTCGAGCCATCGTGGCTGCTCCCAGGTCGCGTTTTCTGCGGTTTCGAACCTTGAAATCGTAGCCGACAGGGGTGGGCCGCCCGCTTCCCGTTTTGCAGGGTGGGAAGGGGCGGCCCGAGGGGGTGTGTGCGGTGACCGTCCGTTACGGGCGCCAGGTGGCGAGTACGCCTTCGTACAGATCCGTGTCCGTGAGCTCGCGGGGGGTGGGGCCCGCGTGGAAGAAGGACGTGTTGCCGGTCTTCAGCCTGCGGGCGTAGTCGAAGGCCTTGTTGTCGTGGTCTCCGAAGGCGACGAAGGAGAAGAAGACGGCGGGGTGTGTCTGCGCCGCCTCGGTGAGGGCCTGGGTCGCGGGGGTCTTCGCGTCCGGGGCGCCGTCGGTCTGGAAGACGACGAGGGCGGGGGTGCCGTTCTCGTGGTGCTTCCCGTAGTGGGTGAGTACGGCTTCCACAGCGGCGTGGTAGCTGGTACGGCCCATGCGGCCGAGGCCGGCGTGGACGTCGTCGATCCTGGTCTCGTGGTCCGGGGTGAGGGTGAGGTCGGTGGTGCCGTCGACCTCCGTGGAGAAGAAGACGACGTGGACCGTGGCCTCGGGGTCCAGGTGGGCGGCGAGGGCGAGGGTCTGGTCGGCGAGGGCCTGGACGGAGCCGTCCTTGTAGTACGGACGCATGCTCGCGGAGCGGTCCAGGACGAGGTAGAGCTTCGCTCGGGTGCCGGTGAGGTCGGTCTTCTTGAGGGTGGTCGTGGCGGCCTTGTAGGCGGCGGCGAGGGAGGGGGTGTGGGACTTGACCTTGGCGAGGGGGGTGGCGGGGGTCTTCCGCTGCGCCGCCTCGGCTTCGCCTTCGGCGTCCGAGTTCCCACCCGCACCACCCGTGCGGCTTTCGTGGTCGGGTGCGGGTGGCCCCTGCGGGGCGTCCTCGCCGTCGACGGCCTGCGGCTCGCTCCCCTCCTCGGCCTCCGGCCCGGCGCTGTTCCCGGTCAGCTGCCCGACCTGCGGCCCGGCCTCCTCCTCAGCATCCGGCGTCTCCTCGACCGGCGCCACGGACTCCCCGGCCTCCGGCTCGGCGCTGTTCTCGGCGGCCGGCTCCTGGACAGGTGTGTCGGCCTCCGCCTTTTCCTCGGCCTCCGGCTTGGCGCTTCCCTCGGCGGGTGTCTCCTCGGCCGGGGTCTCGGGCTCGGCCTGCTCCTCGGGCTCCGGCTCGGCGCTGTTCTCGGCGGCCGGCTCCTGGACAGGTGTGTCGGCCTCCGCCTTTTCCTCGGCCTCCGGCTTGGCGCTTCCCTCGGCGGG